>NZ_RQVL01000010.1 GCF_003992005.1 Veillonella sp. VA139 | reverse complement strand
ATTTACTGGTAGTGCATTTAATAAATTTGTGTTAGTATTAGTCATAAGAACTGAACCTTCTTTCTGTGATTTTTATTAGACACTTAAATCTTAAAGAAGTTCAGTTCTTTTTTCAATACTAACTAAACATGTTTACACAAAATATTTTACACTGTCTGAAGGCATGAAATCATGCTTGACAGAGTGTTAGGATAGGTCTATTATGTAACTGAAACAAACCCCTCACATCCGTAAGGATAGATATGCAAATCTGACGTGAGGCTTTTTTATTGCTTGAAATTTGCAATTTATCTAATAGATATGGTATTCTTGTGTTAGATATAAATCTCCGCCGATATGATAAGGATAGGCTTGCACAACAGTTTTTGCGATTCTGATTGAAGTTAGGGTTATCTTTGTGAAGACTCCGCCGATAATCGTGGTTTAAACGCACTAGGTATCATAACTATAGAGGGTAGTGATAAAAAAATAATCCCCAGTATGGGGACGGAAACTAATAGCTAAATGATTTCGTTTAACTGTTTCTCGTTCAGATAAAAAAATAATCCCCAGTATGGGGACGGAAACATTATACTATGTCTTCTTCACATAGATGTGAGAATGTCCTAGATAAAAAAATAATCCCCAGTATGGGGACGGAAACTTAAGCCAATAGCGCAATTTTATTATCTAACATAATTCTTAGAGATAAAAAAATAATCCTCAGTACGGGGACGGAAACGTTTCCTCCTTGTAGAAATTAATTATAATAACTTATCAAAATGAAAAAAATAATCCCCAGTACGGGACGGAAAGGCGGTTTCAAGGTCGGATGTTAATTTGCCTGTGGTGACTTTGATAAAAAATTAATCCCCAATACGGGGACGGAAACTCTTGAGCATCGTTATATTGCTTTATTTTAGGTATACGCGATAAAAAATTAATCCCCAATACGGGGACGGAAACGTATATGCCTAGTGTCATCTAATGTAGGCAATTCTGGATAGATAAAAAATTAATCCCCAATACGGGGACGGAAACCATAAATGTTGCACTCTTTCATCAACAATTCGTTCAGAAAACAGATAAAAAAAATAATCCCCAATACGGGGACGAATTTCAACAAAACTTAAGATTATTATACTTAGCTCTATGCGTAAACAATGCACCGCATTATATACGTCTTATAATATGGAATCGGAGTGCATTATAACAATAGTTATGTATTATAAGGGAGGCATTTGTATGACGACTTTATATGTGACAGAATCAAGTTCATTTATTAAACGAAAAGGTGGACATGTTATTGTTGGTAGGAATCATGAGGTGTTATTTGAAGTGCCATTTGATTCTATTGATGATGTAACAGTATTTGACTCGGTTCATATTTCATCATCATTATTGACTGATTTTATATCTAATGGTATTCCAGTGACCTAGCTATCAGGATATGGAAAGTATTTCGGTACTTTAATTAATACCAATACTGTAGATATTCATAAGCATCAGAGACAATTTACTATAAGGGGCGATAAAGATTTCTGTTTAGCACTTAGCAAAAGGCTAATCAATGCTAAAATAAATAATCAGCTGACTATATTGAGACGCTATGAAAGGAATCTTCTTGATGATAGTGTTATGATGTCCATTCATAACATTTGTCATATCCGCAAGAATATACATAAAGCAACAAGCATTGAAGAACTGATGGGATATGAGGGAATTGTTAGTCGTCTATATTTTGAAGGGTTAGGAAAAATTGTTCCTTTAGAATTTGCTTTTACAAAACGAAGTAAACAGCCTCCATTAGATTCATTTAATGCTATGTTAGGATTAGGGTATAGTATGCTCTTTAATAAAATTATGGCAAGAGTTATTAATGCTGGATTACATCCTTTTGTAGGGGGTATGCATTCTATTAAGGGTGGACATCTAGCCTTAGTATCTGATTTAATTGAAGAATGGAGAGCACCTGTGATTGATTCATTAATGCTTAATTTAGTTAAGCGAAATATGATAGATGTAGATGAAGACTTTCAATATTCTGGTGAAGGGTGCTATTTAAATGGAGAAGGAAGAAAACTATTTTTGAGTGCCTATAATAAAAAGATAAAAAGTATGAATCAATATATGGATAGAGGACAAACATTTAGAGAATCTATTTTTAGTCAATCTTGCCAACACCTAGAACTGCAATCCCAGGTGTAGAAAAGTAACGGATGGTTACAAGCAATTAAACATGGTGGACGCAGGATTCTTTGGTAACAAGGAACCCTCTTTTAAAGCTAGGAAATTATTTTTCCAACAAAAACTTGACACCGTCGGATAAAAAAAGTATTGACAATTTTTGAAATTAGGGTTATCCTATGTATAAGACAAACCCCCCACATCCGCAAGGACAGATATATTCTGACGTGGGGCTTTTTTTGTATATTGTTGAGGGAATATTATGAATACACCAAAGGCGTTATCACACGATGAATTGCTAACATTGTTTTCAGATAAAGGTATGAGTGTTTCAGAAGGGGATAGTTTTATATTTCAACATATAAACTATTACAAGTTAAAGAATATTGCCAAACCTTTAGCTATTAATTTAGGTAAAGGCAAACTATCATATGAAGGTTTAAAGTTTAAAGATATTATAAAACGTTATTACCAAGATAAAGATTTAAGAATATTTCTTCTTCATGCTATTGAAGAAGTTGAAATTTCCATAAAAGCCAATTTTGCTAACATATTAGGCGAAAGATATGGAGCTTTTGGATATTTAGATTTTTCCACGTGGTGTAATAAAGAAAAGACTACGAAAGAGTACATTTGCCAACAAGAATTTCTTGTAAAAGAAGCACTTTTGGGTTCATTAAAAAGGATGTCGTATAATTTAAACTCAAATCAAGAAAATTTTAATGAAGAAGGATCTCCTACAGTTTGGATTGCATTTGATTTACTAACACTTGGTATGATTGTAAAAATGTTAGATATGTTAAGTGAGAAAAACTTAACTAGGTTGGCTAGCATATACGGATGTACTAATAATGAACTAATATCCTGGTTAAAATGTATTTATTTTATAAGAAATATATGTGCACATAATGGTAATTTGATAGACATTAAGGTAAGAAAAAAACCTAAAGTAAGGTTGCCATGGTATGATAATATTGTTTATCATGAAATTGAGGGAGCGAAGAAGGCAACAAATCGTTTTGCGATAGTTTTATTAATTATTATGGAGTTAGTACGACAAATTAATCCTACATATGATTGGGGATATTTAAAGCAAACGATAAACAAAATATGCATTGATGACAAGCGAGCAATATTGATGGGTTTTCAAAGCAAAGAAAAAGTAGAGTCTCTACTATAAAATTTAATACATATGTAACAACATCCCCACATGGAATCGATTCTAATGTGGGGATATTTTTGTCAAAATATTCTTAAAATTAATGAAAAAGGATTTTTTGAAAGTGTGTCGAATATGTAATAACAAGAAAATACAAGTATAGGATAGTAGGTGCTATCCCGTAGCACCATAGTAACAGCATATCTTGATGATCATCGAGAAGAGGAGTATGTGATGGAAACAGAAGTAGAAACTAAACAAAATTTGCCAGACCATGTGTTAGAGTATATAGCTACTATATGTGCCTTTGATGCACTATGCAATGCATTACTAGATGCAGTAGAGGGGGCTACGAAAGGTAAGAAAGACAAATGTTTAGCGGGTTCTCTATCAAACTATTTAGGGGATATATGGCATAGGTCTCTTTTAGCAAATGATCTAGAGGAGATTGCATATGCTGATCAAGACAGAGTAGATTTAACAGCGATTGCTAGTGAGTTTACATCTGATGAAACTATTAATGGATTTATAGAAATTGGAATCTCTACTTGTCAGGATGTCATTGAATTAAGCTTTATAGATATTTGTGAAGGTGTATATTCCAGATTTTCCCAGATTGTAGAGTTACTTGAGCAAGACACATATATCAGTACATTGTCTTTAGATTTAGAGGAATATGATATAACAGTTACGGTGCTAGCATCTGGTTTGTTGATGCGTTGTTATTTAGAGGTGATGAGAGAAAAGTTCTATGGTGAAAGTGAATATCCGGAAGACTTTCTGGATGTTCAAAAAGAGATGTGGAAAGGATTACGTTGGCTAGAAGATACCGAGTATGAATTCAATTCGGAGGCGACTAGACAGTTAGCTATTATGTGTCGTCATATTCAACCACTTAGCATCGTGAGAGGCATGCAGTATGTCTATCATAGTTTACCAAATCTATTGAAAGCACATATTGGTGGCGTAGATATATATATCGATGACCTAGTGGCTGAAAAGATAGAGGATTTAGAATACCTAGAATGTTTGCTCACCCTTGAAAAAGAAGAGGCAAAGAATTGGTTTCATAGCCAACAGAAAACGCTTATTTCTAACAGATTAGCAGAGCTTTTAGGAAAACGGATTATCATAAACACTCCTGACATGAGTGAAGCAATCTTAGAAGCGGGACAGATACCGTACTGTCTATCTATTGAAGATACCTTGGAGTACTTACAAACAAGACAAGAGGGTACACTGTATCTTAGAATGTTCCAAGTTCTTGAATTGTTCCTTGAGCATGTGCTATTCTTTTCCATGAAATATCCAGCAGATATGTTGACAGAACATATTTTATCAGGTGGTGATGATAAAGAAGAAGATTGGAAGGCAATTCGTGATTTACAAGATGCAGTAGAGGAAGAGGCTCACTTAGGTGAAATTTTGGAAAGCATTATTTTAGGAACCTATGAACCGTCTAGTAGAGAGGATGAAAGTTCTGTGCAGTCAGATGCTTTGGAAGACGATGATTTTGATATGTCAGAAGATGAAAAAGAACCTATAGATCTTATTAGTACAGACAATCTAGCAGATATTCGAGAGTTTTTCCATGACGTATATTTTTATTATCTATTACATAGAGTGGATAACTACGATGGCACTGTGTATGATACTTTCATAGCTGGTGGTGACTACATTAAAGAAATGAATTATGTGGATAGTGAAGATCGATATTCCTATTACTAGGTAGTGATAGATGGAGACTATTATAATTCCTACTATAATTATGATAGAGTTTACCTGACAGATACCGAGGATCCTGTTAATTACGATACAGAGTGGACATTAGAGGCGGAAGATGGAGAACCGATCCGAAAGCGTGTTAAACAGTGTGAGCCGGTGTATCTGTATCGCAGTAGTCATGACTTTATTCATTCCATTATGAAAGACATAATAGAGTATAGTTTAGATCATTTTTCTGATTCCGATAGACCATATATAGAAGAAGCTAAGTATAAGATTCGTGATGAATGGAAGCGGGTTAGTACAGATAAGTGGAAAGAAGATAAGCCTTTTAAAGTAAATTTAAAAGCCTATAAAACAATGTATCAAAATATAGGGACAATTTTACTTAATGTAGTGGATACACTTAACAGATCAAGGACATTTGAGTATAGCGACTATTTAGAAGATGAGTGTGAAAAGGAAATCCTTTTATCAGGTATGGTTGGATTAGCAAAATTGATGTATCCAATGTTTATTATGATGGTACAGTCGGATGTGAATAGCGTATTAGATGAAAGCTATGATATATATACGGAATTGTCGGAAGATGTGACTGTGGAAGATATGCTATATATACTTCATATGGCAGTAAAAGCCTTTGTGCATCGTCGTGTTCAACTCGCGGAAAAAGAATGGTTCTCTTATGAGGAAAGTCATATTGATGAATCGGCTCCACTAGAACATACAGAAGATTGTATTCAGCAAGCTAGGAAGGGTTCGATTCGAACATGGAGTGATCTAAGAGCTACATATATGTGTATGAAAAAGCATTGGAAAGAACCAGATATCTATTGGAAGACCTTAAAAAATCAACTGTTTAATGATACAAAAGATATGTCCCAAAGTGAATACGAATCGTATCGGACTATGTTTCATACCTATGAAAATAGTTTACGAGGACTAGAGCGTATCGTGCGCTGTTATATAGCCTTGTATCCTGTAGTACTACGTGCCGAATATAAATATATCAAAGAGAATTAGGTGATAGAAATGATAGGAAATGCATTAACAGATAACTTATTTACCCTATGGTGGCAAGGCACCTATGTTATGTTTCATGACATAATAACCCTAGTAGAAGAAACAAATCCAAGAAGTGGAGATAATATTCGGAAAAGAATTTATGAGCGGTTAGATCATATCCTTGACCATAAAGATACTTGGATGCCTGATGATACACGGGAAGATATCATTCAGGTAGCTTCAAAGATGAGTGACTATATGCTTCCCCTTATTGAGCCTCTTGAAAGGCATGCAAAAGAGTCCACAAAGATAACAGAAGAACAATTACAAGGTATAGAACTGCAATTATATGTTATTTTTGCCGCTATAGATGCTTTACCGACCTTATTCTCTTATACATATACAATGGAGAAGGTTAAAGCAGGAAAAGTAGATAGTAAGGAGCCTCAAGATATTATTTTGGAGAAAGACAAGCATAAAAATATATTAACGCTATTATTTTGGTTACAAACCATAGAGGTCGTAGCGAAAGAGATTTTACTGCAACTAAACTATCGTAATGAAGTGACTGGGGATTTTCCTAGATGCATGAAGCAA
Organism: Veillonella sp. VA139; assembly: GCF_003992005.1. Lineage (GTDB taxonomy): Bacteria > Bacillota > Negativicutes > Veillonellales > Veillonellaceae > F0422. Next base: position 61,329 of record NZ_RQVL01000010.1, on the reverse strand, counting down.
TTAACCAAGATCTTAGAGTTTCATGTAGAACAATTCAAAGGTAATACTATTCCATACGCAGATGTACCAACATTAGAATTACAATGGGGTGTTCCAGTATGTGAAGTAGTGGAAAGGTTTAGTCGCCATGTACAACGTTGGATAAAACATAAGGTAAATGTAAACACGAGCACTGAAAGGCATTGCTTGAAGCTGTTAGAAACATTAAAAGTAGCGGCAGATTATTATAAAATTTTGTTCCCAGGAATGATTGCTATGGATTTCCAAGAAAGATAGGGAATGTGATAAAAGAAGAGACTTTAAAGTAAAGAATCTGATTGGTATGGAAATAAAATGATTAGAAGGAGAGTGCCCCACATCTGAAAAGATAGCTACATCCTGATGTGGGGCATTTGTATTACTTGAAATTTGCAATTTGTCTAATAGATATGGTATTCTTATGTTAGATATAAATCTCCGCCGATTTGATAATAATAGGCTTGAACGACAGTTTTCGGGAGTTTCATTGAAGTTAAGAGTATCTTTGTAACGACTCCGCCGATGATCGTGGTTTAAAGGCTCTAGTTATCATAACTATAGAGGGTAGGGATAAAAAAATAATCTCCAATACGGGGACGGAAACAAGCAATTTCTCAATTCTTCTTTATTCAATTCAAAGCCTTTTTGATAAAAACATAATCTCCAGTATGGGGATGGAAACTCATGGTGTTCTTTCCTTTCAATTTAATAATGTGATATATATAAAAAAATAATCCCCAATATGGGGACGGAAACTTACTGACCCAATAAATTCGATTAAGTCGCGTTCTTCATCATGATAAAAACATAATCCCCAGTATAGGGACGGAAACTGTTTCGTTCAATAGATATGTCAATAGGCTTTCCTCTGAGTGATAAAAAATAATCCCCAGTACGGGGACGAAAATTAGAAGTAGTATTTATGTCTTTAGTCTTATGTCTTTCTATGATAAAAAAATAATCCCCAATGCGGGGACGGAAACCCGAAATCATCTGTAGACATTGTTGTGTCATTTTTCCCAAAATTGGATAAAAAAATAATCCCCAATATGGGGACGGAAACTCCCAGATTTCTTCTGTTTTAGTAAGTCCTGTTATACTTATTTTCAGATAAAAAATAATCCCCAGCACGGGGACGGAAACATAAAACTAAAACTAAAATGAACAATGAAAATAAACCTAAACGATAAAAAATAATCCCCAATACGGGGACGGAAACGCATTAAATACGTTGTAATATTTATGTACCCAATACCCATCCTGATAAAAAAATAATCCCCAATATGGGGACGGAACTCGGAAAAAACTAAGGTTGTAATACTCAGATCTATGCGTAAACAATGCACCGCATTCTTTACATCCTATAATATGGGATCGGAGCGTATAGTAATAATAGTTATGTATTATAAAGGAGGAATTTGTATGACGACTTTATATGTGACAGAATCAGGCTCCTTTATTAAACGAAAAGGTGGGCATGTTATTGTTGGTAGGAATCATGAAGTATTATTTGAAGTACCATTTAAGTCCATTGATGATGTAACAGTATTTGACTCGGTTCATATTTCATCATCATTATTGACTGATTTTATATCTAATGGTATTCCAGTGACTTGGTTATCAGGATATGGGAAATATTTTGGTACTTTGATTAATACAAATACTGTAGATATTCATAAGCATCAGAGACAATTTACTATGAGGGAAGATCAAGAGTTCTGTTTAGCACTTAGTAAAAAACTAAATCAATGCTAAAATAAATAATCAGCTGACTATATTGAGACGCTATGAAAGGAATCTTCTTGATGATAGTGTTATGATGTCCATTCATAACATTTGTCATATCCGCAAGAATATACATAAAGCAACAAGCATTGAAGAATTGATGGGATATGAGGGGATCATTAGTCGCTTATATTTTGAAGGGCTAGGAAAGATTGTCCCTTTAGAATTTACTTTTACAAAACGAAGTAAACAGCCTCCATTAGATCCATTTAATGCTATGTTAGGATTAGGGTATAGTATGCTCTTTAATAAAATTATGGCAAGAGTTATTAATGCTGGATTACATCCTTTTGTAGGGGGTATGCATTCTATTAAGGGTGGACATCCAGCCTTAGTATCTGATTTAATTGAAGAATGGAGAGCACCTGTAATTGATTCATTAATGCTTAATTTAGTCAAGCGAAATATGATAGATGTAGATGAAGACTTTCAATATTCTGGTGAAGGGTGCTATTTAAATGGAGAAGGAAGAAAACTATTTTTGAGTGCCTATAATAAAAAGATAAAAAGTATGAATCAATATATGGATAGAGGACAAACATTTAGAGAATCTATTTTTAGTCAATGCAAAGCATATGCATCAACAATTATGAATATAGATCTTGAGCGATATACACCCCTAGAGATAAGATAGATATCTAGAAAATGATAATGTTATGGAGCGCTTAATTATGAAAAAGTTTATAGTTTTGATTATTTATGATATAGTAGATAGTAAGATACGATTAAAAATGGTGAAGTGTTTGGAACGATATGGTGTTCGTGTTCAAAAGTCAGCATTTGAAGCATTGTTAAATCGTAAACAGTACGATGCTATGATTCGCCACTGCAGTCGTTTAATTAATCCGAATATTGATTCTTTGCGAATATATATTCTTGATGATTTAGTTAAGATATATACTTGGGGAATTGGAGAAAGAAAAGAACAAGATTGTGTCATATTATAAAAGATTAATGAGGGAGAAAACCATGGGGTGTTTAGAAACATTGGTAAAAGGTGCCTTGTTACATGATATTGGAAAAGTAGTCTATCGTGCTAACGAAGGATCGGGAGATCATTCGACGGCGGGGGCTACTTTTTTGCGTTCTTATTCAGAAGATAAGGAGTTATTGAGATGTGTTCAATATCATCGTGGAAAGCAATTATCTAAGGCCACAATTCCAGATACTAGCTTAGCTTATTTGGTGTATGAAGCAGATAATCTTGCATCGGCTTTGGACCGTAGAGAGTTTGATGAAGGTGAAATGATTGAGGGACAAACCTTCGATAAGAATATGCCTTTAACATCTGTATTCCATACTTTTGGTGGAAGTATTTCAAAAAATGAGCAAAAATATCACCTTCGAGGTCTAGATGTAGAGGATAATTATAACTACCCAAAAGAAGGGACTATTCTAGCCACATCTGATACTTATAAAATGCTTCATCAAACAATGAAAGATAAATTTACAGCACAAAATATAGATGATATGACGGTGAATGAATTACTACGGATTTATGAGGATACTACTAGCTTTATTCCTTTTACTACATATAAAAAAGAAATTGCAGATACATCTTTGTACATACATTCTAAGTTGACAGCAGCGATTGCAACGTGTATGCAATTATATTTTGAAGAGAACCATATCACAGATTATAAAAGGTATTGTTTTACAGATTCCAAAACATTTCGTGAACAAGAAGCATTTATGATGATTTCTGGAGATGTGTCTGGTATACAAGATTTCATTTATACAGTGCCATCAACAGGTGCATTAAAATCTTTACGTGGTCGATCAGTGTATTTAGAAATACTATTAGAATCTATTATTGATTCTTTGTTAGAAGACTTAAACTTGACTAGATGTAACGTATTATATTCTGGTGGAGGACATTTCTATATACTATCACCTGCTACGGAAACTACTGTAGAGATTGTGAATTCTGTAGAAGCCTCTGTGAATCAATGGTTACTTGAGCATGTAGGTACAAAACTATATATCGCATTTGGTATGGCCACATGTACAGGGAATGATTTAATTAACGGAGAAAAACAGCATAAACTATTTGGTGATGTTCGACAGAATAGTGATAAAGGTAAAATATCACGGTATACCGAAGAGAATTTGGTTGATTTATTTAACCCTAATAGTTCTATTAATTTAGTGAAAGATGGAGATAAAGAATGCTCTATATGCCATACTTCATCAGTATATTTAAAACCTTATGTAGATACAGGAGCGTTGGCTTGCTGTATGTGTGATTCTTTATATAGGTTAGGAGAAGTATTGGTTCAACCAGAAGAATCTGTGCTAGGAATTGCAGAAACACAAGCTGTATTAGAGAAGACACCTTCGATTCCGATATATTCTAATTATGATGCGAATTTATATGTTATATCAAAACGTAATTTAGAAGAATTAGGTGACAGTGCAGAGTGGAAACGGTTATATGTTATTAATGGATCGGAAGTAGGCGGACCGGTTGCAAATCGTTTGTGGATTGCAGATTATGTAACTCGTAAACCTGATGGCTCTGTATATACTTTTGAAGAATTAGCAAATCTTAGTGGCTCAAAAACGGCAGGTATACAGCGCTTAGGGGTATTAAGAGCTGATGTTGATAACCTAGGAGCAGCCTTTATTAGTGGATTTATTAGTGATAACAAAGAAGCATTGTTTCAATTTAATAGATTTTCTAGATATGCTGATTTATCCAGAACTTTATCTATGTTCTTTAAAGTAGGGGTTAATAAAATTGTATCGGGTAATGTCAATGGTGTAGAAGATATAAAAGATACTTATCGCCTCTGGAGTGGAGATACTAGCGAAAAGGGGCATATTCATATTATCTATTCTGGCGGGGATGATGTTTTTCTAGTAGGACCTTGGGACGAATTGATTGAAGTTGCTATTGATATTCGAAATAGACTTAAGGATTTGACGGGTGGAAAAATTACAATGTCTGCGGGGTTAGGGATGTTTACCCATCACTTTCCAATCACAAAAATGGCAGAAATAACTGGTAATTTAGAGTCGACAGCAAAAGATATGCCTAAAAAAGATAGTATTGCCTTGTTTGGCTTTGATACACATAATGACGGACAGCCTTTAGTTTGTCATCATGTGTATACATGGGATCAGTTTATTAACTCTGTATTGGGAGAAAAGTTTAAACTACTACAGTCATTATTAGGTATATCTAAAGAAGGAATAGTAAGTGATATGGATAAAATTCCTTTTAGATTAAGTTTTATGTATCGGATTATGGAATTGCTAGAAGAGCTTGTAAAAGAGAATTCAGATGGAATTCACAGAGCAAGATTGCTATATACTTTGGCTAGAATGGAGCCTCAAAGAGCTAGTGAATTACAAAAAGAAGCATATCAGAAATTTGTTACTAAAATGTATGAGTATACTCAATCTAAAGAGGTAATCAAAACATCAGGAAAAGAGTTACTTACGGCATTGCATATATTGATTTATTGTTTGCGTGGTAAAGAAAAAATGGAGGAACAGAATGTTTGATTATGTAGCAGAAGCAGAATCAGTGATTAAGCAGTTGGGGAAAACAGATCAAGGCATAATTGCATTAAATACCAATCAACTTAGAAAAATTTTTTCTGCAATTACTGATGTAAAAAACAAGGTAACTGTTGAGGTAGCTAAAAATAAAGATCGAGTAAAGACTATTTCACCTGAATTACAGATGGAAATTCGTTTTCTTAAAACTTTATTTCGATATCAAGCCGGTCGAGAAATTGAAGAGAATAATAAAAAGTATAATGCAATTAATGCAGTTGATGACTTTATTGAAAAAGCAAATTTAATTCCTCTCTTAGAAGATATTAATGGAGATATTGAAAAATTTAATGAATATTGTAAATACGTAGAGGCATTAGTTGCTTTTCATAAGTATTATTCAGCAGTATCTACAAGAAAAAAGAAAAATAATTATACTAATCAAAATTATAATAAAAGAGGGAGTAAATAAGTATGAGTGAAACTACTAAGAATGCAATTCGAGGAAAAATTATTATCCAAGGAGATTTAACAATAAAAACAGGTATGCACATAGGTGGCGGTAGTGACTATGCTCCGATTGGAGCAGTAGATAGTCCGTTTATTCGCGATTCTTTAACACAAGAACCCATTATTCCGGGGAGTTCGTTAAAAGGGAAAATTCGTACCTTACTAGCTCGCTATAGAAGTGAAGAACATATTGTAAATTCAATAGATAAGGATGATGATGTTATTAAGAGATTATTTGGTTCTACAAAGCCACAAACTATTTCTCGATTGCAATTTCAAGATTTATTTATTTCAGAAGAAACCAAATTGTTATTTGAGTCGATTGATACAGATACCTATATGGGAGAAGTAAAATTTGAAAACACTATTAATAGAGTGACTAGTGTTGCTATGCCGAGACAAATAGAGCGTGTACCCGCAGGAACTAAGTTTGCATTTAAGCTTGTATATACTTTAATAGATAAAGATGAAGCGGAAGAAGATTTACAAACATTACGAACAGGTTTAGAGTTATTGCAATTAGATTACCTTGGAGGACATGGTACAAGAGGGTATGGACGTATATCTATTGATAATGTGACAATAAAAACATTCTCGGTTGATGCTGAATTAAGTAAACGTTGTGAACAGGTTTTACAAGGTTAAGGTGATGTAATGAAATATTATATATTTCCTTTTACATTTACAAGTTCCGTACACTTTGGAAATACGAGTGAAGGCGGTTCGTTAGATAAAGTGCAACTCACAATATCCTCAGATACATTTGTATCTGCCTGTGTGAATGAAATTGGTCATAATCAAGCAGAAATAGAATGGCTACTGCAATCTTTACGAGTGGATGATATAAAAATCTCTAGCTTGTTTCCTTTTACAAATCTACATAAGCAAATTGAGTTATTTGTACCACGCCCAATTTGTGAAACTCAGAAAAAACATATATCTATCATAGACAAAGATACGTTGCTAAAGCGTGTAAAAGACCAGAAAAAACTAAAAAAGATAGGATATATTCGTGCATCCAATTTGTATAATAAGGTTGGTGCATATTCACTATTTTCTATGATTGAAGATCCTTTTTTTGGACAGTATTTAACAGCGCATCGTGTGGCGTTGCGTGAAGAGAAGAGCAACCCATATGTTGTAGGTTCCTTTAAATTTGCTAAGAATGCGGGATTATACTGCATTGTGGGAGTTAAACGGATAGAAGATTTGGATAGAGTTAAAAGAATTTTTGAAAGTCTCAGTTATACCGGTATTGGAGGAAAGAGAAGTTCTGGTTTTGGACAATTTATTGTAGAAGACGAGTTTGAGTTAGATACAATACCTACATATGGAACTGATGCAGTTGCATTATATAATTTATTGCAGCAAAAAGGTTCTATGTATATGTCGATTAGCGCTATAACACCAAAAATAGATGAGATTAATATAGTATCAGAGGGTACGTATAAGATCATCAAAAGAAGTGGCTTTGTATATAGCGAATCTATTTCTGCACCATATAAACGAAATTCTTTTTATGCTCTACAAGAAGGTAGCTGTATGCCGTATCCATTAGAGGGACAAATGGTAGAATTGCACTACGATAAAAGTCCTCATTCAATTTATAAAAATATGAAAGGTTTTTGGTTAGGGGTGAATATTGATGAGTAAAAAATCCATGCCAACTACAGTTTCTTTTACATTAGAAACGATAACCCCAGTATCCATAGGAAGCGGGCGAGATGTGAATGTACTTGACTACATTTTAGATACAGCTAATCGTGATGTATATATTTTAAACCACAAAAAATGGTTTCAATATTTATATTCAATTGATAAACTATCTGACTATGAGTCGTATGTAGAAAACCATACAAAAGGACAAAAAGAGACTATTTACGAATGGATGGAACGAACAATAGGTATTCCTGAAGATAGCGTATTGTTGAGTGTTTCTAAACGTCAATTGCATTGTGTACCAAGTTCTATTTCAAAAATGTCATTGAATGATATAAAACTATGCATGTCATTACCTGATGGAACACCGTATATACCTGGTAGTTCCTTGAAAGGTGTCATAATCGCATCTATAGTAGCCCATATTATAAAGAATGATGAAGACTTTCGTAAAGAATGGAGAGATAAACTCGTAAAGGCTTTAAAAAATCAGAATGATCTTAATGGATGTATAAAAGCATACAGAAAAGGTCTGGATACATTGATACTATCTAGAATAAAGAAGTCTACTGGAAAAGATGTTCGAGATGGTATAAAAAAGTTGTTTCATGCTATTTCAGTATCAGATATTATGTTATCAAATAATGATAGTATGGCTACGTATATCTTACCTAGGTATGACTCTTTAGCAGATACAAAAGAAATAAAATCATTACCTATATATAGAGAGTGTATCATTCCAAATACTAAGCTAAAAGGCATGTTAAGTGTAAATCTTCATGAATTGAAAAATATTGGAATCGATTCTACATCTGATCTTATCAAAATTATTGAAGAACATACGCAACGACTAGTAAGACGATGGAAACTTGCATTTAAAGAGACTATTGAGGAATCATGCATACAAGAATTGGAACAGGTCACTTGTTTACTGGGCAGTAGTATTGGTTTTTTACATAAAACATTACTATTGCCACTATTTGATAATTCTAAAGATGAAGTTAATGTCGTGAAATCAATACTAAAATTGCAGAAGCAGTTTGAAGACCATCGACATAATGAAGACAAAATTATATCTCCCAGAACGCTAAAGCTAACGAAGTATAAAGGAAAAGATTATATATTTGGAGGAGTAAAGTTACATCTTGAAGAAAATTGAAATTAAAGTAATAGAATTTGATATTCACTTAGATAATAGGCAGAAAATTGTTCAATCATTAGGGAGTGTATTACATGGTGTGATAATGTCATGTATTTCTACGGAATATGCTACATTTCTGCATACTACACAAATACCACCGTATCATCAATATGTGTACTATGATAAAGAACGCAATACTAGTGTATGGAGAATTGCTGCTTTAACTAAAGAAAGCATAGAAGAAATGATTCATCCTTTGTGGAATATAAAGTCCAAGATAGGGCTAACACAAAAGAATGGTAGCTTAATCATAGACGATAGACGAGTTGTGTTAGAAACAGATTATGCCAGTATTGCAAAATCATTTTTAGGAGATATTAAGCAATATAAGAAAATAGATATTATATTTGTAACGCCAACTTCATTTAAGGTAAATCAAGCCTATGCTATTTTTCCTGATATTGAAAAAATTATGAGGAGTTTTCTAAAAAAGTGGAATGCATTCAGTTCATCAGATGTATATGATGATGAAGAGTTATTTCAGGTCATGTGCGACAACATGTATGTAGCAGAGTACCGTATGCGGTTACAAAAGTTTTATTTAGAAAAAACTAAGATACCAGGCTTTCAAGGGAGCTATACATTAATCTGTAAACGAAATATGATCCTTTCAAATCTAGCGGCTATGTTGTGCTACTTTGGCTCTATTGCTGGGTGTGGCATTAAAGTTGCCCTAGGTATGGGAGCCATGCAGGTAGAACTAGAAGAAAGCGAATAAAAACTTAATACATATGTAACAATATCCCCACATGGAATCACTTCTAATGTGGGGATATTTTATTAAAATTTTATTAGAATTCCCCCATTTCATGCTATAATAAATTCATACAGATATTTTTCTATCTATCACAAGGAGGAACTATATGTCAGCGATTGCTATTATTGGTGGTACTGGTGTGTACGACCCAAATATGTTTGAAACTATGACGGAATCGTTTTTGATGACGCCTTATGGTGAGATTCACTATGTGTGCGGTACCTATGAGGGCAAGACGGTGTATTTCTTAGCCCGTCATGGTCGAGATCATTCGATTCCACCGCACAAGATTAATTATCGTGCAAACATTTGGGGCTTGAAAAAGTTAGGTGTTAAGTTCATCGTATCTACTACAGCGGTAGGTTCTTTGGATGAGAACTTTGGACCGGGTCATTTTGTGTTGACGGACCAATTCCTAGATTTTACGAAAAACCGTGTGAATACGTTCTACGAAGGTGGCGATCGTCCGGTTGCTCATGTGGATGTTACAGATCCATATAGCCCTGAGTTGCGAAGTATTGTTGAAAGTGCTGCAAAATCCCTAGGCTTAACGGTTCACAATGGTGGCACCTACGTATGTACAGAGGGCCCTCGTTTTGAATCGCCGGCTGAAATTCGCATGTATGCTATGTTAGGTGGCCAAACGGTGGGTATGACGAATGTACCGGAAGTGACCTTAGCCAATGAAGCGGAAATGGCATATATGACAATTTCCATGGTCACAAACTATGCAGCAGGCATTTCCGAATCTGCTTTGACCCATGGCGAAGTGGTAGACATGATGAAAGAAATGGCTGAGCAATTACAAGCGCTTGTAAAAGAAGTTATCAAAGGCATTGATATGAATGCAGACTATCCAGCTCATCATCGTATGTCAGAATATGGTGGCTTTCAATTATAATCTATGGTGAAGAATCTAAAAGGAGAACGCCAATGCAATCTTTAATTCGAGATATTTCCTTAGCCGCTGAAGGTCGTAAAAAAATCGACTGGGTAGCTAATTTCATGCCTACTTTAAACACATTAGGTGACCGTTTTGAAAAAGAGCAAACTTTCAAAGGTCAAACCATCGTTGTGTCCGTTCACTTAGAAGCGAAAACTGCGTACTTATCTACTGTTTTAAAACGTGGTGGTGCGGATGTGATCGTCACAGGGTCCAATCCATTATCGACCCAAGATGATGTAGCAGCAGGACTTGTCGACATGGGTTTAACTGTATATGCTTGGTACAACTGTACAGACGAAGAATATACGATGTTCCTGAACAAAGCGTTGGATCATAAACCGCATATCATCATCGATGACGGCGGCGATTTGGTGAGCTTGTTACATACAACACGAACTGATGCAAAAGAACGTTTGTTGGGCGGTAGTGAAGAAACTACAACAGGTGTACACCGTTTGAAAGCCTTGGCTGAAGCGGAACAGTTGACATTCCCGATGATCGCTGTGAACGATTCTAACTGTAAATACTTATTCGACAATCGTTATGGTACTGGTCAATCTGTGTGGGACGGTATCATGCGTACCACGAACTTAACAGTAACAGGTAAAAACGTGGTGGTTGCTGGTTACGGTTGGTGCGGTAAAGGCGTAGCACTTCGTGCAAAAGGCTTAGGTGCCCACGTGTATGTCACAGAAGTGGATCCAATCAAAGCCATCGAGGCTGTATTCGATGGTTTCAAAGTATTACCAATGGTAGAAGCAGCTAAAATTGGCGATATTTTCTGTACGGTCACAGGCTGTAAAGACGTCATCACAGAAGAGCATTATGCAGTGATGAAAGACCGCGCTATACTTTGTAATGCAGGCCATTTCGATTGCGAAGTGAATGTAAAAGATTTAGAAGCGATGGCTGTATCTCATGAACGAGTGCGTCAAAATATCGAGGCCTACCATATGCAAGATGGTCGTCAATTGTATGTACTAGCAGAAGGTCGCCTTGTGAACTTAGCAGCAGGGGATGGACATCCGGCAGAAATTATGGACTTGTCCTTTGCTATGCAAGCACTAGCAGCAGAATATATCTTGCACCATGGTGCAGACATGGCAGATGATGTGCATGTATTGCCATATGAAGTGGACGCAGAAATTGCGAAATTGAAATTGCAATCCATGGGCTATGACTTAGATACATTAACACAAGAACAATATGATTATTTGTATACAGTGAATTAACATCTTACATAGGTAACTAAAAAAACTAATCTACACATAATTTGGTGATGAGAGTGTTAACTTTCATCACCAATTTTATTACCCACTAATATTAAAATAGACAGCAAAAGGATAATCGTATAATCACAGAACATGAGAGCCCAGTAGGCGTATATCCCAGTGGTAGTGGTGATACATTGACAACAAATGTTTAAAAAGATGTTTGTCCTCCTTAAAAATACAAAAATAAGGAAAATATACGTTATAGGTTTACTAAAAAAACTCATAACTAAATTCTTATATTTATATTTGACAATGTGCTCATGTTACATTCATAATAGGAAAGCATAGATTTTCTATAGGAGTATATATTTCTCCTATGCTAATGAAGTGAAATGGTAAAGGTGACTTTCACGGTGAGAAAATCCAAACGAGGAGTTTTTAAAAAGAAAGGGTGTAACATGAAAAAATCCATGTTCAAACGTGCACTAGCATTGGGTGCTACGGCTATTTTGGCTGCGGCGATCGCTGGTTGCGGTGGCAATAGTTCATCAACAAACAATGCAAATGAAGCAAAAGTAGCCTTATTGACGACTACGTCTGGCGCAGCAGCTGCCTATGGCGAGTCTATTAAGAATGGTGCAGAGTTAGCGGTAGCACAAATTAACGGCGATGCTAACAATGTAAAAATTAATTTGTTAGTGGAAGACACAAAAGGTGACAAGAACGAAGCCATCAACGCGATGAACAAAGTGATTGCAAAAGATAAAGTCGTAGCTGTCATTGGACCTATGTTATCTGGCGAAATGATGGCAGCAGGACCGATTGCTAATAAAAATAAAGTGGTAGCATTGGGTACTTCTACAACTGCAGAAGGCATCACAGATATCGGAGATTATATTTTCCGTAATGCTGTACCAGAATCTTTGGCAGTAGACGCAGCGATTCGTCAATCTCATAAAGTATTAGGTTTCAAAACAGCAGCGATTATGTATTCCAACAACAACGACCAAATGGTTTCTGTAAACAACACAGCGAAAAAAGCATTGGAATCTGAAGGGGTTCAAATTGTAGCCACAGAAACGTTTGCTGATAAAGATACAGATTTCTCTGCACAGTTGACTAAAATTCAACAAGCAAAACCTGATATCATCATCGTTGCATCCTTGTACCAAGAAGGGGCATTGATTATGAAAAAAATGCGTGAACTTGGCATGAACCAACCAGTAGTAGGTTCCAATGGTTTCAACAGCCCAGCTTTCATTAAAAATGCAGGTGCCGCTGCTGATGGTGCGATCGTAGGTACACCTTGGTTCCCTAACAAAGATGACCAAAAAGTTCGCGACTTCCGCAAAGCTTATGTAGAAAAATATGGTCATGAACCAGATCAATTTGCAGCACAAGCATATGATGCTGTGTTCTTGTACGAAGCCGCTTTAAAAGCAGCTGGCTCTACAACAGATCGCGAAAAATTCCGTAATGCCTTAAAAGGTATTACAGACTTCGTAGGGGTAACTGGTAAATTCCAATTTAACGAAAAACGTGACCCATCTATGGAAGTTCAAGTTTTACAAATTAAAAACGGTCAGTTCGACGCATTACAAAAATAGGAGTTACACGATGTTTTTACAGCAATTAGTGAATGGCCTTACTTTAGGCAGTCTCTATGCAGTATTAGCGATCGGATTGACACTTGTGTTTGGTGTGTTGAACATCATCAACATGGCTCACGGAGGCATCTTTATGATAGGTGCCTTCGTGGGTTTATTTATGGTGACAGTCTTTGAAGCTAATATATTCGTAGCTATTTTTGTGGCTATGCTGGTAGGGGCAATTCTTGGATATCTATTAGAGTTTGTGGCACTTCGTCCACTTCGCAAAAAAAATGTATCCCATTTGGCGCCATTGATTTCCACAATTGGCGTATCTATTTTTATTGAAAGTGTAGCCTTACTTGTGTGGGGTCCACAAACACGTTCATTTCCACCAGATTTCATTGGTGGACTCATCGATTTTGGTATGTTCAAAATTTCCATGGTTCAAATCATTGGACTTGGCGTATCCATTGTGTTAATGTTGATTTTAAATGTACTCATTAAAAAAACTAAAATTGGTAAAGCTATCCGTGCTGTATCCTTGAGCACAGAAACGGCATCCTTATTGGGTATCAACCCGACACTAGTTATTTCTGTAACAGTGATGCTCGCTTCTGCATTAGGATCTGCCGCTGGTGTGCTGGTTGGTTTATCCTTCGATGCCGTAGAGCCTATGATGGGTGTTGTTATCGGATTTAAAGGATTAGCAGTGTTAATTCTTGGCGGGCTTGGAAACATCACTGGTGCGATGGTTGGTGGATTCATCTTAGGTGTATCTGAAGTATTCTCCGTAGCCTATGGGGCATCTTCTTACCGTGATGCTGTAGCCTTTGGGTTAATCATTCTCTTATTGTTCTGGAGACCACAAGGGTTATTCGGATCCAAAGATAAGGGGGGACGACCATGAGTGAAATTTTAAATCCATATTATCTACAAATTGTGATGTTCTTCATCATCAATGCTATTATGGGTATTTCCATTTTCTTCACCCTTTCTACAGGACAGTTGACATTGGGTGCGGCTGGTTTTATGAGCGTGGGTGCCTACGTGGGTGCTTTGCTCACTCTGAAAGCTGAGTTACCGATTCCGATTGCTATCTTCATTGGTGGTGTCGTGGCGGCCTTAGTAGCTATTGTGATTGGTTTACCAACTACACGCTTGAAAGGTTTATACCTTGCCATTGCTACCTTGGGCTTTGGTGAAGTAGTACGTGTTATCTTTTTGAACTTAGAAGTGACCAATGGAGCCTTGGGCCTTTCAGGAATTCCAGCGATTGCTCAAGAATTGACGAACTATATCTATGAGTTTGATATGGACGGTTTGTTAGACATTGATGCATTAACATGGGGTAACTTGTTGACCATCATTATTTTGTTGGTGATTTTAGCACTAGTGATATTGTTCTGCTTACGCATCCACAATAGTCGTGTAGGGCGTGCATTCCAAGCCATTAAAGCAGATGACCATGCAGCAGAGTTAATGGGTATCAATGTGGTGTATTACAAAATGTTAGCCTTTGTCATCGGTGCTTTCATTGCTGGTATTGGCGGTGGTTTGTATGCACATATTACAAACTTCATCAACCCTACAGATTTTAGCTACCACAAAGTAGTGCAAATTTTATTGTTCCCTGTGTTTGGTGGTTCCAATGTAGTATGGGGGTCTGTACTAGGCTCTTTCATTTTGACATTGTTACCAGAAGTATTGCGTTTCTTAGCAGATTACCGGGATATTATTTATGGCGCATTACTAGTTATCTTGATGGCTGTTCGCCCAGATGGTATTTTGACAGAAGATTTAATGGACAAAATTTATCGCAAATTGGGTGTGAAAAAGAAAGCATATATTCCAGAAACGCAAGTATTAACAGAACGCTTTGAAGCTTATAAAACACAAAGCAAGTCTGGTCAAGAATAGGAGGTAACCATGCTATTACAATTAGATGATGTAAGTAAAAGCTTTGGCGGTGTGGCTGCCTTGACAGGGGTTACCTTCCAAGTGAACCAAGGGGAAGTCTTTGGTGTCATCGGACCGAATGGGGCCGGTAAAACAACGCTGTTCAACTTGATTACTGGCGTATTCCCTGTCAGTACTGGCAATATTGTCTTCGATGGTATGAATGTAGTGGGCATTAAACCACATCGTACGGTGGAGATGGGGATTGCGAGAACGTTCCAAAATATCCGTTTATTCGGTAATATGACGGCCTTGGAAACTGTATTGACCGGTATGCATTGTCGTACAGGTTCTGGTGTGTTGTCTAGCTTCTTCCGTACAAAACGCCAACGCATTGAAGAAGAGCGTTGCCGTGGTATTGCCTATGAGTTTTTAAAACTGGTTGGCTTAGAAGAAGATGCGGAAGAAGTAGCTACATCTTTACCATATGGTAAGCAACGTCGTTTGGAAATTGCTCGTGCCTTAGCAACGCATCCACAATTGATTTTATTGGATGAGCCTGCGGCAGGTATGAACGATAGTGAGACAGAGGTGTTGCGCCAATTGATCGGGAAAATCCGTGATTTAGGTATTACCGTGGTGGTCATCGAGCATGATATGGCGTTGATGATGAATATTTGTGACCGCTTAGCAGTGTTGAACTTCGGCAAAAAGATTGCAGAAGGAACTCCACAAGAAATTCAAAACAATCCAGATGTAATCGAAGCGTACTTAGGAAAGGAGGAATAATATGTTAAAAATTGAAAATGTAGTAGCTGGTTATGGTCATATAACAGCCTTAAAATCTATTAACTTAGAAGTTCCTCAAGGTTCTATTGTATCTTTGATTGGTGCCAATGGTGCTGGTAAATCGACAACCATGCGTTCTATCATGGGTTTAGTAAAACCTACAGAAGGTCGCATTACCTTTGAAGGTAAAGATATTACATCTATGAAAACCCATGATATTGTGAAATCTGGTATTTCCCTCGTCCCAGAAGGTCGTCAAATATTACAAGATATGAGTGTTTACGAAAATCTAGAAATGGGAGCCTATATTCGTAAGGATGCTGAAATCAACGATGATATTAAAAAAGTGTTCAAACGATTCCCTATTCTTGACGAACGTAGTTACCAATTAGGTGGTACTTTATCTGGTGGACAACAGCAGATGCTTGCCATTGGTCGTGCTTTAATGGCTCGTCCTAAACTGTTGTTACTAGATGAACCATCCATGGGTTTGGCGCCGTTGGTAGTGAATGAAATTTTTGAAGTTATCAAAGAGATTAGCGCCGAAGGAACGACAGTATTGTTAGTAGAGCAAAATGTACGTCAAGCTTTGAAAATAGCTGACTATGCATATGTATTAGAAACAGGTAAAATCGTTCTTTCAGGACCAGCCGAAGAAATTCGCCACGACCCTAGAGTCATGGAAGCGTACCTAGGGGGTAGAGTAGAATAATGTCAAGGTTCATTCCTGACTATTCTAGATAGTAAAAGGTACATATAGGATCAAATACAAGGATATTGTCTTTGATAGATAACTGTATAAAGATAGACAGCAGATATACAATCCATTGTGGTTGCGTATCTGCTTTTTATTTATATACTTTGAATGTATAGATGCTACATATAGAAATGGCGTATACCTGAGTATAAATACTATCATAAGAATGTACAGAAATGACTGTATAGGGGTGCAGACTTTCATAATGTAAGACATCTTGTATGATGATATACTTTCATAAGATAAAAATTGAAAAGCACTAAAATCTATTGTGTATACATGAGCTCTATGCCTTGTAGGAGAATCAAATTTCTTGTAAACTAATAGTATACCAACATAATATATTTTTATATTCATATAGGAAGGTGTAACTATGAGTATAGCAGCAAAACAAGCCCGTGGAAAAAAAGCAAATGATGTGATTTTTGCGATTAACTCACAGGCACAAGAAGCAGCGAAACAATATGGCAAAGAAAATGTGTTAATTGGTACGGTAGGATCAATTTTAGATGAAGAAGGAGAAATTGTATTCTTAAAAACAGTAGAAACAGAATTTCGTAATTTGCCAAAAAATGAATATGTTGCCTATGCACCGATTGAGGGGTTAGCGGATTTTGTGGAGGCTTGCAAGCAAGAGTGTTTTGGTCAGTCTAGACCAGATGCCTATATCGAAGGGATTGCCACAGCAGGAGGTACAGGTGGAATTCATCATTTAGTGCATAACTACACTGAGCTAGGTAATAAGGTTATCACTGCCGATTGGTATTGGGGTGCTTATAAACAAATTTGCAATGACAATGGTCGTGAATTGGTAACATATCCATTATTTGATGAGAACTATGGATATAACTTTCCAGCCTTGGAAGAATTAGTTCGTGCCACAGCACAAGAACAGGAAAATGTGTTGATTATTTTTAATACACCTGGGAATAATCCTACAGGTTTCTCCCTATCTGAAAGTGATTGGGATAAGGTATTAGATTTAGTGAAAGAGATAGTAGACACAGGTAACAATAAAGTAATTATTGGAGTAGATGTGGCATACATTGATTTCTCGGGACCTAAGGAAGATGTACGTCGCTTCTTTAAAAAATTTGAACACTTGCCTAAAGATATTTTAACAGTCGCATGCTATAGCATTTCCAAAGGATTTACAATGTATGGTCAACGTGTTGGTTGTATGTTAGGCATTACTTCTGATAAAGAAGTGGCACAGGAGTTTTTTGATATTAACCAAATGACATCTCGTGGTACTTGGTCTAATATTAATCGACCAGCTATGCGTACGGTCGCTAATATCGTGCTTGATCCTGAAAAATTAAAACGCTATGAAGAAGAACGTAATTGTTACTCGCATCTTGTAGAAGAACGGGCAGCTATCTTAGAATGTGAAGGGAAAGGAATCAACTTACCAATGTTGCCATACATGGGTGGTTTCTTTGTAACGATTCCAAGCGATAATCCAAAAGAGTTATCAGATGAATTGAAAAAAGAAAATGTGTTTTTAATTCCTGTAGCAGGTGGTGTTCGTATTGCTGTATGTTCTATTCCAAAGCGACAAATTACAGGGTTAGCACAACGTATTTATGATGCAATGAAACGAGTAGGGCAATTGTAATACCTTGAAAGTTAATAAATAAAATAGATGTATCATGAGAATATAATGATAAGAAAGGGGCTGTAATACCACAGCCCTTATATAATAGAGAGGGAATTTGATTAAATAGCATCAATTTTTCTCTCTTTTTTTATATAAAGCGAGGCTATAACTAAAAGTACTTTTTACTTTTTTGTTATAGTCACTTTTTTTTGCTGTAGTTGGGTTATCTTACCAAATGATAAGAGTAGATTCTCACATTGTAAATTTATTTTGGTGAAAAGTGGAAAAATTTACCCACTTTTTACCACAGTTATAAATACCTAAAAATGTTTGATATAATCGTTAAAGATACGAACAAATATATAATTATTGATATATACATTTGCTGTTACTGTAGAGTTGAAATATTTTTGTATAAATATCTATAAATTGGGTGGTTATTTTGTTGTGAAAAGTGGGGGAATGTGGTAAAATTTACCATATAGTGGTAATGAGGACAAATAGGTGAGAGAAAAGGAGGTGTCCTTGCTATGTTTAAAGGTGAATTTTCACATACAATCGATAGTAAAGGACGCATGATCATTCCCGCCAAAATGCGTGAACAACTAGGAGAAACTTGTGTTGTGACACGATATTTTGATAATACCTTAGCCATTTATACCCAAGAAAAATTTGATGAAATTGCAAAAAAATTAAGTTCTCAAAGCTCAAATAAAGCCAATCAACGTGGGCTAGTTCGTTTTTTTGTAGGGGGTGCAGCTGACCTTGAGTTTGATAAACAAGGTCGAGTGTTGATACCTAGTAATCTACGTGCCCATGGTGAACTAAAAAAAGATGTAGTTGTGGTTGGTAATGGTGAACGCATCGAAATTTGGAGTAAAACTCGTTGGGAAGCATATAACAACGAAATTTACGGCAATATTGAGGCCATGGCAGAAGAACTTGATTTGGATGATATTGGATTTTAAGTGAGGAATTATGGACTTTCATCATGTGAGTGTATTACTCAATGAAACGCTAGAAGGATTGGCGATTAAACCAAATGGAACCTATGTGGACTGTACATTAGGTGGTGGTGGGCATTCCCATGCCATCGGTGAACATTTATCTTCAGAAGGTATGATGATTGGTTTAGATCAAGACGTAGCGGCATTAGAGGCGGCATCTCAACGATTATCTGATTTGTCTTGTCAGGTGAAAGTCATAAAAACTAACTTTTCCAACTTAAAACAAGCTTTGCAAGAGACTGGTATTTATGAAGTGGATGGATTTGTCTTTGACTTAGGTGTATCCAGTCATCAATTAGATACGGCGGAAAGAGGATTTTCTTATATGCAAGATGGTCCTTTAGATATGCGCATGAATCAAACTGGTACGTTGACCGCAGAAACGATAGTAAATACCTACTCTAGTGATGACTTATATCGGATTATTTGGGACTATGGTGAAGAACGATGGGCGAAACGGATTGTCCAATTCATTATAGAAGCTAGAGAGGAAGCACCTATCGTAACTACCTTTCAGTTGGTGGATATCATTAAACGTGCCATACCAGCAAAGGCTAGACAAGATGGACCACATCCAGCCAAACGAACCTTCCAAGCACTTCGTATCGAAGTCAATCAGGAATTGCAGATATTGCATGATGCTTTCGTAGATGCTGTATCTATGTTACACCCAGGTGGAAGAATCGCGGTGATTACTTTCCACTCCTTGGAAGATAGAATTACCAAGCAAACATTTAAAGAATTAGCGCAGGGATGTACCTGCCCACCGAATTTACCAGTTTGTGTGTGTCATCATGTACCTACAGTAAAAGCAAAAAATAAGGCTATAGAACCAAGTAATAAAGAAATAGAAGAGAATCCACGATCCCGTAGTGCCAAGTTGCGGGTGGCTGTAAAATTATAGTTAGGAGGAATACTATGTTAGTACGAAAGTCTACGTACTGGGAGCAATCAGCTCCTTATGTAGAGCCCGTCAGAAGAAAGAAAGTAAAAACACAAGCGTTTATTTGGGATTTAACTCCCGATATGCGTCAGTGTTTATTAACTGTATTACTGGCGATGGTATTAGGTATGACTTGCTTACTCTTAACAGGTGTAACAGAAAATGCACGTAAAGAAACAGTTAATTTACAGGAACAGATTGTATTAGAAAATCGTACTAATTATGAATATAATCTAGGCTTAGCAGAATTAAAGTCTCCTACGCGCATTCAAAAAATTGCGCAAGAAAAACTTGGCATGGTATTACCAGATAATTTCGTTTACACTAGTAAAAATACAGTGGAAGAACGCAATGTGACGATGAAAAAGGATATTAGAGAATGATGAAGGCAGTCCTTTTTGGGCTGCTTTCACTATGATTGGAGGAATCAATATGAAACGAGTGGAAGAAATTGTAAAGGTGGTATCTCCTACGAAAGTGGAAGGTCCTTTGACATCCGTTGTTAGCCATATTACGGCTGACTCTAGAACTGTACAAGAAGGTAGTTTGTTTATTTGTTTAGTGGGTGCTACAGTGGATGCTCATAATTTTGTAGATAGAGCTGTAGAAGATGGTGCAGTAGCGATTATTGCGTCTAAACCTGTGACAGTGCCAGAACATGTAGCTGTACTATATGTTGAGGATACAAGACAAGCCTTGCAAGATGCTGTTCCATTTTTTTATGATTATCCAGCATCTAAAATGCGTATGATTGGTGTCACAGGTACAAATGGTAAAACTACAACAACACATATTATTGGACATATGCTACGATCCCAAGGTCACACAGTGGGAATTATTGGAACAGTACATATCTTAATTGATGACCAATCGTACCCAATTCACAATACGACTCCAGATGTAGCGGATTTACAGCAAATATTACAACAAATGGTGGATGCTGGCGTCACACATTGTATTATGGAAGTATCTTCTCATGCCTTAGCATTAGGCCGTACAGAGGGTGTAGAATATGATACAGCCGTATTTACCAACTTGACACAAGACCATTTGGATTTTCACAAAACATTTGAGAATTATTTAGCAGCAAAAGCTAAGTTATTTAAACAGGTGAGTGACTCCTATCAAGTGAAAGAGGGTAAAGGGGCTGTCATCAATATAGATGATGCCTATGGTCAAGCCATTGTGGATGTTACCACGGCACCTATGATTACCTATAGTACAGAAGATAAAGGTACAATGAATGCGTCTGACTTAGCGATTACGGCTAAATCTTCCCAATTCACTTTATCTTATGAAGGAAACACCTATCCGATTTCTACAAAAATTGCAGGTATGTTTAACGTCTATAATACCATGGCAGCCGTAGGAGCAGCGTTGTATGAAGGGTTGACGATGGAACAAATTGTAACAGCATTGTCTACTTTCACAGCCGTACCAGGACGTTTCGAGCTCATTGAAGAAGGACAAGATTTTGCTGTCGTTGTGGATTACGCACATACGCCAGATGGACTAGAAAATATTTTACAAACAGCAAAGAAGATTGTAGAGAATCGTATTTTAGTTGTCTTTGGTTGCGGTGGTGATAGAGATGCAACAAAACGCCCAATTATGGGGCGTATTGCAGCCCAATTTGGTGATCGTGTATTTGTGACTTCCGATAACCCTCGTACGGAAGACCCTGTACAAATCGTAAAAGATGTAGAGGTAGGTGTGAAAGAAGGTTTACATGATGGTGTAACCTATGAAGTGATTGTAGACCGTCGTGAAGCTATTCATAAGGCAATTAAAGAGGCCACTACGGGAGATGTGGTTATCATTGCAGGTAAAGGGCATGAAGATTATCAAATTTTAAAAGATGAAACTATCCATTTTGATGATCGTGAAGTGGCAAGAGAAGCCTTGAAGGAGAGATAATATGGCACAATTTACAGTGCAAGAAGTACTAGAGGCAACACAAGGGATCTATAGAGGAACAAGTACGTACACCTTTGCTGATGTATCGACAGATACAAGAACAATCGGAGAAAATGGTCTGTTCGTGGCATTGGAAGGAATGACATTTAATGGTCATGATTTCTTAACAGTAGCTAAAGAGCGTGGTGCTACCGGTGCTGTAGTGAAACGCGGTAAAACGATAGAAGGCTTAGTTTGTATTGAAGTAGAAGATACATTACGAGCCTATCAACAGTTAGCAACCTATCATCGTAGACGCTTTCCAATCCCTATTATTGGAATTACTGGTTCTTCTGGGAAAACAACCACAAAAGAAATGATTAGCTCTGTGTTGGAAAAAGCTTTTACAGTATTAAAAACAGAGAAGAACTATAATAATGAAATTGGCGTTCCAAAAATGCTATTGCAATTGACGGAAGACCATGATGTATGCGTTCTTGAAATGGGGATGCGTGGACTTGGTCAAATTGCTGAATTAGCGGAGATTGCAGAGCCAACAATGGGTGTTATCACCAATGTAGGTACTAGTCATATTGAACTATTAGGGTCTCAAGCCAATATTGGAAAAGCGAAACGAGAATTGATTGAAGCATTACCAAGCACAGGAGCAGCTGTTTTGAATCATGATGATCCATTTGTTTTATCTATGAAAGAGGTAACGGATGCAAAGGTGATGACCTATGGTATGCAGGAGGGTTCTAACGTACAAGGAACTCAATTAGAATACACATCGAAAGGGATTACCTTTACTGTTCATGATATGTCTGGTGACTGGAATGTATTTTTGCCGATGATTGGGATTCATAATGTGTATGATGCGTTATCGGCGATTGCAGTAGGGACGATTTTAGGCGTACCGAAAGCAGAAATTGTGGAGGCTTTTAAAGAGTTTCTTGGCATACCTATGCGTCAAGAGATTGTAGCTTTTCCAACTTTCACAGTATTAAATGATGCGTACAATGCAAATCCCAATAGTATGGCAGAGTCCATTCGAGCTATGGGACAGTTGCAAGGGACACGTAAAATTGCTATGCTAGGAGATATGTTAGAATTAGGTGAGCATTCCAAAATAGCTCATGAAGAGATTGGCAGGATTCTCGGAGAAGAGCACTATGATATGGTGTTTACTTTCGGCGATATGATGAAGATAACTGCCTCCGTAGCAAAACAGGCAGGTGTTCCCTATGTCTATGTAGGAAAGAGTCATCTCGATATTGCTAATGCCTATTATGACGTAAAACAAGAAGGCGATGTGATTCTAGTGAAAGGATCCCGTGGTCTAAAAATGGAACGTATTATTGAAGATTTTAAAGAACGACATGAATAAGTAAGGAGACATGTGACATGAATATGGACTATGCATTAGCCTTTGGCTTAGCCCTAGTAAGTACATTAGTATTCGGTAAAATAGGGATTCCTCTATTGCAGCGATTGAAAGCACAACAGTCGATTCGTGAAGATGGACCTCAGGCACATTTAGCGAAAGCTGGAACACCAACTATGGGCGGGTTATTTATGATGCTAGCTTTAGTCATCACAGTTTGCATAGTACCACCCTATTCTGTAACATTGTGGATGCTATTATTTTTAACATTAGGTCATGGTCTATTAGGATTTAGTGATGATTTCATCAAGGCTGTGAAACGCCGTAATTTAGGTTTAACAGCAAAACAAAAATTATTAGGTCAAGCAGTGTTAGCTGTTATATTTTGCTATATTTCTATTGCTTATGCAGCATTGCCAACTACGTTATGGATTCCATTAGTAGATATCACTATAGATCTTGGTTATGCCTATTATGTATTGGCTTTTATTATTATTTTAGGGACAACAAATGCGGTTAACTTAACTGATGGCTTAGATGGATTGGCAACTGGTATTTCTGCTATTGCAGGGGCTGCCTTCGCAGTGGTAGGATTATTAGTAGGCTCCTTAAGTGTTACCTACTTTGGTATTGTCGTGAGTGCGGTTTGCTTAGGATTCTTATATTTTAATGCGAATCCAGCGAAAGTATTTATGGGAGATACAGGTTCCTTAGCACTAGGTGGGGCTTTTGCAGGGATGGCCATTGCTACAAAAACAGAATTGTTGTTAATTGTCATAGGCTTTGTCTTTGTAGTAGAAGCATTATCTGTTATTTTGCAGGTAGCATCTTTTAAAACTAGAGGAGCTCGTATTTTTCGTATGAGCCCCATTCACCATCACTTTGAATTAGGTGGGTGGAGTGAGCGAAAAGTGGTATATGTCTTCTGGTCCGTTTCTTTGGTAATGGCGTTATTAGGTATTGCACTTCTTAGTATGAAATAATATAGATTACGGCTCTACTAGTAAGGGCCGTTATTCTTGCATATAGAGTTAAGGTGGTTAGAATGGATTATTCAGGTTCTCATGTATTGGTATTAGGTGCAGGTCTTAGTGGTATTGGTGTAGCCCACACATTGGCTAAATTAGGCGCAACAGTGACCCTTAATGATTATAAAAAAATTGATTTTAATCCTGCTGAAAGTCAGCGTTTTGCAGAAAATTATATAGAAGTGATTACAGGGCAACAAGATTTTGTGTTGCTTGATACGGCTACGAGAGTGGTTGTCTCACCTGGTATTTCTTTAGAGATACCCATCATTCAAGAAGCGAAAAAAAGAAATATTCCTGTAGTAGGGGAAGTAGAAATTGCCTATGAAGTGTCAAAAGCTCCTATTTTAGGTGTTACAGGTACGAATGGCAAAACAACGACAACCTCTTTGTTGGCAGACGTATTGAAAGAAGCTAAATGGGATGTCTATGTGGGTGGTAATATTGGGTACTCTCTTAGTGAGCAAGCCTTAGTAGTGCCTGAAACAGGTGTGTTAGTGGCTGAGCTTTCATCTTACCAATTGGAGAGTATTGATAAGTTTCGCACTAAAGGGGCTATCTTGCTAAATGTGACACCAGACCATTTGTTGCGTCATAAAACGATGGAACGATACCAAGAGGCTAAGGAAAATATCTTCCGCAACCAAGAGTTAGGGGACTGGACCGT
Organism: Veillonella sp. VA139; assembly: GCF_003992005.1. Classification (GTDB taxonomy): domain Bacteria; phylum Bacillota; class Negativicutes; order Veillonellales; family Veillonellaceae; genus F0422. The sequence goes on along the minus strand of NZ_RQVL01000010.1, from coordinate 36,176 downwards.
ATTAAACTTTGATTATCCTATTGTGGCTGATATGGCAAAACGAGTAAAAGGACATGTGCTAGGAATTAGTCAAGAAAGACCTGTCACAGATGGCGCTTATTTTGAAAACAACACGTGTTATGCCGTGATGCATGGAAATGCTGTACCAGTGATTACGACAAAAGATATCCATATTCCAGGATCTCATAATATTGAAAATATTCTGAGTGTTATTGCTTTAACGTATGCGTTGGGTGTACCAGTAGAAGATATCTATCGGGCTATTGCAAAATTCCATGGTGTGGCACATCGTTTAGAACGCATTCGTACCTTGCATGGAGTTACGTATTATAACGATTCTAAAGCAACTAATACGGATTCTACCATTAAAGCTTTAGAGTCTTTCACTGCACCTCTTGTGTTGATTGCAGGTGGTAAGGATAAAATGACAGACCTAGAAGAAATGATGGAGTTAGTGAAAACGAATGTAAAAGAATTAATTCTTATTGGTGAAGCAGCACAGCGCTTTGCAGAAGCAGCTGTAATAGCCGGTGTAGCACATATTCATCGTTGCGAATCTATGGAAGAAGCTGTATCCTTAAGTGCTCGTATTGCAGAAGAGGGGGATGTGGTGTTATTATCTCCAGCCTGTGCAAGTTTTGACTGGTATGCACGATTTGAAGATAGAGGCGACCATTTCCGAAGATTAGTAGAACGATTGTAAGGGGTCATACATGAATATCATGATTTCAGGTGGGGGTACTGGAGGTCACATTTATCCAGCCCTCACGATTTATAAAACACTAGAAACGATGGTGGACGGTAAGTTTCTCTATGTAGGCACGGAAAGAGGGTTAGAATCAAGAATCGTGCCGAAAGAAGGGATTCCTTTTACTACATTACCTGTACAAGGGTTGCAGCGTAAATTATCTTTAGATACATTGGTAACAGCAGGTAAAACAGTATCCTCCTTATGGAAAGCAAATCAATTAATATCTGATTTTAAGCCAGATATTGTTATAGGTACTGGGGGATATGTATGTGGTCCGTTACTATTAGCAGCGGCTTTGCGTGGCATCCCTACATTAATTCAAGAACAAAATGTAGTGCCAGGCATTACGAATAAAATATTAAGTCAGTTTGTCGATGTAGTAGCTGTAGGATATGAAGAAGCGATTCCACATTTTCCAAAGGCAAAACAAGTGGTATATACAGGAAATCCCGTGCGCCCCAATGTGGTGACTGCGAATCGGGAAGAGGCTAGAGCATACTTCGGTTTACAAGAAGGACAAACAGCTATTTTAGTAGCTGGTGGATCCCGTGGTGCACGGAGTATTAATACAGCTATGCAAGCCGTTCATGAACACTATAAAGGCAGAGAAGATATTAAAATTATCCATGCTACAGGTACGGATGAATACAGTCGAGTTTGTGAAAGCTTGGGTATACAAGAGGGAGAAGTTTACAGCTCAACATCACATATTGTTCCTTATTTAGATAATATGGATACGGCTATGGCTGCATCAGATATGGCGATATTTAGATCAGGAGCCATAGGGCTAGCAGAATTAGCGGTGCGTGGTATACCATCTATTTTAATCCCTTATCCTTATGCAGCTGCTGACCATCAAACATTTAATGCGAAAGCATTTGTAGACGCTGGTGCGTCTACGATGATAGTAGATAAAGAATTAAACGGTACAAGGTTATTGCAAGCGGTAGATGCAATGTTAGAGGATCAGGGATGCTGTCAACGTATGGGTCAAGCTACATTACAATTAGGAAAGCCTGAGGCAGCTATAGAAATTGCTAAGTTGGCACTATCTATTAAGAAATCATAGGAGGGAGTATCTCTATGTTAGATACCTATCAACGTATACATTTAATCGGCATCGCCGGTTCTGGCATGCGTGCCATTGCGCATGTATTGATTGAAAAAGGATTTATTGTATCTGGTTCCGATATTCAAGAATCTGCGATTACAGAAAAATTTAGAAATGCAGGGGCTACTATTTTTATGGGCCATGATGCTACTCATGTAGAAGGAGTGGATGTGGTTATTCGCTCTACTGCGATCCATGATGATAACCCTGAAATTGTAGGGGCTAGAGAGCGAAATATTCCAATTTTACACCGTTCCGACGTGGTAAAAGCAGTGTTAGATGAAACCTATGGTATTGCTGTGGCAGGTGCACATGGTAAGACTACAACGACGTCTATGATTGGACAAATCTTTATGGAAGCACAGCAAGATCCTACTATCATCATCGGTGGAGAAGTAGATTATTTAAATGGTAGTAGCCATGTAGGTAAAGGTAAATATAGTATCGCTGAAGCTGATGAAAGCGATGGGTCTTTCCTGCACTTAAATCCTAAGCGCATTGTCATCACGAATATTGAAAATGACCATATGGACCATTATCGGACAGTGGAAAACTTGTTGCGAGCTTTCACAGAGTTTTCCATGAAATTACCAGAAGATGGTATTGCTGTGGTATGTGGTGATAATCCTTCGATTCGACGGATTATGCCAGATATTAAACGTCAATGCATTACGTATGGTTTAGGAGCAGGCAACGATTATCGTATTGACAACTTACGCATTGAGCAAGGCATAACTACCTTTGAAGTAATCCATAAAGATGCCGTATTAGGTACGTTACGACTAGCGGTACCAGGTCAACATAATGCGTTGAATGCACTAGGTGCACTTGTAGTGGCTTTAGGAGAAGGAATCTCCTTTGAAGTGGTTGCCAGAGCATTGCATAAATTTATCGGTGCGAAACGTCGCTTTGAGACAAAAGGACATGTAAAAGACGTTTGGGTGGTAGATGATTATGCGCATCATCCTACAGAAATTGCGGCTACAATTAAGGCAGCAAAATCTTTGGAAGACCATCGAGTAGTAATTTTATTCCAGCCACATCGGTATAGTCGTACTAAATTGCTACTACGTGAATTTGGTACAGCTTTCAAAGAAGCTGATCTAGTATTTATTACAGACATTTACAGTGCTGGTGAAAAACCAGAAGCAGGCATCGATGGTATGTCCATTCCATTGATGATTAAAGAATTAACAGGTAAAGAGATTCATTATGTGGCGGATGTGAATACACTGCCAGAAACTGTACTAGAGTTCATTCAACCTAATGATTTAGTCATCACTATGGGGGCAGGTAATATTAATCAATTTGGACCTAAACTTTTAGCTTTATTGGAGGAAAAATAAAGTGAAGGATAAACGTATTATTGTCCTCATGGGAGGACCATCAAAAGAAGCTGATGTATCGAGAAGAACGGCTGCTGCTATTGCGGAAGCATTACAAAGAAAAGGGTATGCAGCTACAACATTAGAATGTAATCCGAATACAGTAGTACAAGATTTACAAGATTTAAACTGTGATGTTGTATTTAATGCCATCCATGGCAAATATGGGGAAGATGGCGCCTTACAAGGGGCCCTTGAAATGGCAGGTATTCCTTATACAGGATCTGGTGTAATGGCGCATGCGGTAGGAATGAATAAAAAAATGAGCAAACATGTATTTATAGGGGCTCAGATTCCTACAGCTAATTCAAAATCCTATGATAGTCAATTACAACCTGTGGATATGATTTTAGAAGATATTCATGCTAACTTTACAGTGCCATTTGTTGTGAAAGCAGCTAGTCAAGGTTCTAGTATTGGGGTAGCAATTATTAAGGATGAAGCCACTGTTGATGCGGAAGTAAAACAAGTATTAGACATAGACCATGTCATCGTAGTGGAAGAATTTGTTGATGGTAGAGAATTTACTGTATCTGTATTAGATGGTAAAGCATTACCAGTGATTGAAATTCGACCACATTCGGGTGAATATGATTATGCTTCTAAATACACAACTGGTGCTACTGACTATTTAGTGCCAGCACCGATTACAAAAGAACAAGCTACTACTATGCAACGCATTGGCGAAGCTGTATATCAACAAATGCAATGCGCTGGTGTCATTCGTGTGGACATTATGATGAACAGCACAGATGACATGTTTGTACTGGAATATAATACAGTACCGGGTATGACGGCTACATCTTTGGTACCTAAAGCAGCAAAAGCTATGGGGATTGAATTTCCTGAATTGTGTGAACAAATTCTTCATTCAGCTGGATTGCATAAATTTTAGGAGTCACTATGAATGTAAATGGGTTTCAAACGCAAGAGGAGCAGAGTGTTCCTCCATTTGAGGAACAACCAACGAATGAAAGACAGAGCCATCCTATAGAAGATGGTTGGGAAGTTGTGACCATAGATACACCAGAAGGACCTAAACGTGTACGGCGTAGGCGAAAGTTAAAACCACGTAAACAATCAAAGCCAGCGGTCTGGAAGGTAGTCGTTGGTGCCTGCATATTAATCGGTCTCTTTACATTCCCGTTGCCAATTGGTCAAATTCAGGTGACAGGAACTAGTCAATTAACGTCAGAAGATGTGGTACACATAGGTGATTTAGGGTATCCTGTCAATATTTTACGGGTTAGAACGGGCGCTTTAGAAGAGCGTTTACAAAAGGATATACGTGTGGATACGGCACATGTATCCTATGCATTACCACTTACTTTGCAGGTAGATGTGAAAGAACGGAAAGCTATGGTTGTGGTTCCCTCTCAATTTGGGTTTGTTTCCTTGGATCGACATGGTATGGTCATTGCTAGTAGTGCCACCATTCCTGATACAACGGTACCCATTATTTCTGGAGTGCGGTTAGGGAATGCATTATTAGGTGATACTGTCGAAGCTGAGGGAATCCGTGGACCCATTGCGTATATGGAGGCTTTCACAGAAGATAAACGAAAACAAATTGGTGAAATCAATGTAGGTGATGCCGATAAAATGATTGCCTATACAGTAGAAGGACTGCCAATTCATATTGGTGATCGTAATAATTTAGAAGAAAAAGCAAAAATAACTGCAGATATGCTTGTGGATATTGCACAGCGTCATGTATCCGCTGAGTTTATTGATGTAAATATTAAGTCGCCCTTTATAAAAACGCAATGAGTATATGATGTGTAGAAATATAAAGTCTTTTTGACTTTCATTGAAAAAATATAAAATATATTGTAAAATAAAAGCAAATTATAAATGATAAGATACACTAGTAGAGTAATGTCATTGTATAGTATATGAAATATATCTCTAGTAAAGAGGAGGAGCATTCGATGTCAGAGTTTGCAAAAATTAAAGTTATTGGTGTTGGTGGCGGCGGTGGAAATGCCGTATCTCGTATGATTGGTAGCGACTTGGAAAATGTTGATTTCCTAGTAGCTAATACAGAAACACAAGCATTAGATGGTACGAATGTACCTGTTCGCATCCAAATTGGTGAGAAGGCTACTAAAGGCTTAGGCGCTGGTGCGAATCCAGAAGTAGGTCGTGAAGCAGCGGAAGAAAGTCGCGAAGATATTTTGAAAGCATTACAAGGTGCTGACATGGTATTCGTTACTGCTGGTATGGGTGGTGGCACTGGTACTGGTGCAGCTCCTGTAGTAGCAGAATGTGCTCGTGAAGCTGGTGCATTGACTGTTGGTGTTGTAACAAAACCATTCGGTTTCGAAGGTAAAAAACGTAAAGAACAAGCTGAACGTGGTATTGAAGCATTAACTGGTAAAGTGGATACTATCATCACAATTCCAAATGACCGTTTGTTGGGTATCATTGATCGTAAAACTTCCTTGAAAGATGCGTTCTTAACAGCTGACGAAGTATTGCGTCAAGGTATCAAAGGTATTTCCGACTTAATTACAAAACCAGGTTTAATCAACCTTGACTTTGCTGACGTAAAAACTATCATGACGAACCAAGGTGAAGCATTGATGGGTATCGGCGTAGGCGAAGGTGAAAACCGCGCTGTAGATGCTGCGAAACAAGCAATCAATAGCCCACTATTGGAAACTTCCATTGACGGTGCAAAAGGCATCTTGTTAAACATCACTGGTAGCGAAGAATTAAGCTTATTTGAAATCAATGAAGCAGCAGAAATTATTTCTGAAGCAGCAGATCCAGAGGCAAATATTATCTTCGGTTCTGTTATCGATGAAAATGTAGGCGACAAAGTGTACATCACTGTGGTAGCTACTGGTTTTGGTGACCAAGGTTCTTCTAATGGTTTTGCTCGTAAAAGCCCATTCGGTGCTACTGGCAACTCTCCAGACGTACCAGCTTTCATGAAACGATAAGATTCTCAAAAAGGAGGATATTATGAAGAAAATCATAGTAGCCACAGCGGTATTAGCTGCCTTTGGTGTTTCCGCGTTTGCCGCATCTGTGCCTGTAACTGAAGTGACTAATGGTGAAACAAAAGTAGCAGTAGAGTATTCTGTATCTAAAAAAACAGCTCATGACACAAAACGTAAAGATGGCTTTGGCGTATCTGCTCAACAAGGATTATCTGATAATTTAGCGGCACAATATTCTTTCAATAAAGTACATCGTACAGGTGCTGATATTAAAGATCATCAATTGGCTGGTGCTTATGCGGTACATCCTAATATCAATATCTATGGTGCTGGTACCTATGTAGATATGGGACCTAAACAAAACGGGTTTGGTTATCAAGCGGGTGTGATTGGACATACTCAATTAGCTGATAAAATTGAAGGCTTTGCTAAAGTGGGCTTTGGTAATGATATTAAAGGAACTTACCAAGTGGGAGCTTCCTATGGATTACGTCCAGATATTGATTTAAATGTGTACTATCAATATGATCAATACAATATGAACCAAAATAAGACTGATGTAAAAGGATTACATGCAGGTGTAGGGTATTCTTTCTAATTTGAAAGTACCCTATCTGTAGTACGGGTATGCATCATGTGGGGACTGTAGTGTAAGAGATTAAACTCTGCATTACAGTCCTTTTGATTCCTTTATATGACAAATATGAGCAAGCAATCATTATATGTAAACAATAATTTGAAAAATAAGTTGACTATAGGCAGTTTGATTAATTATAATAAAGGTGTAACAGAATGTAAGAATCATGTAAGCTTGTAAGAACCAGTATACCCATACCATGGGGAGGGGAGGCACTATGCATACACTATGTAAGGGCTTAACAAGTGTAAGGGAAATTCCTAATACCGTGTTTGTACGTAATGTGCAATTTAAACGAACTACAAGATCACCACAGTTACAAATTAACTATACCCCAAGAAAGCAAGAACATATAGTGACGGTTTGTAATTCAAAAGGCACCTTAGTGTCCACGATGTTAGAACAGTTTGATTCCGAACGGAATCACCATGATGAAGTTTCATTGGGGGAAATGCCAAAGGTTTGGCCAGGAGAGTTAAAAGACAGAACAAGAACAAAGTTTGTGTTTACACCAGAATCGATTCTTGAGTTTGTGGATGCCATTCAAGATGATAATCCCATCTATCGGGAAGAAGTTCCTATAGTACCAGAATTAATGGTTTTATCACATATGGCCCATCACGTGTTGGATGAATCGATGTTACTTCAATTAGATATTACGTTTTCTGCACCATTTTATGGTGGAGATGTTATTTCTGTAGAAAAACTTGAAATCCATTCAGAAAAGCATACGCAAATTGGTGAGTGTGAATTAGTCGGTACTCATGGAGGGCGTGCTCGTTGTAAATGGATTTATGAAGAGGAGTTAATGAATGTTAAAGACTAGAGATTTGACAAAAATGGCGTTACTCGTGGCATTAGCTTGTGTAATGGCTCAATTATCGGTTCCAAACCCAATGGGGGTAGGAATGATTTCTTTAATTACCGTTGCACTTTGTTTGATTGGTCTATTATTGCCACCAAAGCAAGCATTTTTGACAGTATTAGTCTATGTTTTATTAGGAGCAGTTGGATTACCTGTATTTACTGGATTTACCGGTGGTATGGGAAAAATACTGGGACCTACAGGCGGATTTATTCTAATTTGGCCGATTGCATATACAGCTGTTAGTTGTCTGAAAGGAACTGAAAAGCGGTTTCTTAGATATGCTGTCGTAGCGACTGTGGTAAGCATAGTCATTACCTATGTAGCGGCAGTACCTTACTTTATGTCTGTTGCCAATATACCATTTACAGTTGATGGATTACATAAAGCCTTGGGGATTTTATTTTATCCATTTGTGTTGGGTGATATATTGAAAGCCATCCTATCTGCATGGATTGCTACAAAAATTAAATTATAAGACCTAGGTTATGAAAAGCGATTAGATCCTGTTGGATGTAGTCGCTTTTTTGTGTTCGGTGTATTGTATCTATTGCTGAGGGACGAGAGATTGCTCTTGAAAGATTAGGGGAATGTCAACGCATGTCCTATATCAATTAGTCATTCGTTGAAAGCCCTTTATCCATGCAATTTATTGATTCACAAAGTGTGGTAGTTCTCCGAAATTATATGATTCTATGATTTTTTACAAGTTTACTATATCTAATTGGTATACATGATATAGTGGTTTGGATTGAAATTACCTACAAGATGTTGTAAACTAAAGTCAATGATACCCATGCAGGGTAGTCTCTAGTGAAACATCTAACACTATACTAGATGATTAGACACATGAGTAAGTTCTTGAAAACAATGGTCCTAGAACTTATCGAATGCCTAGACACTAAAAATTAAGTAAGAATACTCTACAAGTGTAGACAAACTATAGACAGGAGCAGAGACTGCTCTTTTTATATGTCTACATTTTGATTTAACTATGCAATGTATATGCAGTAAGTGTATCTGTTATATATTGCGTATAGTTCATACTGAATCGAATGTCCATCGTGCTCATACTGGCATAGGGGGCATGAGTCAATAGGAGGTTATATTATGATACAGGTAATAAAACGGGATGGCAAAGAGGCTGCCTTTGATAAGGAAAAGATCATTGTAGCTATCGAAAAGGCTATGCATAGTAGTACGGGGGTGTATACGCCAGGATTGGCATTGCAAATCGCCAATGAAATCGAAGCCTATGCTGAAAAAATGGGACGTAATATTACCATCTATGCCATTGAAGATCAAGTGTATTATAAGCTCCTAGAAAATAATAATCCTGCCACCGCTCGTGCTTATGAAAATTATAAAGCAGTACAAGCTTTCAAACGTGTGGAAAATACAACGGATAAAGATGTCTTTGGTTTGCTTAATCGGTCTAATGTAGCAGTTCTAGATGAAAATTCTAATAAAGATGCATCTATTGTGTCCACACAGCGCGATTTAATTGCAGGGGAAGTGAGCAAGGATATTGCTCGTAGAAAGTTGATTCCTACGGATATTGTACAAGCTCATGACAGCGGTGCCATCCATTTCCATGATATGGACTATATCATTCAACCTATGTTTAATTGCTGTTTGGTCAACTTAGAAGATATGTTGACGAACGGCACCGTTATCAATGGAAAGCGCATTGATACGCCTAAATCCTTTCAAGTGGCATGTACGGTAACAACACAGATCATTGCGCAGGTGGCGTCTGGTCAATATGGCGGGCAAAGCATTAACGGCATCGATCGTATATTGGCTCCTTATGTACGGAAATCCTATGATAAATATTTGGAGTTAACACTGCAAGAACAAGTGGAAGTGTATGGCATGACTCCAGATGTGAAAAAAGCAGAAGAAATTGCCTGGAACCGCACGAAAAAAGAGGTAAAAGACGGCATACAAACTATACAGTACCAAATCAATACCTTAATGACCACCAATGGACAAGCGCCTTTTGTAACCTTGTTTATGCACTTTGATCCCAATAGCGAACTAGCAAAAGAAGCTGCGTTAATCGATGAAGAAATTTTGAAACAGCGTATCCAAGGCATTAAAAATGAAGCTGAGGTGTACATTACACCAGCTTTCCCTAAGTTGATTTATGTGCTAGATGAACACAATGTACATCCAACTAGCGAATACTACTATTTAACAGAATTGGCAGCACAATGTACGGCGAAACGCATGTACCCAGACTATATTTCCGCGAAAAAAATGAAAGAAATCTATGAGGGCAATGTATTTGCTCCTATGGGATGCCGCTCCTTCTTGTCTCCTTGGAAAAATGACAAGGGCGAGTATGTATTCAATGGTCGCTTTAATATGGGCGTAGTGAGCTTGAATTTACCGCAAATTGGAATTTTAGCACAAGGTAAGGAAGATGTGTTTTTTGAAATTCTTGAAAAACGGTTAGAATTAGCAGAAAAAGCCTTGTTATTCCGCTATGATTTATTGAAAGATGTGACCAGTGATGTGTCACCGATTCATTGGCAATATGGTGCCATTGCTCGCTTGCCTAAGGGGGCGCCAATTCGTCCTTTACTAGAAGGTGGGTATGCAACGATTTCTTTGGGCTATATCGGCTTATATGAGGCGACCAAGCTAATTGTAGGCGATTCCAATACATCGGACACAGGCCATGAGTTTGCCAGAAAAGTGATGGAACGTTTGCATAATGCGACGGAAACATGGCGCAGCAAACACAACATCGGATTTGCCCTCTATGGGACGCCAGCTGAAAGTTTGACAAATCGTTTTTCCTCCATTGATAGAGCACGATTTGGAGAAATTCCAGATATTACAGACAAAGGGTACTATACCAATAGTTACCATGTGAACGTTCGGGAGGAAATCAATGTATTCGATAAATTTGCTTTCGAATCGGAGTTCCAAAAATTATCCACAGGAGGATGTATTTCCTATGCGGAAATCCCTAATATGAATAACAATATTCCTGCGTTGTTGACCATGATGCAGTATATTTACGATACCATTTCCTATGCGGAGTTTAATACGAAATCTGACTATTGCCATGAATGTGGATTTGATGGTGAGATTATTGTAAATGATCAAGTACAATGGGAATGCCCTCGTTGTCATAATACCAATCGTGATACTTTGACGGTCATTCGTAGAACTTGCGGATACTTAGGGGAAAACTTCTGGAACGAAGGCCGTACGAAAGAGATTAAAGATCGAGTAATGCATATTTAATACTCTGATGAAAGAAGGTTGTACTATGCGCTATGGTCAGCTTAGACAATACGATATTGCCAATGGTGAGGGCATTCGTACATCCTTATTTGTCACTGGGTGTACCCATGGCTGCTACAATTGCTTTAACGAGGAATATCAAGATTTTTCCGCTGGCAAAGAATGGACTGAAGACGATACACAGCGATTGTTATCTTATATAGCAGCTCCTGCATGCAGTGGATTAACCTTGCTGGGAGGAGAACCGTTTCAAAATATTGACGGATTGGTACCCTTAGTGGACAGAGTATTAACAGTAGCACAGCAGAAACCAATTTGGGTGTACTCGGGATATACTTATGAAGAAATATTGGCGTGCCCTAATAAACGACAATTACTAGAGCGGTGCCATATCTTAGTGGATGGGAAATTCGTGGATGAGTTACGAGATCCTGGGCTGGCATTTAGAGGCAGTAGCAATCAGCGGATTATTGATATACAAGCGTCCTTGGAACAGGGCGATGTAGTTTTGTATATGGAATAGAATGCTTTAATTAACTGAAAATTATACAATGACGGATGTTTGATTTAAAGAGTTAAACATCCGTTTTTGCATTTTAATAAAGGACAAAATAAATCATATGTTGACTAGGGGGGGACATTTGATAATATAAGGGTAATTGTTATATCTGATTTTATATACAGGGGGAAAACTATGGGAAATGTTTTTATTACTTTTGCTGTTGTAGTGGCAATAATTGAAGGTTTAATTAGAACTTTTTCTAAAAATGTAACGGGAAGCTTTAGATATCTGTTCTATATATTAACTACATTATGTATTATTTTTATTCCTAATGAGTCACCTACCTATACAGACTCTTTTGGACATACTTTTGCAAGAGCTTTGGGAGTGTTGATTTTTTATTTCGTGATTTCAGGCGTTGGTACTGCTATTGCATGGGGGATTGCAAAACTATTGGGTATAGCAAAAAAGAGAGGTTAATATAAAAAAAATAATGCTGATACTAGTGCTTGTTTTTATGTCAAGTTTGTCATATGCTCAAAATTGGACATATGTTGGAATTGATAAAGAAGGAAATAGTTATTATGTAAATTCAAGTAGCATTAAGGTTAATGAGTCATATGGGGGAAATTCAGTTACAAATATTAGTGCAGAAATAAAGTTAGATAATAAAAATAATTCAGAAAGTTATATTATCAGCAGAGTTCGTTTTTATGAAACTGGTTGGGAAGAATTAGAAAGCTTATATGTTTATCATAGAGGAACTGGTAAAGTAATCCAACGAGAAGATTATTATGATGGACCGAAAGAACAAATGGACCCTAATTCAATAGATTACAAAATATCAAACAACTTATTTGCTCAATATAAGGAAAGAGTAAAGAAGGAGAAAGAGGAAATGAAGAAAAAAGCTAATGAATATAAACATCCAAAGCCAACTTTTATAGGAGAGTTTGTTGCAGGTTTATTTTTTAGTATAATCGGGTTTTTGTTCTATTTGTATAAAAGAAAAAATAGTAAGTAAAATAATGTTTACACATTTATGTTCTTAAATTTTTATAGACTCAAAAAAATAGTTAATAAATAAAACAGAGGAAAGTTGATGGGTTGATATCAACTTTCCTCTGTTTTCTTTTTAATTAAAATTTAGAATTGTATTGCATTACACGATAGTTTGGCTAGGATCCCATACCTCGCCGTCAGCATCTGGCAAGAATCCGTATTCTTTTGTCCACAATGTTTTGTATTTTACAGCTTGGTTGTGGATTTTTTCAATCATTTTTTCGTCAGTGCGGATGACTTTTGCAGGGCTACCTACCACAAGGGAGTAGGGTGGGATTTCTGTGCCTTCTAAGACGAGTGCGCCTGCGCCGATGATGGAGCCACGGCCGATATGACAACGACTAAGAACGATGGCTCCCATGCCTACTAATACGTGGTCCTCTAGGGTAGAGGCGTGGATGATAGCGCTGTGACCAATGGTAACGAAGTCACCAAGGATACAAGCGTGATCGTCGTCTACGTGAAGTACAGAATTGTCTTGTACATTGGAGTAGCGACCTACAACGATTTTATTGACGTCTCCACGAGCAGATACATTTTGCCATACAGAGGCATATTCTTTTAATTCTACATCGCCAGCTAGTTCAGCACCTGGCATAGCGTGACTTTTTGGATCTAATTTTGGATACTTTCCTTTAAATGGTAGCATAGTAACCTCCTAGATGTAGCTGTAAATAACTACAATATATGTAACGTATCTTCAGCAATAACAGGATATTAGTTCAAGAAATAATTTGTATCGATTAGCATAAAAGAAAAACAGGAATGCTATAGAAATATATTGGAACTTATGATATCTAATGAACTATCTTCGTTTACTGACTAATTTATAAATTTGTAGATATATTTGGTTTAGATAAATTGTTGTGCCTTCTTAATAGCCTCTTTAGCCTCAGCTACTACGGATTCTACGATAGTTTTCGCTGGTTCTACTTGTGTTAAGCGGTTCAGACCTTGACCAACTTGCACAACGCCGTTCACAGTGTCCCCGTCAACAGCAGCTTTTTTATTAGTGCCAATAGCCATAGCTGTCAAATCGCTTTTTGGAGCACAGCTGTATTCAGCTTCTAAATAACGGGCCGTAAATTCACTTTTTAGACCACGTACACCATGGTTGAAAGTAAGACCTGTTACAGTAGAATCAGTGTCGGTAGCATTGATGATGGCATCTTTACAATTTTGATGCATTTTACATTCTTCTGCCAAAATGAAACGAGATCCCATTTGCACACCAGAAGCGCCCATAGTAAGACCGGCAGCGAGTCCACGACCATCAACGATACCGCCAGCGATGACCACAGGGATATCAACTTCTGGTACAACGTTTTCCAACAATGCCATTGTGGTTTGTGTACCGATGTGACCGCCCGCCTCTTGGCCTTCAATGATGATGGCATCTGCTCCAGCTGCTGCTACCCGTTTAGCTAATTTTACATTTGGTACCACAGGGATGATTTTGATGCCTGCGGCATGTAGTGGTTCGATGAAAGGAACTGGATTGCCTGCACCTAAGGTAACGAAAGCAGGTTTCTCTTCTACGATAACAGCTAAGATATCATCTAAGTTTGGTGCCATTAACATTAAGTTTACACCAAATGGTTTATCTGTTAAAGATTTACATTGGCGGATTTCTTGGCGAACCCATTCTGTGTCACGACCACCCGTAGCGATAATGCCAGTAGCTCCTGCGTTGGCAACGGCAGCTGCTAAGGTATGCTCAGATGTCCAAGCCATAGCACCTTGAATGATAGGATAGTGAATGCCTAATAATTCTGTTAACTTAGTTTTCATAATACCTCCTATATAGAGTAGTGACTCATCCTTCTGAATCACTGGGACTTTCAACATGCTTTCATTATAGCCTAATGGAATGAAAAAATATAGTTGCTATAAAAGAAGTCTAAAACAATGTATAATATAAGTAATCTTATTATTAAATTATATCTGTGAAAGTTTGTGATAGGTTATTCTTGATAGGTGTAGAATTAATAGAAATGTAATTTTGTAAACACTCGGTATGAACCTAAGTATACACATAAGGATAGACATAAAATAGCGATATCTCGTATAGGGATACATCAATTAAATAACTTATGGTGATGCAGGTACATACATTAGGAGTACAAGTTGTAAAGGAGGACTTATGAAAAAGTCATGGTTAATTGGTTTAGGTATTGTAGGTATTCTTTTAATTTGGATATTTAGTTCCTACAATGGATTAGTACAAACGGAAGAACAAGTGAATGGGCAATGGGCACAAGTGCAAACACAATTACAACGCCGCTCTGATTTAATCCCGAACTTAGTGAATACGGTGAAAGGCTATGCGACCCATGAAAAAGAAACCATCCAAGCGGTAGCAGATGCACGTGCTAAATTAGGCGGTGCCAAGACAGTAGAAGAAACAGCAAAAGCAAATCAAGAGTTGAGTAGCGCCTTAAGTCGTTTGCTAGTGGTAGTAGAAAATTATCCTAACTTAAAAGCAGATGCAAATTTCAGAGCTTTACAAGATGAATTAGCGGGTACTGAAAATCGTATTGCGGTGGCACGTAAAGATTATAATGGCAGTGTACAAGCCTACAACATGAAGATTCGTACCTTGCCTACATCCTTAATTGCTAGTCCTATGGGCTTTCAAGTAAAACCATATTTTGAAGCAGACCAAGGGGCGCAAAGTGCACCGAAAGTACAGTTCTAATGTTGCTATGGAATAGAATAGGATGAGGAAGTAAAGGAATAAGAAAGGTGGGAGGCTGATGAAAAAATACGCATGGTCTGCTTATATCAGCTGTGCAGTGGTCGCCATATGGATGTGTCTGGCGAGTCTATCTGTGTTTGCTTTAGATGTGCCTAATCCCCCTAAAAATGGATATGTCTTAGATCAAACACAGACCCTGACAAAAGAAGAAATCAATTCGATGAATCGCATGGGCTTGGAACTGCAAAAGAAAACGAAAGCGCAAATAGCTGTTTTATTGGTTCCCACATTGGACGGAGAGGATGTAACAGACTATGCAAATCGTGTGTTTCGGTCCTGGGGTGTTGGACAGAAAGACACCAATAATGGCATATTGTTCTTAGTGGCATTGAAAGATAAGCAAATGCGCATCGAGATTGGCTATGGCCTAGAAGGTGCTATTAATGATGCGAAAGCAGGTCAAATCTTAGATGACTATACGATCCCACATTTTAAACAAGGGCATATAGGTAAGGGTGTAGTCAATACCTATGCTGTATTAGTTGGTGAAACCGCTAAAGAATATGGGGTTACCATTGATGGTAGTCAAACATATACAGATAAGAATGTAGTGGAGCTAAGCCCCTTTGAAATGCTATTAATTGGTGGCGGCATTTTGTTATTGCTAATCCTTGATTTCACAGTGTTTGGAGGGTCTATTACACAATCCTTGTTGTGGATCCTTGCTTCAGGACGAGGAGGCGGTGGATCTGGTCGTTCTGGCGGTGGTGGATTCGGAGGGTTTGGTGGCGGTGCCTCTGGTGGTGGCGGTGCCAGTCGACGCTGGTGATACATAGGCATTCGTTGATGGGATTCACCATGTTGTACCACTTATTTGCTATGCGTAGTTTGCAAATAGGTATACAAAAATAACATAGAAAATGATTGAGAATATATTGAAAGTTTTCGATTGTAGTGGTATACTGTTTACAGATGAAGTATCTGAGACAAATCTTTTAGTACGAAAGGTGGTGCACATAATGGATAAAAAATACGTTTGCGTAGTATGCGGTTGGGTTTACGACGAAGCTGTTGAAGGCGTTAAATTCGAAGATCAACCAGCTGATTACCTTTGCCCAGTTTGTGGGGTTGGTAAAGACCAATTCGAAGAAATGTAATTAATTTTCAATAAATTAATCCACATACATAAGGGCTCTCCATAAGGAGAGCTCTTTTTCACATGAGAGTTGAGTGCTATGTCTTGTATGAGTTTTATGAAAACTTAACAACATATAGGGGCTAGCATTTGACAAAGATAGTATAGGTAGCTATAATAGTATAGTCGAGGTAAAATTATGAAACTGCAAGTAGAGCAAGCAAAAGAACAGATTGGACGTATTGTCCCTTTTCTATGTACGACATCAGGTAATGATCTTGGTGACGTATCTGCTTTTCCTTGGAGCCGTCATGATATAACCATTAGTGGTGAGCTTCGTTATGATGGTCAACATTATGTGGTGAATGGTACCATAACAACAAATGGACAATATGAGTGCTCAAGATGCTTAACCGATACTAATTATACCCATACTGTTCCATTTGAAGAGATTTTTGGTGTTACACATTCCAACAATGGAGACGATGATATCATTTCTTTCGATGGGGAAGAAATTGATTTAACGGAGACCATTCGGGAAACATTAATCATCAATGAGCCCTCTCAAGTGTTATGTCAGGATGATTGCAAAGGATTGTGTGTTCAGTGTGGAGCAGATCAAAATGTTTCACCATGCTCTTGTGAATCCTTTGTAGTAGATCCTCGATTAGCAGTGCTAAGAACATTGCTGAAGGAAGAAAATGATGATTAATGCCTAGTGATTATGTTAAGGAGGTGCAGATAATGGCAGTACCAAAGCGTAGACTTTCCAAATGCCGTCGCGATCGTCGTCGTGCTAATTGGAAATTAGAAGTACCTGGTTATGTAGCTTGTCCACAATGTCACGAACCAATGATGCCGCATCGCGTTTGCCCAACATGTGGTTCTTACAAAGGAGAACAAGTAGTTTCTAAAAATGCGTAATAGGAACGAATGAGAAGACCTTGTAAACTGTTGTTTATGGGGTCTTTTTTGCATGCATTTTATGGCTGATTATGGTATAATAAAGAAACATTGATATATAACTCAAGTGATGATTATAAGAGGTGACATTATGTTAAGAGATACAATTTTAGTAACAGGGCATAAGAGTCCAGATACGGATTCTATTTGTTCTGCAATTTCTTATGCAAATTTAAAAAATCAAATGGGCTTTTCAGCACAACCAATTTGTGCAGGTCAAGCCAATAAAGAAACATCTTTTGCGTTAAAGTATTTTGGCTTTGAACATCCAGAAATCGTAACTTCTTTTGCTGTAACAGTAGAAGATGTTTTAGAAACAATTCCCGCAGTTGATGCAAAAGCAACGTTACAAGATGTGTTAGCATGGCGTAAACAATATGAAATGAACCGCATTCCAGTGGTAGAAAATGGTACTGCCTATGTAGGTACGATTACGGCACAACGCTTAATTGATGCTTTAGAAGCTGCCATGGGTGGTAACTCTGGTGTAACAGCTGGTGAGATTTGTACAAAAACTTCTTGCCAAGTGATTAGCAAAGAAACAAAATTACGTGACTTCAAAGCGAATTCCCACATCGGTGGCTATCCAGTAGTAGACAATGGTACATACTTAGGTATCATTCGTTCTAATGTGGAAGCGCCAAAACAAAAAACTAAAGTAGTGTTGGTAGACCACAATGAAAAAGTACAAATTATCGATGATATTGAAGAAGCAGAATTAATCGAAAATATCGATCATCATCGTATTGGTGGTTTGGTAACAGACAATCCTATTTTCATTCATTATGAAACTGTAGGATGTACTTGTACAATTCTTGCTAATTTATACTGGCAATATAGCCAAGAGATTCCTAAAAATATTGCTGGTTTGATGCTGTCTGCCATCATTTCCGATACAGTATTATTCCGTTCTCCTACTTGCACTGAAAAAGATAAAGAAACAGCGAGAAAATTAGCAACTATTGCTGGTGTTAACTTAGAAGAATATGGTATGGATTTATTGAAAGCTGGTTCTGATGTATCTGATTATTCCGATGAAAAAATCGTGCGTACAGATTTAAAAGAATTTGAAGCGAATGGTAAAATTATCAGTATTGGTCAAATCCAAGTGATGGATACAACAGATATTTTGGGTCGTAAAGGATGCTTGTTAAAAGCTATGGAAACATTGCGCAGTGCTAATAACTATAGCGCATCCTATTTGATGATTACCAATATCTTAACAGAAGCAACAAACTTAATCTTTGTTGGAGATGCGAATGATGTGGTAGCAGCCGCATTTAATGCACAACCTGTGGACAATGAAGTATATTTAGAACATACATTATCCCGTAAAAAACAAGTAGTACCACCAATCGTGGGTGCTATGAAAGGCTAATTTATCATAGGGGGTGCGTTGTAGTGAAACACAGCGCACCCTTGTTATATGCAAGAGAGGTATTATGATATTTGACGGTTTAAATAAAGAGCAACAAGAGGCAGTATACGCAACTGAAGGGCCTCTTCTTATATTGGCTGGCGCTGGATCAGGTAAAACACGAGTGTTAACATATCGTATCGCCTATTTGTTGACACAAGGGGTAAGCCCCTATGAAATTTTAGCCATTACATTTACCAATAAAGCGGCTAAAGAAATGAAAGAACGTGTGGAAACCTTAGTAGGGGATACAGCACACCGTATTTGGCTTAGTACATTCCATTCTTTTTGTGCTAAATTTTTGCGTTTTGAACTAGATTCCTTCATGGGATACAGTAAAAACTTTTCCATCTACGATTCTAGTGATTCTCAAGCAGTGATTAAACAAGCAATTAAAGCACTAAATTTAGATGATAAGTACTATCCTGTGGGCGCCATGCAAGCACAGATTAGCGATGCAAAAAATAGAATGAAATTAGCTAAGGATTTCCGCAGTGAAGCTCGTGATTTTTATTCACAACAAGTGTCTAAGGTGTACGATTATTATGAAGCCGAATTGCGAAAAAATAACGCCTTAGATTTTGATGATTTATTGCTAGTAGCTGTTAAATTATTACAAGAAAATCCAACGGTACTAGAAAAGCACAGTCATCGTTTCCGTTATATTATGATCGATGAGTATCAAGATACAAACCATGCACAGTATACATTGGCGTCTTTATTAGCTTCTAAATGGAATAATTTATGCGTTGTAGGTGATGTGGATCAAAGTATCTATGCTTGGCGTGGTGCTGATATTCAAAATATCTTGGATTTTGAAAAAGATTACCCTAACGCAAAATTGATCAAGCTAGAACAAAATTATCGATCTACAAAAACCATATTAGAAGCTGCGAATGCTGTTATTGATTATAATGAAGGTCGTCCTGAAAAAGTCTTGTGGACAGATAAAGGTGATGGAGCAAAAATCCGTCATTTTGAAGCCCAGTCGGAGCAAGAAGAAGGAGCTTTCATAGGAGATACCATCAAAAAACAAAAGGAAATTCACAATCGTAGTTATGGAGATATGGCTATTTTATATCGTACTAATGCACAGTCTCGTGTGCTAGAAGAATCCATGATTAAACGGGGTATTCCTTATACAATGGTAGGAGGCACCAAGTTCTATGATCGTAAAGAAATCAAAGATATTTTGGCGTACTTGCGTATTTTAATCAATCCATTTGATGATATCTGCTTACAACGTATTATTAATGTACCAAAACGTAGTATTGGATTAACTACAGTAGGAAAGTTGCAAGATTTTGCAAGAGAAACAAATAATTCTTTATTTATGACATTAAGTCAATTGAATCAAATTCCTACGATAAAAGGTAAAACGAAAGAAAAGTTAGAAGGTTTTATGGGTTTAATTTTTACCTTAGTTAACGAGGCTACAGAGCTTTCCGTACAAGGTATTATTGAGGCCGTATTAGATCGGACTGGATATGTAGTAGAGTTGGAAAATAGTACAGACCCACAAGACCAAGCGCGATTGGAAAATATTGGTGAGTTGGTATCGGTAGCCAAAGAGTTTATGGATACAAATCCAGAAGGCACACTGCAAGACTTTCTTGAGCAAGTGGCGTTAGTGAATGATGTAGATTCCTTTGAACAAGAGGAATCCAAAGTGACCTTAATGACGTTGCATGCTGCAAAGGGACTAGAGTTCCCCGTGGTATTCTTAGCTGGTTTAGAAGAAGGATTATTCCCTCATAGCCGTACGTTGATGAATCCAGAAGAAGTGGAAGAAGAGCGTCGTATTGCCTATGTAGGGATTACTCGAGCGGAAGAAGAGTTATATGTATCGAATGCCACAACACGGACTGTATTTGGTAAAACTACTGGGTATTTACCATCTCGTTTCTTAAAAGAAATTCCCAGTGAGCTTGTAGAAGAAGTACGTCAAAAACGAACTGTGAAGGAAGAATTACAACGAAATGTACCATTCCATCAATCTGTAGCGAATCGACCTGTTACAAAACCTATGATTCGTAATCCACAGGTAGTAGATTGGACTGTGGGAGATACTGCTATTCATGCTAAATGGGGTGAAGGAACGGTAGTGGATGTAGTCGGTGAAGGAGCCAATGTAAAATTAAAAATTGAGTTCCCTATGCAAGGATTACGACAAATTATGGCTAAGTTTGCTCCTATACGAAAAAAATAAGGAAATCACACAATGAGTATTCAAGAAGACATTCAACAATTACAAAAAGAATTAGCCCATCACGGGTATTTATATTATGTAAAAGATGCGCCAGTTATTTCAGACTATGACTATGATGTACTATATCGAAAATTAGTAGAGTTAGAAACAGCACATCCAGAGTATATTGTACCGACCTCTCCTACGCAACGTGTGGGATCCAAGGTGGAAGGTAGCTTTGAAAAAGTAGTGCATGGACAACGAATGCTGAGCTTAAGTAATGTATTTAATGATGCTGAAGTAGAACAATTTGACGGGCGCTGTCAAAAGGAACTGGGGCATGCACCGAAGTATGTAGTGGAATTAAAGATTGATGGTTTAGCGGTTAATTTGCATTATGAAAATGGGCTCTTTGTACGTGCTGTCACACGTGGCGACGGTCGTGTAGGAGAAGATGTAACAGCGAATGTAAAAACTATACAATCCATACCTTTAGTGATTGAAAATGCCCCACCTTTCATTGAAATTAGAGGAGAGGCCTACATGCCTCACAAGGAGTTTACTCGCATCAATGAAGAACGAGAAGAAGCAGGCTTGCAAACGTTTGTGAACCCTCGGAATGCCGCAGCAGGCTCTTTGCGACAACAAGATCCAGCTATTACAGCAAGTCGTAATCTAGATTTCTTTGCCTATGCGATTGGTTCATCAGAAGGATCTAACATACATACACAACAGGAATTATTAGAGCAACTCGAAGCTTTTAAATTTCATGTCAATCCTCACTATAAAGTGTGCCATTCTATCGCAGAGGTGGTGGAACACATTCATTACTGGGACGTAGAACGTCATCAGTTACCATATGATACAGATGGGATGGTCATCAAAGTGAATGATTTTGAAGACCAAGAAACCTTGGGCACCACAGCGAAGGATCCCAAATGGGCGACCGCATTCAAGTATCCACCAGAAGAAGTGGAAACGATTGTGAAGGACATTACAATCAATGTAGGTCGTACAGGTGTGCTCACGCCAACGGCAGAATTAGAATCTGTGTTCGTGTCTGGCACGAATGTATCACGGGCTACGTTGCACAATGAAGACTTTATTAAAGAAAAAGACATTCGTATCGGAGATACGGTACGTATTCATAAAGCCGCAGAAATTATTCCAGAGGTCATTTCTGTGGTGGTAGATAAGCGACAATCAGATTCTGTACCTTACGAAATGCCGAATGCTTGCCCAGTTTGTGAATCTCCTACGGTGCGCCGTGAAGGGGAAGTAGCCATCTATTGTAGTAATGAACATTGCCCAGCAGTAGAGAAGGAAGGTATCATTCACTTTGCCTCCCGTGATGCCATGAACATTGATGGATTAGGTCCTAGTATTGTGGAAGCGTTAGTGACGAACCATCGCATTGAAACAGTGGTAGATTTATACCATTTGAAAGAAGAGGATATTACATCCTTAGAGCGAATGGGGAAAAAGTCTGCCCAAAACTTACTAAAAGCGATTGACGATTCTAAAGAACGTGGCTTAGGTCGAGTGTTATTTGGACTGGGTATACGTTTAATTGGGGCGAAAGCAGGGCAAACCATTGCAAAATACTTTACTTCCATTGATAGCTTGATGAATGCCACCATAGATGAGTTAACTAGCATTGATGAAATAGGTCCTACTATGGCGAAAAGTTTGGTAGAATATTTTGGAAACGAACGAAATCGTCAATTGATTGAAGGATTACGTCATGCGGGCGTACGCTTAGAAGAGGAAGTACAAGAAACCGTAGGCAATGAACTAGAAGGACAGATCATTGTATTGACTGGTAAGCTCACTTCCATGGGTCGTTCTGAAGCAGGGGCAATCTTAGAAGCGCATGGAGCGAAGGTAACAGGGTCTGTCAGTAAAAAAACTACCTTGGTCATCGCTGGTGAGGATGCCGGTAGTAAATTAACAAAAGCAGAACAATTGGGTATCCCTGTGATGGATGAGCAAGGATTATTGGATTTAATCAAGGATTTCTAAGCAGGTCTATTGATAATGAGGTAGTCTTTCCTCTATAATAAAAAGATGAGCTTAGAAAGGTTAACTATATGGAACATAGAACATTATTAGAATACTTTCAAGAGCATACAAGTTCACATCCTTTTGAGGTGTTACATCATGTCACACTTAAGAATGTGTCACCAGGACATGTGGAACTAGACTTTCACAGTGAAGAAGCATTGCACAGTAATCCGCGAGGCGATGTGTACGGAGGTGTACATCTGAGTTTGTCAGATTATCTCATGGGATTGGCTTGTATTACACTAGGAAAGCAAGTGACAACGGCGCAAATTAATGGTAATTTTGTAAAATCATTGCCGAAAAATGCAAGAATCCGTGGTGTATCCAATGTGGAACACAAAGGTCAAAGTACGATGGTTACATCCTGTCGTTTATATAATGATATGGGAGAACTTGTCTATATGGGAAGTGGGACCTTTATGGTTCTTGACGATTTGGTATTACCTGAATTACCATGGTCGTTGTTAGATGAAGAATAGTTGGAGGATAGGAATCAATGAAAGAACAATTGCAAGCATTGCAAGAGAAGGCAATCGCCCAAATTCAAGGGGCTGCGAACTTGCAGGAATTACAAGATATTCGTGTTACCTATTTAGGTAAAAAGGGAGAAGTTACGTCCTTATTAAAAGGACTGGGGAAATTATCTCCAGAAGAGCGTCCTGCTATGGGGGCCTTGGTGAATACAGTGCGTGTAGCGTTGGAAGAAGCCTTAGATGCAGTACAACAACAAATGGAAGCTGCTGTACTTACAGCTAAATTAGAAAAAGAAACCATTGATATTACATTGCCAGGTCGTCCTGTTCGTAAAGGCCATTTACATCCATTAACAAAAATCAATGGAGAAATTGAACAATTTTTTGTGTCTATGGGCTATGCTGTAGAAGAAGGTCCTGAAATTGAGTCAGACTATTTTAACTTTGAATGCTTGAATTTAGCTGCAGATCATCCAGCTCGTGATATGCAAGATTCTTTCTATATTACCGATTCCGTATTGCTTCGTACCCATACATCTCCAGTACAAGCTAGAACATTACAACGTAGTGAAACAAATGCACCTATCCGCATGATCGCACCGGGAAAAGTATATCGTTGGGACTATGATGCCACACATTCTCCAGTATTCCATCAAGTAGAGGGACTTGTTATTGATAAAAATATTACCTTCTCTGACTTGAAAGGAACATTGGAATTATTCTTGAAATACATGTTTGGTGAAGATACAGCTGTACGTTTCCGTACAAGTTTCTTCCCTTTCACAGAACCAAGTGCAGAAGTAGATATTTCTTGTTGTATGTGCCACGGTGAAGGATGCCGTGTATGTTCCCATACAGGGTGGTTAGAAATTCTTGGTTGTGGTATGGTCCATCCCAATGTATTGAAGCTGAATGGTTACGATCCAAATGAAGTGCAAGGGTTTGCCTTTGGTATGGGCGTAGAACGTATTGCAATGTTGAAATATGGTATTAATGATTTACGTTTATTCTATGAAAATGATAAACGTTTCTTAACGCAATTCTAGGAGGTTATCGTGAAAGCTAGTTTACAATGGATGAAAGACTATGTATCTGTGAATTTTGGCGAGAACCCTCAAGAGTTTGCAGATGCCTTAACACAAGCAGGTATTCCAGTAGAAGAAGTAATCAACTGTGATACAGGTATTAAAAAAATATACACAGGAAAAATCGTAGAAATTACGAAACATCCTGATGCAGATAAATTACAAGTATGCCAAGTGGAATGCTTAACAGAAGAAGGGGAGCCTGTGACGAAACAAATCGTAACAGCGGCAACCAATGTGGCAGTGGGACAAATCGTTCCTGTAGCGTACCATAAATCTCGTTTAGCAGATGGCACAGAAATTAAAAAAGGTAAACTTCGTGGAGAAGTGTCGGAAGGCATGTTCTGCTCTGTGGCTGAGTTCGGCTTATCCACAGATGTAGTATTGCCAGAAGAAGCGACAGGTATTTACATTTTCCCTGAAGACACAGCTATTGGACAAGATGTAAAAGAAGTACTAGGTCTTAACGATGTAGTCTATGAATTTGAGTTGACGCCAAACCGTGCAGATTGTTTCTCCATGGTTGGTTTAAGCCGTGAATTTGCCGTATTAGATAAAACAGAAGCTACATTCCCAGAGGTAACCGTCCAAGAAGAGGGACCATCTATTGAAGGTCGTTTGAATATTTCTATTGCTGATACAGAGTTATGCTCTCGTTTCATGGGACGTTTGATTGAAAACGTAACAGTTCAAAAATCTCCATTATGGCTACAAAATCGTTTGCGTAATTGTGGTATTCGTCCTATCAATAATGTGGTGGACGTAACGAATTATGTGATGTTAGAATTAGGTCAACCAATGCATGCTTACGACTATGATCATCTTCATGGACATAGTTTAGTGGCTCGTAAAGCAACAGCAGGCGAAGTGATTCAAACCTTAGATAGCAATGATCGTACATTAACAGATACTATGCTTGTTATCGCTGATGCTACTCGTCCTGTAGGGGTTGCTGGTGTCATGGGTGGTGCGGATAGTGAAGTATCCACTGAAACAACAACAGTAGTGTTAGAAGCTGCTGTATTCAATGGTGCCTCTATTCGCCGTACATCTCGTGCATTAGGTTTACGCTCTGAAGCATCTGGCCGTTTTGAACGTGGTGTGAATAGCGAAGTGACACCACTAGCGTTAGAGCGGGCAGCACAATTGTTGTTGGATATTACACCAGGTGCTGTAGTAGCAAAAGGTGTGATTGATGTATATGCAGCGCCAAAAGAAGTGCGTACAGTGTCTTTCACAAGCGCAGCTGTGAATTCGTATTTAGGTACTAATATTGCAGAAGAAGAGATGATTACTATCCTAACAACTTTATCCTTCGCCGTGAAAGTTGATGGTGAGGCATTAGTGGCTACTATTCCATCTTGGCGTGATGATGTAACAGGCATGCCAGATATTGCAGAAGAAGTAGCACGCATTCACAACTATGATAATATTGCACCTACTACGCCATTGGCACGAATCCAAACGGGAACAGTATCTCCTATGCATGCATTAGTACATGATGTAAAACATGCTTTGGCTGAAGCTGGTTTAGATGAAATTATTACTTTTAGTTTCATGCATAAAGATAGTTTACAAGATTTGTTAATTCCTGAAACAGATAGAAGACATCAAACGATTCCTATTCTGAACCCAATTTCCGAAGAGTTCCCGGTGATGCGTACTACTTTGGTACCTAGCGTCTTAGAAACAGCAAAACGAAATGTAGCTCATAAGAATTTAGATTTAGCCGTTTTTGAAGTAGCTGCCGTGTACGAACCTAAGGCATTGCCGCTTACAGAATTGCCAAACGAACGCATGATGGCAGCAGGGGTTATCCTAGGCAAATGGGATCGCCAAGAATGGAATGTACCGGTTAGAAATGTAGACTTCTATGATCTAAAAGGTATTATTGAATCTGTATTAGTAAATCTTGGTGTTGAAAATTATGCAATTAGTAGAAGTAAAGAGTATTATTTACATCCAGGTGTGAGTGCTAGTATCTCCGTAGAGGGTGTTGAAATTGTACGCTTTGGTGAACTACATCCACAAGTAGCAAGTCATTATGACATTAGTGGTAAAGCATATTTATTTGAAATGGATTTAGAAGCATTGTTACAAGTGAACCGCAAAGGAATTTCTTTTACAGCAATTTCTAAATTCCCTGGCACAAGTCGTGACTTGGCCATTGTGGCACCAAACACAGTACAAGCGGGTGACATCTTGGCAGTGATGGAACAAGAAGGTGGCGAATATCTTGAAAGTGTTCGTATCTTTGACGTATACGAAGGGGAACATATTCAAGAAGGTTATCGTAGCTTGGCGTATACCGTGTCTTTCCGTTCTCATGAAGGTACATTAGTAGATGCTGATATTGAAGATAGAATCCAAGCGATGTTAGCAAAATTAGCAGACAAAGGTTGCACTTTACGATAATACGTAAATCCTACGGGATGTAACAATCGGTCATCTCTCTTTTGGGATGACCGATTTATTATAAGGAGTTATGATGGAATTATTAGCCCCAGCAGGGACAATGGAAAACTTCATGGCAGCCCTTGAAGCAGGGGCTGATGCCATTTATTTAGGCGGTAAGGTCTTTAATGCGCGCTCTCATGCAGGCAATTTTGAATATGATGAGTTGCGAGAGGCCTTACGTTTAGCACATATTCTACAGGTTGGTATCTATGTAACGGTGAATATTTTAGTAGGGGACCGTGAAAGCAAAGCCTTAGCAGAGCATCTACGTGAGTTAGAACGTATTGGTGTAGATGGCATTATTGTACAAGATTTAGGGGTTGCTAGGATGGCTCGACAAGTGGCGCCTACCTTAGAGCTTCATGGTAGTACACAAATGACAGCTACTAACTTGGAGACTGTACAATTTTTAGAACGATTGGGGTTTACTCGAGTTGTCTTATCTAGAGAATTGAGTTTAGATGAAATTCGGCATATTTGTAAACATGCAAAGGCGGAAATAGAAGTCTTTATTCATGGTGCTCTTTGTATTTCCTACTCTGGACAATGTTTGATGAGTAGCTTTATCGGTGGTCGTAGTGGGAACCGTGGATCTTGTGCCCAACCATGCCGCTTGCCATACCAATTGGTTACCGTAGATGGTGAACAAATTACTCATGACAAAGAAACTTATATCATGAGCCCTAAGGATTTAAATTATAGTGCGTATATGAAAGAGCTCATCGAAGCTGGTGTAGCCTCTTTCAAAATAGAAGGTCGTATGAAAAAGGTATCCTATGTGCATGAAGTCATCGGCACGTATCGGACCATTATTGATAGATCTGGACAAGCCACAGAGGCAGATTTTGCTCGCTTAGAAGAAGGATTTAATCGAGGATTCTCTACGGCTTATTTAGAAAATAATGGTTCTAAATCAATGATGACTATTAGTGCTCCTAATCATTTAGGAAAATATTTAGGAGAAGGGCAGGTCAAAGGACGTACGCTAGTCTTGCGTACTAAGGAGGCTGTGGCGGAAGGCGACTTACTGAAACTTATCGCCCATACGGGAGATGTGCACTATATTACGGTTTCCTCAGATATGACATACCACCATGATGTATACAAGATACCTCTCACTGAACGTATGGAATCTGGCAAGGTCTATCGTGCCAGCCAAGGAGGATACACCAAACAACGGGGCTTAAAAGATTTTACTCGCAAATACAAGTCCTATATGTTCTTACATGGCGAAGAAGGTAGGACTGTGTCATTAACGATGATGTTAGAGTCTGGTCAAACGGTAACAGTCACTGATGAATATGTATTACAAATGGCTAATCACAAGCCTACTTCTGTGGAGAAAATTACGGAACAATTAGGTCGTTTAGGAAATACTTTATTTGAGTTAGATCATGTGACGGTTCCCGAAGGTTCTTTCATGTGGCCTAGCAGTGTCTTAAATAGTCTTCGTAGACATGCTGTAGAGGCTATGGAAGAATTGCTAATAGAACAATACGAGGCATCATGGGAAGCACGTAAAGCAAACTTGCCCACAGGGATGGAATTATTAGGAGACATGACAAAAACAGTAGGACAGGTGTTAGGATTTACACAGGCGCATATCCTAGAATCTAATACAAAACAATTAGAAATCTTAGTGGATTCCTTAGAAGGCCTGCAGCAGGCTGTGATGACGCCAGTAGACCGTATTGTATTTGGCGATCCATTACACAGAATCCCAGTGGCATATCCTGTCTATCAAGAAGCTGTACAAATGTGTCGTGAGGCTAACAAAGAAATTATATTTAGCACCCCAAGGGTGATTAAGGATAATGAAAGTACAGCCTTTAGGGATATGGTAACCCATATGGTACAAGCCAATCCAGATGGGATTCGAGTACATTTCTTGGGCGCTTTAGAAGTATTACATCAACTGGGATATACAGGAATTGTGGAAGGTGATACAGGATTGCAAACCTTTAACTCTCACACCTTAGGCATACTGAATGACTTAGGATTTAGTACTGTCAATGTGTCCTTAGAGGCTACCTTGTATCAAATGAATACGATGGCAAGTAAAAATATTATGCCTATTGGAGCTATTGTGCAGGGCCGTGTAGAATTGATGATTTCTGAGTATTGTCCTATCAGCAGTTTTGCCGGTACAGGTTATAAACGAGGTTGTCCATTAGTGTGTACGAAACAAGACTATGCTTTACAGGATAGAAAGGGTGAACTATTTGCTATTTATACAGATCCATTCTGTCGTACCCATATTATGAATAGCCGTGAGTTAGATATGAAAAGCTATATCGATGACTTACGACGTTCTGGATTACAACGTCTAGTCCTTGACGGAAGACAACGAAGTCCTAAATGGATTGCTAACGAGGTAAGTATGTATCGTCAATTACTAGAAGGGACTGTGAAAGCACCGAGCAAAGAAGGAGCTACTCATATCACACGAGGACACTTTTTTAAAGGAATTTTAGGGGAATCATAATGAATAGTGAACAAGTCTTAGACTTTCAACATATACGGCAAAAGCTGGCAGATGTGTGTTCCTCTGCCATAGCTAAAGAATATGCACTGAATTTGCAACCTATGCACAACCGTCAAAAAATTGAAGATGCCCTAGATGAAACTGTGGAAGCTATGCGCTCCTTAGAGCAAGAAGTGGAGCAACCCATCAGTGGCACGAAAGATATTCGTACAACTTGTACGAAAAGTCGTAAAGAAATTATTTTGACTCGTGAAGAGCTTTGGGACTTGCATACCACTATCTTGGCATATAATCGGATGCATCGGTTTTTTAAAGAAAAATATTTGCTCTATCCATTACTATCTTTATGGGTACAGGATTTGCCTAGTCACGATAAGCTGACCAAGCGCTTTGAACGAACTTTTGATGCCTACGGTATATTATTAGATAGTGCTACACCGAAACTACAACAGTTGCGTATGACCATGAGCCGCACCAAAAATGCTATCAAAAATGACCTACAAAGAATATTGCAGGACAAGGACAATCAAAAATACTTCCAAGAAGCTATCGTTACTATGCGTAATAATCGTTACGTGATTCCTGTTAAACAAGAATATCGAGGAGCATTTCCTGGTCTTATCCATGATAGATCAGCTACAGGTGCCACATTATATATTGAACCTATGCGATTGGTAGACTTAAATAATGAATTACAGGAAACTACCTTGGCAGAGGAACAGGAAGTACTGCGCATTTATAAAGAATTAACGGAACTCGTGCGAGCTCATGCAGATACATTATTAGATGCATGTAAACGTGTATCCCATGTGGAATTTGTCTATGGAAAAGCAGAATTAGCCATACGGATGAAAGCCGCCCGTGCCATCATCAGTCAAGGTCGAGAAGTGAATTTACTACAAGCCCGTCATCCTATGCTAGCTCCGAATGTGGTAGTTCCTACTACCATCACTTTAGGGACGAAGTATCGTATTTTGTTGATTACAGGTTCCAATACAGGTGGTAAAACAGTGTCTCTAAAAACATTGGGATTGTTGGCATTAATGAACCAAAGTGGATTATGTATTCCAGCTGACAGCGGATCTACATTACCAATCTTTCACCATATCTATGCAGATATTGGAGATGAACAAAGCATTGAAGCCAGCTTGAGTACATTCTCTGCCCATATGTCACAGGTAATACGGATACTGAAAAAGGTAGGACCAAATGATTTAGTATTACTAGATGAATTAGGTTCTGGTACGGATCCAGAAGAAGGAAGTGCCTTAGGGATTGCAATCATTGAATACTTCCGTAAAAAAGGAGCACTCATGATGGTGAGCACGCATTATAATGAGTTGAAAACCTATGCGTATCAAACGGAAGGCGTCGAAAATGGTCATGTAGAGTTTGATGAAAGAACATTACGTCCTACGTACCGTTTACATATTGGTGTAGCAGGTAGTTCACATGCACTTAGCATTGCAGCACGCTTAGGATTACCGCAAGAAGTGGTGGACTTAGCACGCAAACAGTGGGAACTGAATGGACGCAGTGCTATGGAAGATATGCTTCGTGAGTTAAATCAAGAACTTAGAAAAACGCAAGAGCGAGAACGAGCTTTGAAAAAGGAACAAGAAGAAGTGCGCCGTATGCGCACTCAAGTGATGCGTGATAAAAAAGCGTTGCAAGATAAGAAAAAGATCATCTTAGAAAAAGCTCGCGAAGAAGCACAAAATATGAAACGATCAGTTCGTATTGAAAGTGAACAAATCATTAAAGAGTTAAAAGGTTCTTTCAATGAAGCGGATAAACAAAAACGTCAGGATGCCATATCTAAAGCTAGAAAAGGCGTATCCAATGTGGCGGTTCCTACAGGTGTGATAGAAAAACGAGATTCTTTAGATGTGACTAAGGTAAAAGTGGGAGATGTTGTGTTCCTAGATAATTTACAATCGTTGGGCACTATATTGGCTATTCAAGGAAAACGGATTCAAGTCGATATGAATGGACTGACAGTGACTGTGAAAGAAAAAGACCTATTAGCCGCCACCCGTGAAGAAGCTAGTGCCTTATTGCGCAAAGAAAATCCTACACCTATGTCCAATCGTCAACGGAAACGGTCAGGGATGGCTGTGGTTCGCCAGCAACAAGCCTCTACAGAGCTCAATATTATTGGTAAAACTGTAGATGAAGCCGTTGTAGAAGTAGGTCGATTTATTGACCAAGCTATCTTGGCAGGGCTGAACTCTGTTCGTATTGTCCATGGCAAAGGAACGGGAGCTTTGCGTGCGGGTGTTCACGATTATTTACGAACCTTGCCAGGTATACAAAGCTATGACCTAGCTAGTTTAGATGAAGGTGGGGCAGGTGCGACCACAGTGTTGTTGAAATAACGAACCCTATACGGTTTTGTTTTGAATACTTTCATATTTTCTAAATTGTGGTGATATACTAGGAAGATAATTGGATTTGTACAAAAATCTGCAAATAGAGTATAATTAAGTAAGTTCTATCGGAAATAATGAGCTTTAGAGAGGTGACATATGAATCCTAGTTCATCAAGACCCGTTCCTCCTCGGAGACGAGTTGTGAAAAAGAAACCAGTGAAGAAGAAATCATCATGGAAGCGTTCCTTTTGGTTGTTTTTCATCTTATTTATATTGATTGTAGCAGGAGCAGGCTGTGGCTTTTTAGGGGCTACTATGTCTTCCCTGCCGGATGTGGGCAATGTAAAGCCTGCCGCATCATCCCAAATTTATGACGCCAATAATGAATTGATAACTACCGTTCATTCAGAAGAAAATCGTGTGCCAGTAAAATTGGCCACAATTCCAAAGAATCTACAAAATGCATTTATAGCGACGGAAGATAATCGGTTCTACAGTCATCATGGAATTGACCCTATTGGTATCTTGCGTGCTGTGTGGGTTAATATCGTTCACGATGGTGTGGCGGAAGGTGGTTCTACCATTACTCAGCAATTAGCTAGAAATGCTTTCCTAACGCAAGATCGTACTTTCAAACGAAAGATTATGGAAGCCTTGTTGGCTTTACGTATTGAACAACGCTATACTAAAGATGAAATCCTAGAAATGTATATGAACCAAATTTACTTTGGTCAAGGGGCGTATGGTGTGCAAACTGCATCTCATGTGTATTTTGGTAAGGATGTACAAGATTTATCGTTATCGCAAATGGCGATTTTAGCGGGTTTACCACAAAGTCCTAACTATTATTCTCCATTTAATAATCTGAAAGCAGCGAAAGCTCGACAAGCCGTTGTATTGGGGCAGATGGTAAAATATGA
Source organism: Veillonella sp. VA139 (assembly GCF_003992005.1). GTDB lineage: Bacteria > Bacillota > Negativicutes > Veillonellales > Veillonellaceae > F0422. The sequence goes on along the minus strand of NZ_RQVL01000010.1, from coordinate 3,397 downwards.
TTACTTGTCCCAAGCTGATGCAGAAGAGGCGAAACAAGCAGATATCCACTTGTTGGATAAGCCTCAATCCTCTAATGGATATGGAAGTATGGGATATTTCGTTAACTATGTCATCAATGAAGTATCGGAACGCTATGGAGACAATGCTATCTACAAGGAAGGTATGAAAATCTATACCACTATTGATATGAAAGCACAACGTGCGGCAGAAAAAGCGATGGAAAACTTACCAGATTATTACACGGATGAAAATGGGCTACGTCAGCCTCAAGGGGCATTGATTTCAATCAATCCTCACAATGGTCATATCGTAGCCATGGTAGGTGGTCGTGGTACAGATTCTTTCAACCGTGCCACCATGGCGGTGCGTCAACCAGGTTCGGCCTTTAAACCATTTGTATATTTGGCCGCCTTAAAACATGGGGATAACCCAGGTACCATCTATGTGGATAAGCCGTCAGAGTTCCATGGATGGAAACCGCAAAACTATTCCCGTAAACACTACGGTGCCATGACAATGCATAATGCTGTGGCTCATTCCAACAACATAGTAGCTGTATTGGCTGCAGATAAAGTGGGTATGTCCAACGTGCTAGACTTAGCAGAAAAAATGGGTATTACCACATTGGATAAAAAAGGTGATAATAACTTAGCTGTAGCCTTAGGTGGTTTGACCAATGGGGTTACACCGATAGATATGGCAGTAGCCTATGGTGTACTTGCTAATAATGGTGTGAAAGTAAAACCTGTATCAATTACAAAAATCGTTGATCGCAATGGAAATATTGTAGAAGAAGAGTCCTTGGACGAAACTCGTGTTGTGGAACCAAAATATGCGTATATGATGACAAATATGTTGGAATCTGTTATTAAATACGGTACAGGTGGAAACGCGTACTTTGGTCGACCAGCAGCAGGGAAAACTGGTACTACCGATGAAGAAAAGGATGCTTGGTTTGCAGGATATACACCTGATTTAGTGACAGTGGTTTGGATGGGTGACGACAGTGGTTCTGAAACATTACATGGCACTACAGGCAGTCAAACACCAGCGATTATCTGGAGACAATATATGCAAGCAGCTTTGGCTGATACACCTGCGTCTAATTTCACGGTGCCAGACGGAGTAGGACCAGAGGCATATGCAGGTAATACAAACCCAGCTACAGATAAGAAAAAAGATGACAAAGATAAAAAAGATAAAGATAAGAAAGATGGAGAAGGAGATTTAGATAACGATGATGGTACAACATCAAATGATGAGAGTCCTTCTAAATCAAAAAGTAATAAAGGGAAAGACCCCGTTATTACTCCTAAATCCTCTAAAAGTTCACAGTAATATAGGAGATAATTATGATTAGTGCAGCAGAACAGTTTCGCCTCATTTCCTATGGGGTAGCTGATCTTTTACCGGAAGATGAATTTAAAAAGAAATTAGAGAAGGCTGTAGCAACCAATACGCCATTGATTATTAAATTGGGCTTGGATCCAACAGCACCAGATATCCATTTAGGTCATACTGTTGTGTTGCGCAAGCTAAAACTGTTCCAAGATTTTGGTCATAAAGTCATCATCTTAATTGGTGATTTTACAGCTCGTATTGGTGACCCTACGGGTAAAAGTGTAACACGTCCACCGTTGACGGAAGAACAAGTCATTACGAATGCAAAAACATACCAAGAGCAAATTTTCAAAGTCTTAGACGCAGAAAAAACAGAAGTTCGTTTCAATAGCGAATGGTTGAGTAAATTAGATTTTGCTGATGTTTTGAAATTAGCGTCTAAATATACTGTAGCTCGTATGTTAGAACGTGATGATTTTCATAAACGATACACAGAAGGTCGACCAATTAGCATTCATGAGTTTATGTATCCATTGATGCAAGGGTATGATTCTATTGCTTTGAAAGCTGATGTGGAATTTGGTGGTACTGACCAAACTTTCAATTTGTTGATGGGTCGTCATCTACAAGGCGAAGAAGGTATGCCAGAACAAACGATCATCACGATGCCGATTTTAGAAGGTCTTGATGGGATTCAAAAAATGAGTAAATCCCTTGGCAACTACATTGGTATTAGCGAGGCACCTTCTGAAATGTATGGTAAAGCTATGTCGATTCCAGATGAGTTAATGATGCGTTACTTTATGTTGGTAACAGACATGAGTATTGAAGAACAAGAACAATTGAGCAAAGATTTAGAGTCTGGTGCAGCACATCCAAGAGATGTTAAAATGAAATTGGCACATACCATTGTTCGTTTATACCATGGTGAAGAAGCTGCTAACTTTGGTCAAGATGAGTTTATTCGTGTGTTCCAAAAACATGCGATGCCAACAGATATTCCTGAATATAAAGTGGCTATTACAGCAGAACCTGTTTTCGTGCCACAATTATTATCTGATGCAGGATTAACAGCAAGTAATGGGGAAGCGAGGCGATCTATTAAAGCGGGAGCTTTTAAAATCGATGGTGAAAAATGCAATGAAGAGCATATCATTTTGAAAGATGGGATGGTATTGCAAGTTGGGAAACGGAAATTCATCAAAATCGTCTCTTGCTAGTCTATGTAGCCTGTGGCGATTTAACTGAATATGATAAAGGGAAGAGCACCACATATTCCTTCTCAAACTGATACAGTGGTTAGGTTTGTTCAGGAACATGTGGTGCTCTTCTTGCGTTTGTGTGAGTTAGGTAGTAAGGACCGCCACAAGGCTACTACGTCTAAATGCGTTCCTCTGGGGTTTTAGAGCACCACATATTCCTTCTCAAACTGATATAGTGGTTAGGTTTGTTCAGGAACATGTGGTGCTCTTCTTGTGTTTGTATGAGTTAGATAGTAAGGGACCGCCACAAGGCTACTACAACTAACTGCGTTCCTCTAGGATTGTTAGAGCACCACATATTCCTTCTCAAACTGATACAGTGGTTAGGTTTGTTCAGGAACATGTGGTGCTCTTCTTGGGTTTGTGTGAGTTAGGTAGTAAGGACCGCCACAAGGCTACTACGTCTAACTGCGTTCCTCTGGGATTGATAGAGCACCACATATTCCTTCTCAAACTGATACAGTGGTTAGGTTTGTTCAGGAACATGTAGTGCTCTTCTTGCGTTTGTGTGAGTTAGACAGTAAGGGGGCGCCACAAGGCTACTACGTCTAACTGCGTTCCTCTGTGGAGAAGCGTGTGGTTCGACTCCCACCTAGTCAATCTATTCTTAGCACCCGTATAGGGTGCTTTTTTATTTGTACTATACTAATTATGGTATATCATTTATAAGATGGTTGAATGCGCATTTAACCTTAACTTATCCTATTATATGGAGTGGTACTGTCAAGAATTTTGTGTAAACTCTTTAAGAAATAAATGCTCTAAGCAATTAAATGGATGAAAGTAAGTGAGC
>NZ_RQVL01000009.1 GCF_003992005.1 Veillonella sp. VA139 | reverse complement strand
TGTATATCTATTAGATGCATTATTAGATCTACCTTCTCATAAACGAATCGAGCCCTACTGTGCCAGTGAAATTATTAAACATGTTATATCTATGAGTTATGCTAAAGCAGTAGAAGCATCTACTCCAACTAAACTTTCACGGCAGTCTGTAAAGAATTTAGTGCATAGCCTGCCAACGCCACCGACTACACTACAAACAGAGCTAGTACCAAAGTCCGCTGAAACTGTGTATATTGAAGTGGATGAAGATCATGTGAGCTTACAAACGGGTAAGAATATTAACATGAAATTAGCCACAGTGTACACGGACAAGGTGGATGTTGGTTCTAACCGCATGGAGTTAGTTGAAAGGCATTCTTTCACAGGATTAGAAACACCTGAGGAATTTTGGATGCAGATAGACAGCTACTTGGCAGAAGCGTATGTGGGTAGCCCTAAGGTGTATATTATTGGCGATGGTGCTAGGTGGATTAAACGAGGCCTAGATGTGCTTCCAAACAGTGAGTTTATTTTAGATAGATTTCATCTATTTAAGTATATGGCAAAGGTCTGTGGGAAACGAAACCGAAAAGAGGTGTTTGCAAGCCTAGAAACCAATGATAAAGTAAGATTTGAACCCTATATAGCACTAATGGAAGAAACCTATCCACATCGTATGAAACAGATTGTAGAAGGTGCTACGTACATTGAGAACCAATGGGATTACGCTCAGGCTAGCCTGCTTAGACCTGATATTCGTAGCAGTACAGAGGCACATGTAAGTCATATTTTATCTGCACGCTTAAGCTCACGCCCACTAGGGTGGAGTAAAAAAGGGGCAGAAACGATCGCTAAGCTACGTGTACTAGCCGATAACAATGAATCTATCCAAGAGTTCGTGATGAAAGCATACAGAGGCGATAGCTTCAATTATTTCGATGATGTAGAAACGTCCAAAGTTCTATCTTCTGTGAAAGCAGCCGCTAGGAAACAGTGGAAGCCATATCCATATATTACGTACTCTTCAACACCTAGAACTGCAATCCCAGGTGTAGAAAAGAAAAGTAACGGATGGTTACAAGCAATTAAACATGGTGGACGCAGGATTCTTTAGTAACGAGGAACCCTCTATTAAAGCTAGGCAATTATTTTTCCAACAAAAAGTTGACACCGTCGGGATATCATACTTTTATTGCAATTGTTTAACATTTGTAATACAATTACTTCATAAGGGGGTGTATACTATGGCTAAAACTGCAAATATTAATGTTCGGATTGAACCAGAGGTAAAACAAAGGGCAGAAAACTTATTTAATAGTTTTGGGATTTCAGTTACTGATGCTATTAATATTTTTTTACATACATCTATTATGGAAGGAGGATTTCCTTTCGTTATAAAGCAACCAAGATATAATACTGAAACAGAATCTGCTATGCAAGAGGTACGTGATATTATATCTGGTAATATTCAAACAAAAACATATCACTCGACTAAAGAACTTTTTGAAGATTTAGATATGGAGGCTTAACTATCATGTTGAAGCTTCAAATATCAACTAAGTTTCGTAAGGATTATAAGAGAATAAAAAAGAGAGGATATAATCTTTCTTTACTGCAAGATGTTTTAGATAAATTATGTGCTAAAGAGCCACTTGAACCTAAATATAGAGATCATGCACTTAGCGGTTCATATAAGGGTTTTAGAGAATGTCATATTCAACCAGATTGGCTGTTAATTTATGCGATAGATGATGATAGATTAATTCTTGTATCGTCTAGAACGGGAACTCATGCTGATTTATTTGATATGTAGGTCGTCACTTGTTCTGCTATGTAGCCTGTGGTGTTTGTAACTGAATAGGGGAAAGGAAAGACAGCAACATACTCCTTCTCAAACTGATACAGTGGTTAGGTTTGTTCAGGAGCATGCTGCGGTCTTTTGTGTTTGTGTGATTTAGGTAGTAAGGGAACGCCACAAGGCTACTACGCGTAATGGCGTTCCTCAGGGGATTGGAAGACCGCAACATACTCCTTCTCAAACTGATACAGTGGTTAGGTTTGTTCAGGAGCATGTTGCGGTCTTTTGCATTTGTGTGATTTAGGTAGTAAGGGAACGCCACAAAGGCTACTACTCGTAACGGCGTTCCTCATGGGAAGGGTGCTTGTAGCGATGTCAGTTGCAAACTTGCGCTTTGCTTAGTTTGCTGTTCGTAACGGTGTTCTTCGGGGAGTATTTCTCCTATCTATCATTGATGTTACTCTGGTTGCGTGATATAATTTATATAAGGCCAAACGGCCTTTTCTTTTTATGTGAAATGGTATTACTCGATGTCAGGAATGTTATTTCATGGGGAATGTATGATATTGATACATGGATAGTGGTACGTATAATAACATACATAGTGTATGTATAGCAGTACGGATAGTAATATGTATAGTGTATGTATGGCGTAACTATGATATATGCATACTGTATATATGATGTATGTTAGGTTTATGTATGCTATATATGAGTTATACATGTTACCTCTATGTGTTATAGCAACGGCATTGATGTAGACAGGAGATACTATGTTTTTAGATGACACGATTGCAGCGATTGCGACGGCTCCGGGAATCGGCGGTATTGGTATTATCCGCGTTAGTGGTCCTGAGGCTTGTGATGTTGTGAATCGTATCTTTCACAGTAAACAATCTGTGCCACTGGGTGAGCGTCAGACACGAACGATCCATTATGGTCATATTGTTCATCCTAAGACGGGCAAAATATTGGATGAGGTCATCGTGGTGTTGATGAAAGGCCCTCATTCCTATACGGCGGAGGATGTGGTAGAGATTCAATGTCACGGCGGTTTTGTGTCGGTCCGTGAAATACTGAAAGTCCTACTTTCAGAGGGGGTACGTCAGGCGGAAGAAGGGGAGTTCACCAAGCGAGCATTCTTGAATGGTCGCATTGATTTAACCCAAGCGGAAGCCATCATCGACATTATTGATGCGAAGACGGAGCAATCTTTGGAAGTGGCAATCAATCAATTAGACGGCACCTTATCCAAATATATTCGTGCTTTACGAGATGAGTTAATTGCTATGATTGCTCATTTAGAGGTAACTATCGATTACCCAGAAGAAGATATTGAAGAGGTGTCAGCTCAAGAGGTACGGACGGGATTAGCTCCCATCCTTGAGAAGATGGATACCTTATTGGCGACAGCACAGCGTGGCAAATTATTGCGTGATGGTGTGATGGTGTCCATCATTGGTCGCCCTAATGCGGGGAAATCTAGCTTGATGAATGCCTTACTTCATGAGGATCGTGCCATTGTAACGAATATTCCAGGCACCACCCGTGATAGTATTGAAGAATTTTTGACTATCCAAGGGATTCCTGTGCGTTTAATTGATACTGCAGGGATTCGTGAGACCGAAGATATTGTGGAAAGTATGGGCGTTGAAAAAGCACGTCAGTACTTAGATAAAGCAGATGTGGTGGTCCTTGTAATTGATGGGTCTAAACCATTGGAGCAGGAAGAACAAGAGTTGCTACAGCTCATTACGAATCGTCCAAGCATTATCTTCTTGAATAAAGCAGACCAAGTGCAATGTGTTAGCAAAGAAGAGATTGCGGCACTGGGGACTTTCACAGAGATTGTCACCATCAGCGCGGCCCAAGGGGAAGGTATGGATGAGATGGCGAAGGTCATTACATCCTTGGTGCAAGGCGGTTCTGTGCAGGCCAGTCATGAGGCGATGCTCAGCAATGTGCGCCACATTACCTTGATGGAACAGGCGAAAGTTAGCTTGGATCAATCCATTCTTGCCATAGATAGCGGTATGCCTATCGATTTAATCGTCACGGACATTCGAGCTGCTTGGGAGCTACTGGGTGATATTACTGGTGAGAGTTTACGTGAATCCATGGTGGATGAATTATTTAAACGATTCTGTTTAGGAAAATAGGAGAATACATGTATTTAGTAGATACGTATGATGTGATCGTCATTGGTGGTGGTCATGCTGGTTGTGAGGCTGCCTTAGCCACAGCTCGCATGGGGCACCGCACTTTGATGGCTACATTAAATTTAGATAATATTGCCCTTATGCCTTGTAACCCAGCCATTGGGGGACCCGGTAAAAGTCATCTAGTGTGCGAACTGGATGCATTGGGCGGTGAAATGGGCATCAATGCGGATGCGACGGCAATCCAAATACGCATGCTCAATACGGGGAAAGGTCCAGCGGTACATTCCCTGCGGGCGCAATCCGATAAAGTTGCGTACCAACGCCGTATGAAAGAAGTCTTAGAAAATACGGAGAACCTCAATGTGAAGCAAATCATGGTTAATGAATTGCTCATCGAAGACGGCGTCGTACAAGGTATTGTATCTGAGTTAGGTGAAGTATACCAAGCAAAGGCCATCATCTTATGTACGGGTACGTACTTAAAAGGCAAGATTATTACTGGTGAATTGGCGTACACAGGGGGCCCTAATGGACAGCGAACAGCAGAATTGTTGTCTCAATCTTTATTGAATCACGGCATTAAGCTGATGCGATTCAAAACAGGTACACCAGCTCGTGTCGATAAACGAACCTTGCACACAGAGAATATGGAAATGCAACCGGGTGATTCTCACCATAGAGCTTTCTCCTTTATGTCTGATTGGATCGATCGCAATGAACAAGTATGTTGGTTGACTTTCACAAACCAAAGCACACATGATATCATTCGCGGCAATTTACATCGTGCCCCTATGTATACGGGTGTTATCGAAGGGACGGGCCCTAGATATTGCCCATCTATCGAAGATAAAGTAGTTCGTTTTGAAGATAAACAACGCCATCAATTATTTGTGGAACCAGAAGGCAATCATACGAACGAAATGTATGTGCAAGGTATGAGTACGAGCTTGCCTATCGATGTGCAATATGCGTTCTTGCGCACTATCCCTGGGTTAGAAGATGTAGAAATCATGCGTCCAGCCTATGCTATCGAGTACGATTGCTTGGATCCATTGCAATTAACACCGGCGTTACAAGTAAAACATATCCAAGGTTTGTACTCTGCCGGTCAAGCGAATGGTACATCTGGCTATGAAGAAGCGGCAGCACAAGGCTTGATGGCAGGTATCAATGCAGCCTTATGGTTAGAAGGCAAAGAGCCATTTATCCTATCTCGTTCCGAAGGTTACATCGGCGTGTTAATTGACGACTTAGTCACAAAAGGAACGAAAGAACCGTACCGCATGATGACGAGCCGCAGTGAATATCGCTTGTTACTTCGTCAAGATAATGCAGATATGCGACTTACTGAAAAAGGCTATGAAATCGGACTTGTTAAGGAAGAACGATATAAAGCTTTCAAAGAGAAACAAGGTAAAATTGAAGCAGCCATTCAATTACTAGCGGATACACCTGTAAACCCTAGCGAAGAAACGCAACAAATCTTAGATCATATTGGTACACCTCGCATCAAAACGGGCATCAAGGCGTACGATTTGGTGAAACGTAATGAACTATCCTATGGTGTAGTGGCAGAGGCATTCGGATTGCCTCGCTACGAAGCGCCTGTAGAAGAAGAAATTGATATTACCATTACTTACGATGGATATATAAAAAAACAAATGGAACAAGTAGAAAAGGTTCGCAAGTTAGAGGTTAAGATTATTCCTCAAGATTGGGATTATACAGCGATGAAAGGTATTTCTTTAGAAGCCATTCAAAAATTGAACGCTGTACGACCTCACTCCATTGGTCAAGCGAGCCGTATTTCTGGGGTGTCCCCTGCGGACATTTCTGTGCTCTTAGTGCAAATTGAGCAGTATTACCGTGAAAGAGGTTAATATGACATTTTCAAACTATGTGAGGGCCCACACCACAACCTATGGGTTAGACCTCACAGATGCACAAATTGACCTACTACAACGGTTTTACGAACACGTAGTGACCACTAATGAGCACATGAACTTAACGGGTATTACGGAGCCAGAAGAGTTTGCTTTAAAACATGTGGTAGATTCTCTATCTTGTTATGACCCTAAGTATTTTACAAAGGGTGCAACGGTCATCGATTTAGGTACGGGCGCCGGCTTTCCAGGTGTTCCCTTGGGTATATACGATTCATCCTTACAAATTACTTTGTTTGACTCTTTACAAAAGCGACTGCGCTTTTTAGATGGTGTTATTGAAGACTTAGGCTTACAGGGCTGTAGCACCTTACATGGCCGTGCAGAAGATTTGGCACACCAAGAGTATCGGGAATCTTTCGACCTTCTCACCAGCCGTGCGGTGGCTCGCTTATCCATCTTATTGGAATGGGGACTACCTTACGTGAAAGTAGGGGGCTACATGGTGGCATTAAAAGGTTCTATCGTGCAAGAAGAACTAGAGGAAAGTAAACGTGCTGTATCTATCTTGGGCGGTGAAATCGTAGAGGTGAAAGAAGTGACATTACCTACCTTGGATGACAAACGAGCTATCGTGTATATCAAAAAGGTAAAGCCTACGCCGAAGAAATACCCTCGCAAACCAAAAGAGATTAAAACAAAACCTTTATAGCTTTGTACTATAACTTATAATAAAATATAGAAAAATGCTTATAAGTGTGAACTATGGTATACTTAATAAGTACTCTTTACATGTGCGGTCACGTTGTGTTCGCACATGTTTTATATTTGTAATACAAGATTGAGGTGAGACGATGGCAATCTATAATGGACGATTACCAAAACTCAATGAAGATGAAATAAAACGATACTCCGGACTGAAACATGCGGAGGGATTTCCAGAGCAGTATGTGAAAGAAGCTGCCTTAGAAGTGCAACTAGTAGCAGAACCTCGTGGTGTATACCAATGTTATGATTATGATCCAGAGACACATACGATACTCAGTGACCCACCAATGGTGCTAGATGCGACGGGTATCATCCGTCATTTAGGGAATGCTAAAAAAGTATATGTCTTAGCGGTGACAGTCGGTGAGGCTGTAGAAGAACGCAGTTCTGCTTTATTTAAAGAAGGCAAATCTACACTGGGGCTCCTCGTAGATGCAGCGGCCACAACTGCCGTAGAACAAGTGGCAGATCAGGTAAATGAAATCATCGACAGAGAGGCAAAGAAACAGGGCTTTAAAACGACATGGCGCTTTAGCCCAGGCTATGGCAATTGGCCTGTGACGGTACAGCAAGAATTTGCTAAGATTATTAAAACAGAAGAAATTGGATTGACGGTAACAGATACAAGCATGCTATTTCCGCGTAAGTCCGTAACAGCCATCGTGGGCTGTCAAGCCGCCGATGAAGAGGGACCAAAAACACAACGAGGCTGCACATCTTGTAGTCAAGTGGGGTGTGATTCTCGAAAAGTACCGGAAAGAGGAAAGACCTCTTGTATATAGTGATTTGATACATAAGTGAGGGACATATGGTATATATTATAGATGGCGGCATGGGTACCATGCTGCAGGCGGCAGGTCTTGGTGACGGGGCTTGTCCAGAATTATTTAACGTAGAACATCCGGACGTGGTGGAGCATATCCATGCAGAATATTTGCGTCACGGCAGTGATATTATTACGACCAATACTTTTGGTGGGACAGCTTTAAAACTGGATGAATATCAATTGGGCCATCGTATGGATGAAATTAATCGGGCTGCTGTGAAAGTCGCACAAGCGGCTCGTGATAAGATTAATCCGAATGCAAAAATTGCAGGTGATATGGGTCCTAGCGGTCGCTTTATGGCACCATTAGGGGTGGCTCAATTTGATGAGATTTATGAGGCTTTCAAAGACCAAGCAAGAGCTCTTATTGATGCCGGTGTAGATTACCTGATTATTGAAACGATCATCGACATCCAAGAAATGCGTGCTGCCTTATTGGGGGCTAAAGATGCTCGTGACGAGTTAGGAAAAACAAAAGACGATGTAAAAATTATCTGTCAGTTCTCTTTCAGCGAAGATGGACGTACCATTACAGGCACACCACCAGAAGCAGCAGCTATCTTGATGGATGCTATGGAAGCAGATATTGTGGGTATTAACTGTTCTTTGGGACCTGAACAATTATTGCCGCTCGTAGAACGTATGGCGGCGGTAACGAACTTGCCAATCAGCATTCAGCCGAATGCTGGTATGCCACAACTCGTAGGGAAAGAAACGATCTTCCCGTTGGGACCAGAAGAGATGGGCGAATATGCGCCTCGTTTCCTCGATGCAGGGGCGACCTACTTAGGCGCTTGTTGCGGTAGTACACCAAAACATATAGAGGCCATCGCTAAAGCGGCACGAGCACATACACCGGCAGAACGACCATATGTAGAACCGTTTACGGCTTTCACAAGTCGTACTAGCGTAGTGAAAGTAGGTTTACAAGAAAAACCAATCATCATCGGGGAACGCATAAACCCAACAGGCCGTAAGGTGCTAGCAGAAGAAATCCGCAAGGGCAGTTTCTTAATGGTGAAAAAAGATGCCTTAGCCCAAGTAGAAGCAGGGGCTGATGTACTAGATGTGAACATGGGTGTCACTGGCGTTGACCCAGGGGAAACGATGAAACGAGCTATCGAAGAATTAACGATGCTTGTGGAGGTTCCTTTATCCATCGACACATTGGACCCAGTGGCAATGGAAGCAGGTTTAAAAGCCTACCCAGGTCGTCCATTGTTGAACTCTGTGAACGCAGAGCCAGAGCAATTGGAGGCTGTATTACCATTGGCGAAACGGTATGGCGCAGCATTATTATGCTTGCCATTAGGTAAAAAAGAATTACCAGTAACGGCAGAAGAGCGTGTGTCCTTGGCAAAGGAAATCGTTTTAGAAGCGTATAACTATGGTTTACGGCCAAATGACTTGTTGTTGGATCCATTGGTATTGACCTTAGCAAGTAGCCAACATGCAGCACGAGAAACTTTAAAAACATTAAAACTCTATGCAGAAACATTTGGATTCCCAACGGTGATGGGCTTGTCCAATATATCCTTTGGGTTGCCACAACGGGCGTACTTGAATGCACAGTTCTTGACGATGGCATTGAGCAGTGGCTTGACATGTCCTATTATGAACCCAATGAATGAGATTGTACGAAAAGCTTTCATTACAGGCCGTACCTTCATGGGCTTTGACCCAGCCGCAGCGGACTTCATTGCCGAGTACGGTGATGACGATGAAAATGCAGTAGTGACGAAAAAGGTGAAAGCTACAGCAGAAGCATTCCACAGTGATGACCCGATTGAGTGTATTAAACATGCTGTAGAACAAGGTGAAAAAGAAGCCGTAGTTCCTTTAGTAAAAGATGCATTAGCAAAAGGGTTAGATCCACTGGAAGTAACACGTAGAGGGTTATCCGATGCGATGGCAGTAGTTGGTGAAAGATTCGGCTCTGGTAAAGCCTTTTTACCACAAGTCATGCTAGCAGCAGAAACGATGCAAGCGGCTTTCACAACCATCAAAGAAGTGTTGCCCGAAGGTACTGCAGATAAGAAGGCGACAATTATCTTAGCTACGGTAAAGGGTGACATTCACGATTTAGGTAAAAACATCGTGTCAGCTTTATTAGAAAACAATGGGTACCAGATCGTAGACTTAGGTAAAGACGTGTCACCAGAAGAAATCGTTGCAGCGGCGAAAGAACACAATGCACCGATTATTGGTATAGCATCCTTGATGACTACAACGATGCCGATGATTAATGAAACTATTTCGGCGATACGTGAAGCGGGTGTCAATGCGAAGGTTCTTGTAGGAGGTGCGGTGTTGTCCCAAGCCTATGCAGATGAAGCTGGTGCTGATTCTTATGCTAAAGATGGTATCTCAGCGGTGAACATCGTAAAAGGGCTATTAGGTGATGAGTAATATACTAACAATATCATAAGAAGTATACGTAACATGTAACACTATATGTTACCGATTAAAGAGGAACGTTGAATATAAAAAATCAGCGTTCCTTTTTTGCTGATATATATTGACTTAATATAAGTTGTTATCTAGTAGACTGTTAGATTGTTTCACGTGAAACAATTAAGCGGACAATAGGTACAGTGTTTCACGTGAAACATCAAAAAACATATGAAAAATATGTGGAAATACCCATAGGTTTCATAAAAAACACAACAATCTATGTTATAATGTGATAAGACGATAAGAAAGAGGTGAAATCATGGCTAGAATTATTGCCGTAGCCAACCAAAAAGGCGGTGTTGGTAAAACGACAACTGCTGTTAATTTGAGTGCTTGTTTGGCTGTAGAAGGGAAACGAGTACTCTTATTAGACTTAGATCCTCAAGGGAATGCCACAAGTGGTCTAGGGATTGATAAAGAAGAGATCTCACAAGGTGTATATGAAATGCTTGTGGATGAAGTACCAATCACAGATATTATAGAAAACACCGTGATAGATACATTACAGATTGCACCCACAACCATCGATTTAGCAGGAGCTGAGGTAGACTTAGTAGCGATGGAAGACAAAGGCTACACCTTGAAACAGTGTATGGCACCTATCGTAGATGACTATGACTATATTATTATTGACTGTCCTCCTTCTTTGGGTATGTTGACAATCAATGCCTTAACCGCCTCTAATAGCGTATTAATCCCTATACAAACAGAGTTCTACGCCTTAGAGGGTGTGAGCCAACTGGTGAAGACTATCGAGTTAGTACAAGAAGAACTAAACACAGAATTAGAATTAGAAGGTGTTGTACTGACCATGTATAATGGTAGAACTAAATTAGCGGTACAAGTGGCAGAGGAAGTAACGAATTACTTTGGCGATGCTGTGTACACCACAACGATACCACGAAATGTGAAATTAGGAGAAGCTCCTAGCCATGGATTGCCGGTAGTTATCTATGATAAGCGGTCTAAAGGGGCTGAAGTATATTGTGCCTTAGCACGGGAGGTAATTGATCGTGGAGCTTAAAAAAACAAAAGGTGGCCTTGGTAAAGGATTAGGATCTTTTGGATTGTCCGGTTCTTTTAAGGATGGTCATAAAAGTGGCTATGAACTGGATATTACTAAAATACAACCTAATCCGAATCAGCCTCGCAAACGCTTTACAGAAGAGGATATGGAAACTCTAGTGGCATCGATTCAGGCCCATGGATTGATTGCCCCTATTGCGGTTCGTAAAGTAGATGATCATTATGAAATCGTAGCTGGTGAACGTCGTTGGCGTGCGTGCCAACAAGCAGGATTGACTAAAATTCCTGTGGTGGTCCGTGACTATACGACGGAAGAAGTGAGCGAAATTGCCTTAGTAGAAAATTTGCAACGGCAAAATCTAAATCCTATCGAAGAAGCTTTTGGATATCAGTACTTAATGGATACTTTCAAAAAAACACAGGAAGAAATCGCTATGACCGTAGGACGTAGTCGTTCGTATGTGGCGAATATTGTACGGTTACTACAATTGCCGGAGTTCTTACAACAAGAGTTAGAAACTAGTATGTTAACGGTAGGGCAAGCAAGACCCTTGTTGGCGTTAGATGGAGAACATTTACAATTGCAAGCCTTAGAACGGATTAAGGAAAAAGATTTAAATGCTCGTCAAGTCGAACAATTGGTAAAAGAGCTACAGGGTGGAAAGAAGCGCTTAACATCGACTCAGCCTCAACCAACGGCGGAGTTGCGCAAGCTAATGCAACGATTGAAAGATAGTTTAGGAACTCCAGTAGATATTCGTTTAAAGAATACGAAAAAAATTCAAGGTACTATTGAGGTTTCTTTCAAAAGTGAAGAAGAATTGATGCGTTTAATTAGCTATATTGAAAGCGAATAGAAAGGACGTCTATGGTATTAGAAACAACTAGAGGGAATCGCTTGCACATAGGCTTTTTTGGGCGCTGTAATGCAGGTAAATCTACCTTGATTAACACGCTAACAGAGCAACAGATTTCCTTAGTGTCTCCTATCGCAGGGACTACGACAGATCCAGTGTCTAAAGGGATGGAACTATTGCCATTAGGCCCTGTGATGATTGTAGATACGGCAGGTATTGATGATACATCGGAATTAGGTTTGTTGCGGGTAGAAAAAACGAAACAAGTATTGCCAACGATGAATTTAGCCGTGTATATGTTGCGTACAGATGTTGAGCCCATACCAGAAGATATAGAGTGGTTACAACAATTAGAGAGTAGCCATATTCCTACATTGGTAGTGATTAACGAAGTAGATGGACATAGAGGTGCTGATTTTATCAAATCACATGGAGAATTACACCCTTATACATCGCAGGTAGTAATAGCAGATGTCAACGATAGCGCCAACCGCATGACTTTGCTAGAGGCATTAAGCAAATTAAAACCTGTCGATGAGGATGTACAATCTTTATTAGACGGTTATATTGAAGAAAAAGATATATTTGTGTTAGTATGTCCTATTGACGAATCAGCTCCCAAAGGCCGGATTATTTTACCTCAGGTGCAAATGATTCGGGAAATTTTAGATCATCACGGTATGGCAATGGTATGCCAAGTAGAAGAACTAGCCACGACGTTGGAGAAACTACATAAGCCGCCAAAATTAGTCATTACTGACTCCCAAGCTTTTGAGGCGGTGAGTAAAATTGTACCTGAGGAGATAGGTTTAACAAGTTTTTCCATCTTAATGGCACGCTTTAAAGGAAAATTAAAAGATTTAGTAGCAGGTGTGCATGCCATCAGCCAACTACAATCAGGCTCTAAAGTGTTGATTAGTGAAGGGTGTACACATCGTCAACAATGTGAAGATATTGGAACCGTAAAAATTCCGAGATGGTTAACAGCAAAAGGATACACAGACTTAGAACTAGAGTGGACCAGCGGTGGACATTTCCCTCATGACGTATCTAAGTATGATGTCATCATTCATTGTGGCGGCTGTATGTTGACACGTCGAGAGGTATTACGTCGTATTGATGTAGCCACTGTGCAAGGGGTTCCCATCGTTAACTATGGTGTGTTGATAGCCTCTTTGCATGGCATTTTACAACGTGCTATCAAGCCATTTGAACATGAATTAGAATAGAAAGGATTATTGTGTTAGAACAACTATTACCTTGGTTACCATGGATATTAGCGGGAATCATTGTATTGCTAGTATTACATGCATTCACTTTACATATCCGAGTGAGTCGCCTAACCAAGCGCTATCAATACTTTATGGATGGTGAGAATGGTCAGAGTATTGAGCGACGCCTTGCCATCGAAGTGAAAGAATTACGAGATATGGCAAGCACTTGGCAAACAATTTTATCAGAGCAAAAAGTGATTCAATCCACACAGGCACAAACATTTCAGCATATTGGTTTTGTGAAATATAATGCCTTTGAAAACATTGGTAATGAATTATCCTTTTCCTTAACTTTATTAGATGGCAATTTCAATGGTATTGTTATTTCCAGTGTGTATGGAAGAAATGAATCACGTATTTTTACGAAACCAATTGTGAGTGGTAAAAGTTTAGCCAGTCTTTCACAAGAAGAATTAGCTAGCTTGCAATCTGCTATGGGACAACGAAGTAATGGAGATGTGTTAGCTAGTTCTTCTGTGTCAGCATAGAAAGGATGTTATATGCAAATACCTAAGTGGTTGCAGTCACGTCTAGAGCAACGTGGTGATGACTGGAATTTGCGGTTTACAAAACAAAACATTAAGACCATAGCCATTATAGTCATTGCTATTTTAGTGATTTTGCTAGGATTTGGTATCTGGGGGCTTGCACGACAAGTAGAAGTCTTGCAATTACGCCAAGAAAATCAATTGCAAAAAGAGCAATTAAAACTATTGGATCAAAAGGTAGAAGTCTTAGATAAAAAAATGAAGACCCTTGATGAGCTAGATCAAAATATTAGAAATATGATTAAAGGTACAGAGTCGGGTACAGTACCAAAAACAGATGGTAGCACTCAAAGCAAAGAAGAGAAAGAGGACCCTTCTCCCAAAAGCGTAAATAAGACTTTCACAACCACCCAATTATCTGCTCGTATATCTAGTTTAGACCGACAAGCACAACGCCGTCTGGTATCTATGTATACTCTCTACAATGTTCTTAAAGATGGAGTGGGCAAAGATATTCGAGAATTGCAATCTATGTTAGCCATGGAAAGTGATGCGACAGATGCTAACGGTCATATGCCATCTATTTGGCCCGCCAAAGGCGTCATTAGCTCTACCTTTGGGGCACGACAAGATCCTGTGTACGGTGGTGGAGCCTTTCATGAAGGCTTAGATATCGCCAATGATGTAGGTACGACGATAGTAGCCACTGCAGCTGGTACTGTGACCTATGCAGGATATAATGGTGGCTATGGTAATGAAATAGAAATCGATCATGGCAATGGATTTGTGACAAAATATGGACATAATTCAGTGCTCCTAGTACAAGTAGGAATGACTGTGAAAAAAGGACAATCCATTGCGCTCATGGGAAGTACTGGTAAAAGTACGGGTAGCCATGTTCACTATGAAGTGCGTGTGAATGGAGTGGCTACAGATCCATTATTATTTTTACCCATTCAATAGGAGGCAATTATGAAATCCTATGTACAAGTTTATACAGGTGATGGCAAAGGAAAAACGACAGCTGCTATCGGTCTAGCAGTGCGTGCTGCAGGAGTAGGAAAGAAAGTCTTACTACTTCAATTTATGAAGTCTAAGGTGTACTCAGAACATGCCGTACTCGATCAATTAGAACCTATCACAGTAGAAACAGTAGGTAAACCATTTTTCATCATTCCGGAAGGCATGAAAAGCGATGAAGAGTTACGTCGATGGGGTGATGATGTGGTGGTCTTTCCTAAAGGGCAGCCCCCACAAGACTACAAAGATTTGATTCACATCGGTCAAGAGAGAGCTCTACAAGCTGTGGCAACAGGAGATTTTGATATTGTTATCTTAGATGAATACAATATGGCCCTATTTTTCGGTTTAATCGATGAAGCGGAAGGGCGCGATTTGCTAGCAGCTCGTAATCCAGATGTAGAAGTCGTATTTACTGGTCGAGGGGCTCCTCAGTGGTTGTTGGATGAGGCGGACTTAGTGACCGTCATGGAAGCATATCGACATTACTATGATCAAGGTGTAGAAGCACGTCTTGGTATTGAGCATTAAGGGTAAAGGATGGTATAATTGAAGTGTATATATCCTTGTAACATACTGAAAGGTAGGTGGTATCGTGTCACTATGGATGATTCTATTGCTTCTAGTAATAGCTTTCATCATAGCCATTCTATGTATTCCTATCACATATAGTCTGAAAGTAAGTTCGCGCAAGCCTTATGAATTTGACTTCCGATTAGAGTGGATGTACCGGGTATTAAAGGTGCATCTTGCGTATAAGCAAGGACATTCCTTGTTTAAGGAGGTCTATGTATTAGGGTCTATGAAAGTTGGTTCTGCCCGTGATTACGAAGATTGGTTAAATCGTAGAGTAAAAGAAGAACTAGAACCGTTAGCGACAGACAGTAAAGAAGATGTAAACACAAAAGAAGTACTAGACGAGCCAGATTCGTATCCGCTATCTGGATACTCAGGGCCAGAACCTGTGAAACCTGTTCGATTTGATGCGAATGGACAGGTACTGGAACCAGCAGAATCTACATCACAGCAAGAAGAAATAACAGAAGAGAAAGAAGATACAAAAGACTTACCAACCTATTGGTGGTGGAAACATGTATCAAACCCTAAACTCTATGAAGCATTGTTTACCGTTAGTAAGCAATGTGCTAGCCATGCTAGTCCTAGAGTATTCCGCTTAGAAGGGGATTTTGGAATTCCTAGACCCTATGAAATGGGTCTCATTACAGCGGCAGCTTATACCCTATGTCCAAAGCAAGTGGAGGATGTTAACTTCTCCTATACAGAGTTTGCCTATACCGGCAGCTTGGATGTGAAAGGTCATATGCAATTGGGTGTGTTTGCATTCTATGGAACTCTATTCGTAGTGAAACAAGCAGTGAGAGAATGTCTCATAGACTGCGCCAAAGCGTTTTTACAGTATCGTCGTCGTAAGCAAAGTGCAAAATAAAGAACTTTCAGAAGTTGAAGAATCATAGGAGGTCATGATGGATACTAAACTTACTAATTTAAAAGACAATTTAGAGCCTTTATTTGAACAATTTAAAGAAATGATTCGCGTGGAAACCGTAGTAGGTGAAGCTGTACAATTAGGCGATACTACGATTGTACCATTCGTTGACGTATCCCTTGGTTTAGGTGGATGCCAAAAAGCTGGTGGTGGCGGAGCAAAAGTTGAGCCAACAGCTGTCCTTGTAATCAAAGGGGAACGCATTGAATTATTCAATATCAAAGGTTCTGCTAAATATACTGGTTTCGATCGTTTAATCGGTATGGTGCCAGAAATTATCAGCAAATTGAAAAAAGATGAATATGTCTATGTAAGTGAAGATAAATAAAGCTATTATTTATTTCATTTAAATTTCATTTATTTACTGTATAGTAAGGAAACAAGGTTTGATTTGCTAAAACTAGAAAACTTTGCTATACTAAAAAAATAGTGAAAATATTTCTCATAGGGAGGGTTATACATGAATTTAACTAAAAAAATCGTAACATTAGGCGCCTTAGCGGTTGTTGGCGCTTTCACAGTATCCAATGCGGCTAACGTAGGGATTGTTAGTGAAGAGGCGGCATTTAACGGTTATAATGGACTTGGTGCTATTCAAATGCAAGTTGATAAATTGAGTGCAGAGTACAATCCTAAAGTAGAAGCTGAATTTAAAAAATTAAATAATTTAAAAACAGATGCAGAAAAGCAAGCATATTTTGATAAAAATATTCGTGGTATTCAAGAAAAATACAATCAAGAAGTATCAAAAGTATTAGCTCCATTAGATCAAAAAATTACAGCTGCAATTCAAGATATTATAAAAGAAAAGGATATCGATGTATTAGTGGCGAACCCAACATCTGTTGGTGCTGTTAAAGAAGGTAACCAAGTTATCGATTTAACTCCAGACGTAATTGCACGCATCAATAAATAAGATATAAAAAGCCCCTAGGTCATGTGACCTAGGGGTTATTTTTATTTATGAATGAGATTCACAATAAACTCGCTATCTTCCACCAATGTAGCTTGGATGTAGTTGTTGCCGTCGAAGTGCAATACTTCACCTGGTGTTAAGATATGGGATTCTGTGTCGTTAAGGAATACGTTTACTTTACCTTTTACCACAGTGAAGATCACGTTAGCCTCTGGGTGATTGTGTTTTTCTACTTTGTCACCAGCGACACCGCCTTTTTTCACGATTTTGTAATTAGGACCATCAAAAATTAAACCTAGTTCTTGTTTTACAGTTCCTGCCATAGTAGAACCTCCTATTCTGGGGACTTTCACAGGGGTGAAAGTCAATACCAACAGCGGTTGTGCTGTTCTAATAATATAAAAAGGGTTTAGCTACTTAGCTTTTTGCAATTGTATATACAGGAATATCACCATCAAGGTTCACATTGAATGCGAAGTCCGGTGCTACGTGACTCACGAAAGCGCTGAACCATGCTTGGAAGGCAGCGGCCATAATAATTGGATTTACGCCGGCTGTTTTCCAATAGGAAATTTGATTTTGGTGATTTCCGTACCAACTAAAGGTAGTATCAGTTTGCTCGATGATAGTATCGCTTGGGTCACAAGGCATGCCGTTCACGTAGTAGTCTTGCATTACTGTGTAAATGGCAGGTGCTGTTTGAGCAGTCAATTTTTCTTTTGCTTCTGTACCGCACATTGCGCCTTGTTTGATGAACGCTTCTAATACTGCATCGATACCGTCATCTCCGCCACAATCCGTTAAATCTTTGATGAAAGTAGCTTCGCGAACGGAAGAGGTTTGCAATTGGTTTTGCAACCAACCGTGGATGTTGTTGTGGTCGATGATGCGGTCTAATTGACGATCTGGAGGAATTGGTTTTCCATATAAATCGATAGCTGTTGCATATAACTCATCGGCTAAG
The DNA here is from genome assembly GCF_003992005.1 of Veillonella sp. VA139. GTDB lineage: Bacteria > Bacillota > Negativicutes > Veillonellales > Veillonellaceae > F0422. The sequence continues at coordinate 54,459 of NZ_RQVL01000009.1, read as the reverse complement.
TCGTCGAGGCGACTTTGTGCCTCTTTCTTAATAATTTGTTCACGTTCAGCGATAAGCTGAATTTTTTTGTATAACCAGAAATGAATGTGTCCCAGTACTGCTGACATGTTAAGCTCCTTTTCGTGCGACTTCTAATTTGGAAACAAGTTCATCCACATCCATGCCGTGAATGCTAGCGGCTTGCCATAATGGTTCCCCCGTGGAGGAAGGACAGCCTAGACAACCCATACCGATGGATTGCAACACAGGCACCGTTTGTGGATACATATCTATAATATCACGAATGATGGAATCTTTTGTAATAGCAATTTCAGATACATTGCGACCTGCATTGAGTTTTGCTACTAATTCATCGATGTCCATACCGTGGATATTTGCCGCTTGCCATAAAGGTTCCCCAGTAGAAGAAGGGCAGCCAAGGCAACCCATGCCCATGGATTGCAAGATAGGAATCAATTCTGGATATACTTCGACGATATGACGAACGATAGTATCTTTTGTAATGAGTTGTCCTGGTGAAAGTGGTGTGGCCCCTTTGTCATTAGTTGGCGTAGTCGCTTCTGCAAGACCTGCATTGCCTTGACCCGGTAATTTGACCACTGGTTCTGCAGAGGCTTTAGCAGTAACTGTTGGGGAATCCACTGTATCTAATACGGCAGCTCGGAATGCATCAAGACCGATGCGGTCAATGAATTGACCCATACGCTCGATTTGCGCATTTTCTTTATAGTACGTAATCATGCGATCGATGATAGTAAGTACTTCCTCTTCAGTAGCTACCTCTGTGATTAAATCACCTAAGCGTGGATGAGCGCCAGCGCTACCACCTGCATAGATTTGCCAGCCTTGGTCATTGCCGATCACGCCGATATCCTTTGTAATAGCTTCAGAGCAAGAGTTAGGACAGCCAGATACGCCAATTTTCATTTTAGAAGGCATTTCTTTAGAGATGTATTTTCGTTCTAATTGCATGCCTAAATGTACGCTATCCTGTTTCGCACGTTTACAGAATGTTGTACCAGGGCAGACTTTCACAGAACGAACACGATTGGATACGGTGTGCGCTGGTTCCATGCCGAGCATGGCCCATGCTTTGTCCACATCTTCTGCGTTTAGGTTGGTAATCATGATGCGTTGAGCACCTGTAATTTTCAAAGTTGCATGGAATGTGTTTGCCACGTCGATAAATTTTTGTAACATTTGTGGTTGTACGAAACCACCAGGTATACGAGGGGTAATCGCGTACGTGCGTTTCCCGTTGCGGATACGTTGTAAATTGCCTGCCACTTGTGCCATGTGTATCTCCTTAAAATTGAGTAAATGTTGTTCATGTTTATGTATGAAAGTAGGCATTGTTCCTAATGTAGATGATATTGGATAGCCATAAGGTATCTGTTCAATCTATGAAAGGAATGTATACCTATTTGTAAGTTATGTAGTAGTATGTATAAAATTATAGCAAGTATTTTGCATCAAATTGTGTTAGTGTACAGTTCTAGGAAAATAAATTATATAATTGTTATACATGACTAGGCGAAAGCCTATGCTCTTAGTATACTATAAGAAGTGGTTCTTGTATGTAGCTGAGGCAACGAATTTTATTCACAAACTATACACGGCTTATACACGGAATAAATTAAGTTACACACAGATTTATCCACAAAAAGTGATTAAGTAAAAAGAAAAATAAAAATCGAAGTAAGTTACTCTTAGTATACACACAGTTCATACACAGGTTACTCACATAGTTATACACATGCCAAAGGATAGCAAGTGAATAACCAAGGGATTACACACAATATAGACACAGGATACCCACATGGTTATCCACAGAATAGTGTATATGTTGCTGTAATTACATAGGTGTGGGTTGGATCATGATAGTACTCTGATGAAGTAATCGTGTGTGCAAATGCGTCATATATGTATAGTGTTTATTATGTGTCAGGAAATTGTAGGTTAGATTTATAAATGAATTTTATAATATATTAATCTTGATATATATAATATATTAATCTAGTTAGAAATAAGGGATAGTATGAAAGTATTATATGAAAATGTACAGGTTGCTACTTTTGTAGAGCGACCGAATCGATTTGTGGTCCATTTAGAATTACAGGGACAGATGATTGCAGCTCACTTGCCGAATCCAGGTCGTATGTGGGAGCTCCTCTTTGTAGGGGTGAAGATGTATGTGGTGCATCATCCAAAAGAAGGTGCGAAAACGCAATATCGTGTCATCGGTATTGAACGTGATGGTGTGCCTATCATGTTAGACACCAATTATTGTAATGACATAGCGGAGTACATGATCGCTGAACAACTCATTCCAGGATGGGAAGAATGGCGTGTGCTACGACGAGAGTACACAGTGGGTCATAGTCGTTTTGACTTGCTACTGACCAATGATAAAGAAGAACGCTTTTTATTAGAAGTGAAGTCCTGTACCTTATTTGGTGATCAAGGAGCCATGTTCCCTGATGCGGTGACAGAAAGAGGTCGAAAACATTTGTTGCATCTCCAAGAGTTACAACAAGAAGGATATCGTACGGGGATTCTGTTCTTAGTGCAGTGGGAACGAGCTCTGTGGTTTTCTCCAGACTTTCACACGGATTTGGAGTTTACGAAGACATTTATTGAGGTAGCGCCACAATTAGACTGGAAGGCTATGGCGTTACAGTGGACTCCAGAGTTTAATCGACCTAAGGTGGTGCGAGAATGTTTGTATCATGATGAGGCTGTGCGTCGAGAAGCGGAAGATCGAGGGGACTACCTCATGGTGTTGCAGGTAGAAGAGCCAGTGACCGTAACCATCGGCAGTAAGGGCGATATGCACTTTGATCCAGGGTATTATGTGTATGTAGGTTCAGCGAAGGCAAATTTAGAAAAACGCATAGAACGTCATAAACGGAAACGGAAACAGAAACATTGGCATTTAGATTATTTGCGAAGTGTCAGTACTGTTGTGGCAGCCTTACCGATTCGTAGCTCCAGTGATTTAGAATGTGAATTGGCGAAGGCAATGAAGGCGATTAGTGTAGATGAGGTGAAAGGCTTTGGTTGCAGTGATTGTCATTGTACGTCACACCTATTCAAAATGGATGTGAATCCTATCCATGATGAATGCTTTATGATCGAGGTGGTGGAGCACTTCCGTATGAATCGATTAAATGAAGCCATGCTAAGCCAATAAGGGGAGATTCAAAGGAATAATTATACAGGATATACTTTCACAAGCATTCAAATTTGAGTGTATTGAAATTTTCATGTAAAAAGATAGAAAAAAAGTGCATAAAATGGTATAATGGATTAGTTATATAATCAGTATTGTAAAATGAGGTGATACAATGGAGGAAAAGGCTTGGAGTCATGGCAAAATTTTGCCGGTCCAAATCGATAAAGAAATGCGCAGTTCCTACATCGATTACGCCATGAGCGTTATCGTTATGCGCGCCCTTCCAGATGTACGTGATGGGTTGAAACCTGTGCATCGTCGTATTCTATATGCGATGCATGAAACAGGCATGACACCGTCGAAACCGTACAAAAAATCGGCTCGTATCGTCGGCGACGTACTTGGTAAATACCATCCACATGGTGATAGCTCTGTGTACGACGCAACGGTGCGCTTGGCCCAAGATTTTAATACAAGATATCCACTGGTGGATGGTCATGGTAACTTCGGTTCCATCGACGGCGACTCTGCTGCGGCTATGCGGTATACAGAAGTTCGTATGTCTCGTATTGCTACAGAAATGCTCGCAGATATCGAGAAGAAAACAGTGGACTTCATGCCGAACTATGACGAATCTTTGGAAGAACCAACTGTGCTTCCTGCAAAGATTCCAAATTTGTTGATCAATGGTTCCGCCGGCATTGCCGTGGGGATGGCGACGAACATTCCGCCTCACAACTTAGGGGAAGTGGTAGATGGTCTTGTGATGCTCATCGACGACCCAGAAGTGGATGTGAACCAATTGATGACGGCTATCAAAGGCCCAGACTTCCCAACAGGAGCGTCCATCCTTGGTCGTGAGGGTATTAAAAAAGCCTATGCCACAGGTCGTGGTAGCATCAAAATGCGCGCGAAAGCTCACATTGAGGCTATGACGAAAGGCAAACACCGTATCGTGGTCACAGAAATTCCATATCAAGTGAACAAAGCGCGCTTAATTGCAACGATTGCAGATTTAAGCCGTGATAAAGTGGTGGACGGTATCACCGCTCTTCGTGATGAAAGTGACCGCCGTGGTCTTCGTATCGTCATCGAATTGCGTGCTGACGTGCAACCAGACATCGTGTTGAATAAACTATATAAACACACACAATTACAAGATACATTCGGCGTGATTATGTTGGCATTGGTGAAAGGTCATCCAAAAGTATTGACTTTGAAAGAAGTACTAGGTCATTATTTAACGCACCGTCAAGAAGTCATCGTACGCCGTACAGAGTTCGACTTAGCGAAAGCAGAAGCTCGTGCCCACGTATTGGAAGGCTTGTTGATTGCTTTAGATCACATTGATGAAGTCATCCACACCATCCGCAGCTCTCAAACTACAGATATTGCTCGCACTGCTTTGATTGAAAAGTTCAGCCTTACTGAAATTCAAGCGAACGCCATCTTAGATATGCGGTTAGCTCGTTTAACAGGTTTGGAACGTGAAAAAATCGAAGAAGAACATGCCGCATTATTGGTGTTGATTGCGGATTTGAAAGCCATCTTAGCCTCCGATGCACGTCAACGTGACATCATTAAAGAAGAGTTAATCGCTATGAAAGAAAAATATGGCGACAAACGTCGTAGTGAAATCACTATCGACACCTCTGATTTCGATGTGGAAGATTTAATTGCTGACGAAGAAATGGTCATCACTTTAACTCGTCAAGGTTATATCAAACGCATGAATGCTAATGTGTACCGCAACCAACATAAAGGCGGCGTCGGCGTTGTGGGTATGAAAACGAAGGAAGACGATTATGTGGCGCAAATTATGCATGTGCGCACTCATAATACCTTGTTGTTCTTCACATCCACAGGTCGTGCGTACCGCTTGAAAGCCTACGAAGTGCCAGAAGCATCTAGCCGTAACTCTCGTGGGACAGCCATCATCAATGTACTTCCGCTCAACGTAGGGGAAACAGTGACGAACATGATTGATTTAGAACGCATCTCTAGCGATGTGAACTTGTTCATGGTTACAAAACAGGGAGTGGTGAAACGCACATCCATCGATGAATACCGTAACATTCGCCGTGGTGGTTTGAATGCAGTGGCATTGGACGAAGGGGATCAGTTGATCTCTGTAGGCTTGACCTATGGCAACCAAGATGTATTGCTAGGTACGAAAAAAGGTATGGCCATTCGTTTCCATGAAAGTGACGTACGTTTGTTAAAACGTGCCGCTCGTGGGGTGAAAGGTATCAACCTCAACGCTGGTGACGAAGTGGTAGGTGCTAGTATCATCCACGGTACTGGCGAAGAATGTCAAGTATTCACCATCAGTGAAGAAGGCTATGGCAAACGTAATGTGGAAAGCTCCTACACAGTGCAAAAACGTGGTGGCAAAGGAACGAAAAACTTTAAAATCACGGACAAAACTGGGGAAGTAGTAGCTGTAGAAATCGTGAATGACAACGATGAAATGATGCTGATTTCCGAACAAGGGAAGATTATTCGCTTTGATGTGAACGACATTGCCGTGAAGAAAAGTAAAGCCATTTCTGGCGTGAAAACACAAAACTTAGACGAAGGGGATAAAATTGCCTCTGTAGCGGTTATCTCTGGAGAAGAGTTAAAAGAAGACGAAAGCTTATTTTAAATCGTCACTTGTTTCGCTATGTAGCCTGTGGCGTTCTTAACTGAATAGGATAAAGGGAGGAGCACGGTATACCCCTCACAAACGGTATTTCATAATGTTTGTTCGGGGCACACCGTGCTCTTCTTGTGTTTGCCTAATTTAGGTAGAAAGGAGCGCCACAAGGCTACTACTCGAAATGGCGTTCCTCAAGGGGATTAAGGAACATGTCGTGCTCTTCTTGCGTTTGTGGAATTTTGCCAGATAAGGGGGCAAGAAAGTCCGATCCTACAATGGCGCTTTACGAAGAGGGAAGATACTAGGGGATTCTATGTTTACCTTTACTTTAAGTTGTGATACAATATGGTTAGCTAAAACAACAAGGTAAGTCTAGCAAAGATTACACCAAAAAAGCACAGGGCGGCAACCCTGTGCTTTTTCTTTGCCGTTTATATTACGGCTTTGGCTAGTCACTATTTGTTGTTACTATCTAGCCATTTGCAAATGTTGTAGCTGATTACATTCGCCATGATAGTAACAAACAACAAGATTAGAAAGTCTATTAATAAAAACACCCCCTTTCCGTCACGGAATGGGATTATAGTGACAAGTTTATTATATCAAATTTTAATACAAAATAAATAAAAATCACGAAATGTAAATGCTATACTCTTCCTGCATTGAATTTTATCGATGAATAGCATATAATAGTAATGTTATATCATACAATCAGTGTATTAGGAGGCGAGTCCTATTTTAGACTTTAAGCGTTTTACCTTAGAAGATAAGCCCCGTATTGATGCGTATTTCTCGGAGCATCATTATGAAGCGTCAGATAATAGTTTTACTACTTTATTTATGTGGCAAGATATTTATGGCATTACTTGGGCAGAAGAAGAAGGTGTATTATTTATTAAAGGTGGTGGAGTGACGGAATCTCCGTTTATGTTACCGCCGTTTGCTGGAAAAGACGCCAAGTTTGTAGATGGATTACAAATGGCGAAAGAGTGGTTCAAGGAGAACCAAATTCCATTTTTATTAAAAGGTGTTAATCCAATCATGATGGAACGGATGCAAAAGTTGTGTCCAGATTGCTATGAATTTACACCTGATCGTGATAACTTTGAATATATCTATCGTACAGAAGATATGATTACTTTAGCGGGTAAAAAGTTACGTCAAAAGAAAAATCATTTAAATCAATTCCGTATGCAATATTCTAATTATGAATATATGCCTATTGATGAAAATACGATTCCTCTCTGTCGTGAAGCGGCAGCGCAATGGGTGGAAACACATCATGAAGAAGGCATCGAAGATGAACTAACCGCTATTAACTTGCTCTTCGATCATTGGGATGCATTGGGCCTTGTGGGCGGATGCATTAAACTGTTCGGACGAGTAGAGGCTTTCACCATTGGGGAAATGTTGAATGAGCATATGGCGCTCATTCATATTGAGAAAGCAAATCCAACCATCCGTGGTTTGTACCAAGCTATTAATAATGAATTTATTCGTCATGAATTTGTGGACACGAAGTTTATCAATCGTGAAGAAGATATGGGATTACCAGGGCTTCGCATGGCGAAAGAATCGTACAACCCAGATCATTTTGCAGAAAAATATGATGCTCGTTGTGCCAAACAAGGTGCTTGCGAGGGTAATGCGTAACAGACATGGTATAATTCCTAGGAACACATAGTAGGTTCCTAGGAGTTTTATTTTCTTTCTAGTTAAGGAAACGCTTGCCCTTGGCGATGTAACCTGCGTTCGCTTGTTAATACTGTGCAAGACGGTCAAGGTCTATCAGGACCAAGTAGTAACGGGATTAATGTAGATAATGAAAGGAGCCAATATGACCTATTTTTGGGAAGGATTACTGATCGGGTTTGCTGTGTTGGCGCCCATAGGGATGCAGAATCTATTTATCATTAATACAGCATTGGTACAAAAGGTATCACGCATTATCACCACCATTTTAATCGTGGCATTTTTCGACCTTACCTTGAGCGTGTCAGCCTTTTATGGCATTGGTGCCATCTTTGATATATGGCCATTTTTGAAAGGCATTGTTTTATTGCTAGGTGGGGCGGTTATCTTTTATATGGGCTATACTGTGTTTAATTCGGAACCGAATGTATCCCATGTGGATACGAATGTGACCATCTGGAATATTGTGACCACTGCCTTTGCGGTGGCATGGCTGAATCCGCAGGCACTGATCGATGTGACGATGATGTTCGGTGCTGTGAAAGCCAGCATTCCAGAAGAAGCATCTCTCTATTTCTTGTTGGGATACATCGTGTCTGCCTTTGCTTGGTTTGGGGCGTTGTCAATGATTATTCACAAATTATCAAAGCGCATCAAGATTTCGCAACTCGTATGGATTAACCGTATCTGTGGGTTGATTTTATTCGGATATGGAGCAAAATTGTTTTTGGATGGAGTGTTACTGTATATATAAACTTTCACAAAAGGGTCTAGCAGTAGGCCCTTATTTTTTTATATAATATATAGAATGAAGTATTCGAACTGTTTTCTATGTACCATAGCGATGGAAGAGGGATTATTTTGAAATTTAGAATTGCCAAAGAGTCAGATACAAAAGAAGTAAAACGTTTGTGGTCCTATTGTTTTGAACCAGAAGATCATCCATTTTTTAAATACTATTTCGATACGGCCTATGAACCAGAGAATACGATGGTGGGCATTGATCGTAGTTACTTGGTGAGTACCGTTCATTTACGACAAAATACTATTCGTGTTCGTGGTGTGGATTTGCCGATGTCTTACATGGTAGGGGTTGCCACAGATCCGATTGTACGACGCAGTGGGGTTGGTAAAAAATTACTGAAAGCAGCCTTAGGGGAATTGAAAGAACGTGGCCAGGGCATAACCATTTTAATGCCATCTTCTGCAGGATTTTATCAAAACTATGGCTGGGATTTGTACGCTCATCAATGGGTACAAACCATGAAATTAGATGAGTTAGCCCCTCTGTTAAAGAAACTAGACAAAACCTTATCCTTTGGCATGTTGCGTTCCCCACGAGAATGGAAACGCTTAGCAGGCGTTTATGAAACGTATACAAAACCATTGTCCGGCTATGCAGTACGAAAAGAAAAAGAATGGGTTCGCCTATTGGAATCCATTTTTGCAGAAGGCGTGCAAGTAGGATATGTAAAAAATGATTCTGGACAATTAGAAGGCTATTGTTTCTATCGCTTAGGAAATCCTGAAATCGGGGTGAGCGAGTTTGTGTATACTACTCGCCGTGCGCAAAAAGCATTGCTGAACTTCTTGTACAACCATCGCTCCCAAGGTGACAGCGTACGTTGGAATGAAGGTATGATTGACCAAGGCTACATCTTTCATACGGATGGAAAAACGGGACACAGTACGATGCCATTTATGATGAGTCGTATCGTAGACGTAAAATTGGCTATGGAAAGCATTCCCGTACCAGTGGCATTAGAAGGGGCCATCCAATTCGGTGTGAAAGACCCATTATGCGAGTGGAACCACGGCACCTATGTGGTGTCCTATAAAGAGGGGAAAGCACAAGTGGTGAAACATAAAGAACATGTAGATATCAATGCAAAATTAGTATTCTCCGTAGGGGCTTTAAGCTTATTACTCATGGGACGTATGAGTGCTACGGAACTTGCTTTTGAAGACACACTAGAAGGACCAGATGATATATTAGAAGTGTTAAATCGGGCCTACCCAAGACAACATACGTATATTAATGAATGGTGGTAAGACAATGACGACACAAGTAGATAAAAAAGATTGGCGCTTTCCATCCAACGATAATGGACAAATTTATGGCATAGCAGATTCTGGAGTGGAGACCTTTAACGGGTCTCCAATTACTTCATTGGCGCGAGAAATTTGTCAAAACTCATTAGATGCTAGCGATGGCAGCAAAGAACCAGTATGCGTTGAGTTTAATGCCTTTTCGATTCCCACTAATGACATACCAGGTATCGAATCCTTACAGGATGCCTTTCAGAGAGGATACCAATTTTGGTCTATCCAGCAATCTGACAAGGCTCGCAAGTTTTACAGAACCGCTATAGATGCCACTCATGAAATGATGATGACCTGTTTGCGCATAAGTGACTTCCATACAACGGGTCTGACGGGGGCTAAGGACACCTATAATTCACCTTGGTGTAATTTGATAAAATCTTCTGGTGCTTCCGATAAAAGTGGCACCAAAGGGGGCTCCTTCGGGATTGGTAAGTTTGCTCCCTATGCATGCTCTAGATTGCGCACAGTGCTCTATAGTACGGTAGCAAAAGATGGTATCTCTGCCTATCAAGGAGTGTCTCGCCTAACTTCCTTTGCACAAGAGGACGGAAGTATTACGCAAGGTACAGGCTTTTATGGACAGGATAAAAATACACCGGTTTGGGAATCCTATTCCTTAGATCCAGATTTTACACGCTCTTCCGATTGCTATGGTACCGATGTGTTTGTGGTGGGCTTTCATAGTTTTGCCCATTGGGAAGAAGATATGATTGGCGCTATCCTTGACGGATTCCTCTATGCCATATTATCAGGCACCTTAATTGTGAAAGTAGGAAAGCAAGAAATCTCGAAAGAGACCTTACCTATACTCATCGACCGCTATGAAGAACGAAAAATTGAACGTCCCGACCTTAGAAAAGGCTATGCCGATGTGTATTACCGTGTATTGACTGGCGACGAAGAAACATGCCCTACGTTTACAATGATGGTGGACAAACCAGGCATGCGAGGAGAGTTACAATTACGGCTGATGATTCATGAAGACTTACAAACATGTCGGCGTGTGGCGATGATTCGTGAAACAGGTATGAAAATTCTAGATAAAGATCGTATCAACGGGGTCATCCCTTTTGGCGGAACCGTATACATTAAAGGGCAAGAACTCAACGGATATTTACGCAATTTAGAAAACCCACAACACATGGAATGGGAAGTAGAACGGGCAGATAGACCAGAAGAGGCACGGAAGTTACTGTCTTCTTTCACGAAGTTTATTAAAGAACAGTTGAAGAACTTGCAAAGTGAAGATGTACAAGATAGTTTGGACCCAGCCGTAGGGGAACTGTTGCCAGCCATTGAAACGGGAGGGAACGAGAAACAGCAGGTAGACCACGTGTCGGATCGGATTCGACACATTGAGGTAAACAAGCAAAAACCGCTAGTTACGAAGAGCCGCAAAAAGGGGGATGACCCTTTATTTGAAGATTATGAAATGCACAAAGAAGCGCAGACCCAACAATTAGAAGGAGGACTCGGTCAAAAGCGGATTACACGACAACGGAGACAGCGGACAGTGGCGCCTACTCGCACAGGAGATAGACAACTGACGGCACAAAAGCGCGTTTCCGTGATTCCTTTCAAACGGTCTAGAATCATCTGCTTAAACCGCAAAGAAGGTATTTACCAGATTGTGTTTGTGCCCACCGTGCACGCTCAGAATGGCATGATGGATGTATTTATGGTGGCAGAAAGCAGTCATTATCGGGCGAACCTACTAGAGGTGGATTGCACAGGGAACTCCAATTGCTATATGGAAGGAAATCGCATTCGTGGATTGCTATTTGTGAAAGATAAACCTATGCGAATTACGGTTCGCATCGATTATAAAGACTTCTGTTCGATGGAGGTAGTGGCCTATGGAAATAAGACAAAAGCTGTATCCGTATCCGGTTTTAGCAAACTATTCCGATGATTATGTGGACAGTTCCTTTCAAGTAGATATACAGCTTGCCAACGATGGATATGATGTGAAAGTCACATTAGATGCGAATTTATCTTGCTCAGCCTTGGATGCACTCATCTTTGAAGGGCGTGCCGTCTATGCGTATCATTTTGAATGTGCGCAGACTGGGTTTCGCCGTGTCTATGAATCGAGAGAACGGTCATTACAATGTTTGTTGCTAGATAAGGAAATCAATGGTCGTTTAGAAATTTGTACATTTATCGTGGCGAAAGAAGATATTCCTAATTATACATCGTCGAACTTTCACGAAGATTATGTAGGGCAATCCTTTGAAATCGAGGAAGGTTGCATCCTTGCTGTAGGGGATACCTTTGATACAGATATTGAAAAAGTAGTGGACGATCTGAGTAATACGCCGTCTATTTTTACGATTACGAAACATCCTGATGAAAGTTATCAACATATGGTGGTGGATTATGAACAACAAAAAATTATTATTAAATTGCCAGTTCATGATTATATGAGTTATAAAGCCATCTTTGGGAATGTGTCTATGCGTAACGTGTTGCACTCTATGACAATCATTCCAGCCCTTATCTATGTACTGTCGGAATTGAAACAAATGCGCGTGGAAGAACGGATGGACTATGATGATAAAATTTGGTATCGTACCATTCGCAGTGTGTTGAAACGAAGTTTTGATTGTTTATTGGAAAGCGATGCCTTTGAGGAATATTCTATGATGGAGTTAGCTCAGAAAATGTTGCATAATCCTATTTCAGGGGCTTTCAGTACCCTGGTATACGGATTGGATTCGATAGGAGACGATGAACTATGAAATTAGAATTAATCTCCCAAGACAGCATTGATATTATTAAGAGTAATTTAGAAATTTGGAAGCCACGATTTGATGCGGATGATGCCAGCTGGTTAGAGGAAAAGCTAGAAGGTATGCTTTTTTTACCAACCTCCTATGAGGACATCCCAGACTTTGAAGTGATTGTGGACGGAGAAAATCCTTTTGCCACAGAAGCGAAAAATGTGGAAATTGTGTATGGTAACTTACAGTTTTTGACAGACTCCCAAGCGTCAGACGAACGGCTGTGGGCTGGCTTAGGACTCGGTCATTTTTGGAACTATATTAAATATCGTTGGAATATTGACGGACAATCCTCAGTGGATACCATACGGAATCATTTCTTCTTTGGCATGGGACCACGGGTATCGTTGACTCGACAAGGGGTGGCTCGATTGTGGTGGATTGGACGATTGACCTATGATGGGCAACGAACGGACCCTTTTGAGCTCACAAAACTAGTATGCGAACAAGCTAGCTTTATCACAGATATATTAGAGCGTAATACATCCAACAACCCACGCATCGTCCATGCCTTCCTAGATGCCTTGTTGGCCCTTCGAGGCGAAGGCATTACCATCACCGCAGAATTAGTACGAGAGCTTAGTAAGTATCTTAACGTGTTAGGCGGGACCTATCTCTTGGACTGCTTATCACCTGAAAAAATCATACTGAAAGTCACAGAAAAAGGCCGAGACATAGCGGAAAAGAGTGAGACAACATAAACAATGAAAAAAGCGAACCATAAGAAGGGGTTCGCTTTTTAATTTTTCTATTGATCTTATGTATAAGAGATGATAGAGTGCTCTTAATAGTACAGTAGATATATGACAATGGAGAAGATTAGCTGTAAATATGATGAATGAAGTATCGCTGTGAAGGAGATTCTGTGATAAAATAAGTATATATATTCCCTTTTATAACTTTGTGGTGTAAGAGAAAATTTTTTGAAGAATAAATTGCGGCGCGCCGCAATTTATATTACAGGAGATAACTATGTTAAAGTGTGCCTCTTTTTTTGCCGGCGTTGGTGGCATAGATTTTGGCTTTGAAGATATTTGTAAAACTATATATGCCAATGAATTTGATGAGAAAGCAAGAATTACATTTGAACATAACTTTGACCTTACTGTGGATGGTCGAGATATTCGTGATGTAAAAGCTGAGGATGTGCCAGATGTAGATATTATTTTAGGAGGCTTTCCTTGCCAAGCATTTTCGGTTGCAGGATACCGTGAGGGCTTTCAAGATAAAAAAGGTCGAGGTGATTTATTTTTTGAGTTAGCTCGAATTATTGAAGCCAAGAGACCTAAGATAGTATTCTTGGAAAATGTGAAAAACTTAGTAGGACATGACAATGGAAATACATTCAGAGTCATCTTAGATACATTACAAAATCTAGGGTATACGGTAAAGTATCAAGTGCTCAATGGTATGACATATGGTAATGTCCCACAAAACCGAGAGCGGATATACATAATCGGTTTTTTAGATAAGGAAGTAGCTCAAAAGTTTATGTTTCCACAATCGATTCCATTAGAAAAGAGTATAAAGGATATCATCGATCATGAGGAAATGGATGAGAGTTTATTTTATACAGATAAAAAGTGTAATTTCTATGATGTACTAGAAGAATCTATGACAAAGACTGATACGGTATATCAATGGCGTCGTAAATATGTGAGAGAGAACAAGTCCAATGTGTGCCCTACATTGACAGCCAATATGGGAACAGGTGGACATAATGTGCCTTTAGTTAAGACTCGTAAAGGAATACGGAAACTTTCTCCAAAGGAATGCTTTTTATTTCAAGGTTTTCCAGAAGATTTCCGATTACCAGATATGGCAAAATCACATTTATATAAACAAGCGGGCAATAGTGTGGTTGTACCAGTAGTTCGTAGAATTGCAGAAGAGATACAAAAAGCGATGTAAGGTAGGTGATAGTATGTCAGTATGGGAGCGATATCCAAAGAAACAACGAGACGAATATATTCATTTTTTAAAGGTCTATGGAGCCTTATCAAATTTGTTTAGGCAGAAACAAGGAGATATGATTCCCTATTTAGATTCTAAGTTTCAAGAAACGATTTTTGCAAGAGTATTTCAGGCGCAAAATGTAGATATTGGAAATACCCCACACGATATACTATCCGTGTTTAGTGATTTGCGTGTAGGCATTGGTTTAAAAACGTGGATGCATAGTAAACCATCTTATCAAAAGGTTATGCAACTAAAAAGTTATAAGTCAGAAATTGATGCTGCTCTGCGCACGGATAATCTGTTACACATCGCAACGACTATATCGATGATTAAAAATGATAGAATGCAGTCAGATTATTATCGCCTAGGTTTAACAAATGGTAATAATATTTACCATTATGTAACAAGAGATTATGGAAAGTTTGTCATACAAGAGTGTTCTTATACTTTGGTAGATTTAGATAATCTCTGTGATTTTGAAAAAACTTCTACATCCTTCTCGTGGTCTGACGGACTTAAGAAATATAAATATACTTATGGAGATTCTCAGATTTTTCAATTCTTTGGTATGAATGAGCCTGAAACAGAGGTTGTAGAAGAGTTTAAAGTAGATATTATTGACGATCCATTTGAATTTTTAGTTGATTCTTATAAAAATGTCAACTTTGTTAAAGAGGGGGGGAATGCTCTATACCAAGAAGTATTCTTACCGTTATATTCGTATCGAACAAAAGAAGTAGAAGAAAAATCAGGCTTAAATGCGTGGAATGCTGCACCTAAATGTAAAGGGGCTAACACACTTAGACCGGTACGAGAGATTTATGTTCCCATTCCAAAGGAATTTCATAAAAAATGCCCAGACTTCTTTACGGATAATATTTTTAAGTTTGAAGAACAACAAAAAGCTGACGTGGTTGCGGGCAAGGAAAAACAAGACTTACGTTTTAATATTGTATTGCCAAATGGAAAAGAAATTCCAGGTCTTATTTCTCAAAGTGGAATGAAAGGGTTCCAATCTGGTAGTAGAACAGAAAAAGATGAGAATGGTGTATATTTTGGACAAGGGGCATTGGGTGAATGGTTATTAGTGGAAGTATTGGGTTTGAAAGAACGGACTCTAGTCACAAGAAAGTGGCTGGAAAAGAAAGGCACAGATTCCATTCGCTTGTGGCATAAAGATGACGATAAATCTAAAATATACATTGACTTTGCACCTATCGGAAGTTTTGAGGAATTTATGACAGGAGAAAATCCTTATGAGATAGGGGAGGGTGATTAAGAAATGAAAAATGTTATCGCAGTAGTTTGGGACTTTGATAAAACATTAGTAGATGGATATATGCAAGATCCTATTTTTGATGCTTATGGTTGCAAAGGGGATCCATTTTGGGCAGAGGTGAATGAATTAGGTGCAAAATATTTAGAAGAACAAAAGGTCAAGATTAATAGAGAGACGATTTATTTAAATCACTTTATTAATCACGCTAAAGATGGTGGATACTTTTCAAAAGAAAAAGCAACCGAGGCGTCAAAGATTACAACTCCATTAAATAATGCGGTGCTTAGAAATTTAGGATCAAAAATAAAGTTCTACAAAGGAGTCGAGGAAATTTTTAAATCTACACAGAAACTTTTTGATGATAATAAAGAGTTTAGTGGATACGGATTTTCAGTCGAACATTATATTGTTAGCACGGGTTTTGCAGAAATGATTAAAGGAAGTATAGTAGCTCCATATGTAAAAGATATTTGGGGTTGTGAATTAATTCAAAGTAAAACTCAAGATAATGAATGGATTATTTCCGAGATTGGCTATACTATAGATAATACTTCTAAAACGAGAGCTCTATTTGAAATTAATAAAGGTGCTAATATCAAAGAATGGAATATTGATGTAAATTCTTCTATTCCTGAAAAAAGCAGACGGATTCCTTTCAGTAATATTATTTATATTGCAGATGGTCCTAGTGATATTCCTGCATTTTCTGTTGTAAAAAAAGGTGGCGGATACACATTAGGAGTGTATAAGCTAAACGATGCAAAAAAAGATGATGAGGACTATGAAGCTCCCTTTAAGCAAGCAAAAATGCTACGAGATTGTAACCGTATAGATATGCTGGTAGAGGCTGATTATCAAGAAGGAACAACAGCACATCTATGGATTAAGAATCAAATCTTAGATATTGCACGTAAAGTAAAACGTGAAATTGAAGATGAGATTAATAAAAATTCATCAAAACCACTTCAGCATTTAACATAGTAAGTTTGAAAAGTATTTCTAGTGTGTTAAATAAAATGACATATGAATACATCATTTTAGCAGTTGCAAAGAGAAGATGAAAAATTCCAAGAGTATTTGCGTAGAGGACATGAAATTTTTGAAGAGTATTTTGAATTTGTAAGACAAGAGATAATAGAACGCGGGAATGTAAAAAAAGAACAGATAAGCCTAGGAGCTACTTTATTTTTCTGATCTGATAAATATATGCATATGAACTTTATTATGACTGTACAATAGAAGGTCTTGCCATCATGGATTGTTACAGAAATTTGAAAAGTTTTATGCAAACACCTGAGATGGAGGAGTTTAATAAAAAATCTAAAAATTTTTATTCAGCACTATTATCGTCATTCAACAAGTTTTTGCTAACATATTTAGAAGCAGGTTATATTGATGATACAAAACCATCAATTAACTTTTTAGAAGAAATAGGATCGGATGCTGACTCTGATAAAAGACCTAAAAAAGCTTTTTTAATAACAGATTTATATATCCTCGCAACCCTAGAAATGCACAAGCGGCAAAGGAACAGGCAAATTGGAAGTGCGATATGGATGCGGATCGTATAACATTTACGTCACAATTTGTTGATAATCCATATATGGAAGCGCATCATTTAATACCAATGGCGGGACAAGATTTTTATGAAAATAGCTTGGACTTTGTAGGGAATATAATTTTTTTATGTCCAACGTGTCATAGAAAAATTCATTATGCTATAGATTTGGATAAAAAAGAGATGCTACAAGTTTTATTTAAAAAGTGAAAATAAGCGTATGAAGATATTACTTTACAAGAGCTGTATAAGCATTATGGAATGTGTGAAACGGTTAATGTAATGTTTACTTTAATGCTCTGTTACGATATAATTTGAAGCAAGAAAGTAAAATTTAACGTTTTAATAAGGAGGGATATCTATCGATTATTCGAAACGAATTTTAGAAATGGCAACGTATAATAATGGACAAGTGACGACTGCGATGGTTGTAAAAGAAGGTATTCCTCGTGGTAGTTTGCAATATTTGGTGAAAAAAGGACGCATAGAGCGTGCTTCAAGAGGGGTATATACATTACCGGGAGTATGGGAAGATGAATTTGTTGTCTTGCAAAGTCGATATAAACGTGGGATTTATTCGTTGGATACAGTGTTATATTTAACCGATTTAACTGATAGAACACCGATACGATTCAATATGGCGTTTCCTTATGGCTATAATTTAACAAATCCAAAGTCTGATGGAATCTCATGTGTGGGGATACGATCATCATTATATGATATTGGTATAACTGAATTAGTAACGCCCAGTGGCAATATAGTAAGGGGGTACTCTGTAGAGAGGACCTTATGTGAAATATTACAAGCAAAAAATCATACAGATATTCAAATTATTACCGAGGCATTTAAACGATATACCAAAAGAACTGAAAAAAATATTCTCTTACTTTCTGAGTTTGCAAAACTGTTGAAAGTAGAAACAAAACTCTGTTCTTATTTAGAGGTGTTATTATGAAAAATTCTATGCAGCTCAAAAGTCTTATCAAAAAGATTTCAAAGGAGAAGAATATATCGGCCCAAATACTTTTACAAAATTATATGCTAGAACGTTTTTTGGAGCGTATTTCAAATAGTAAGTATAAAGATAACTATATTCTCAAAGGTGGATTTTTAATTGCATCTATGATTGGAGTGGATATTAGATCTACTATGGATATGGATGCAACTATAAAAGGATATCCATTAAACGAAGAGAGAATTATAGAAATGATTGATGATATTATAGCGATACCATTGAAAGATAAAATAACTTTTGATAGAGGTGCTATAGAAGAAATTAGAGAAAAAGATGAATATGTAGGGTATAGGATATCATTAATTGGTAATTACGATAAAATGGTGGTGCCATTAAAATTGGATATAACCACAGGAGATAAGATTACACCAAAAGAGATTGAATATAGGTATAATCTTATGCTAGAAGAAAGAAGTATTAATATATTAGCGTATAATTTGTCTACAATTCTTGCGGAAAAGTTAGAAACAGTCATAGTAAGAGGCGATCAAAATACTAGGCTTAGAGATTATTATGATATTTTTATCCTAACTAAGTTAGAGAGTAAAAATATAGAAATATCTACATTAGAAATGGCTTTAAGAGAAACTGCTGAAAAGAGAGGTACATACAATAGGATAAAAGAGTTTAATCAAGTTATTGAAATAATAGAACTTAGTGATATTATGCGGCAACGATGGGATAATTATTCTAAAAAAAATAGCTATGCGGAAGGTATTAAGTTTGAAGAGACATGTGAATCCATTAAAAAGATTTTTGGTCAATTAAAATTATAAGTCGTCCAGTATAAGAACCGTTAGAATATTGGAGAAAGGAGAGAATATGAAAAAACTAACCACATCCATTTTACTAGCACTATTCAGTGCGACTATCTTCACTCCAACTCATGTAGAAGCGAGTTGGTTGTCCAAAACGTGGAAAAAGGTTGAAAAATCTTGGAATGAGTCTGGAGCACATACCACAGTAACAGAAACAAGCAGTCTATCTGAAAGAGCGATGTATTTACCATAACGATCTTGAAAATGACGGAGAAAAGGTAACTAAGATTAGAGTTATTAATTCCTGATATAAGTCATAAATTGGAAACCACGCTTGTAACAACAAAGGAGACCCCAACATGAACACAACTAAATCATTCCAAATTTCCTCCACTCTCCGCCAATCTCCCATCTCTCAAAACAACTCCACCCCCATCACCTATGAATACTCTCCTCTGCTAGACCACTTCCCCCTCGCTCATGGTGTGACGTACCGTTATGGTGGTGTCAGCGAAGGTAGCTTTAACAGTTTCAACATGGGTCTGCATGTCGGTGATACGCCAGATGCGGTGGCAGAGAACCGCAAACGTTTAGCACAGGTGTTAGGTGTGGATCCGAATCATTTGACTTGTGGTGAGCAAGTGCATGGTGTGGGTGTGACGAGGGTGACGGAAGAACTTGTCGGTCGAGGTGCTTTCAGTTGGGACGATAGCATTCCAGATAGTGATGCGATTCATACGAATTTGGTGAATGTTCCTCTTTTGTTGCTTGTGGCGGACTGTGTGCCTGTGCTGATCTATGATGTGGTGCATCATGCGGTGGCGGTGGTTCATGCAGGGTGGCGTGGTGCCATCGCTCATATTGTAGAGCGAACGATAGATAGTATGCACGATGCGTACGGAACGTTGCCGGCAGATTGTTATCTCTTCATCGGTCCTTCCATTGGGGCTGACTCCTTCGAGGTGAGTGAAGAGATCGGTGAACAGTTTCGACAGGACATGCATGCCTTGGGACTTTCACAGGTGGATGAGGTGGTGCGTTATATCCAACGAGTGGGGCAGACGATGCCTACACCGCATGTAGATTTGAAAGGATACCTTGCAGCCTGTGTGGTACAGAAAGGTGTACCATTAGAGCAAGTGTCGATATCATCAACGGATACGATGACCAATGATAGATGTTACTCGTACCGACGAGATCAAGGTCGCACAGGACGCATGGCCATGTTCTCTGTCTTGCGAGATAAAGCCTAGGATACAGATGCCTTGGACTCCTTTCTCGTAAGGGCGGTCACTTTCACCACCATAGGATACTATAGTATACTGTAGGACAACAGAGGAGATCACATACGATGACGGCGTAGGGAATATATACTTTCACTCAGGCATGGAATACCTAATAAATATATAATAGTAATTTAAGAATAAGAAAATACAGAGAACTAGGCTTGAAATCATGCTTTTTCTATGTACTTTTCTTATTCTTTCGTTTATAATAAAAAAGATAAAGTATTATTTTTTTATAAAGACCTTTCAAAGTGAAATGTAACGATGAAAGAGGATTGACATATATGATAGCAACAGCATTACATGAAGTGCAGGAACGCATCGAAGCGGCGAAGGCACGAGTGGGAAGAACAGATTCTGTTACGCTAGTAGCGGTGACGAAGAATCATCCTGTAGAGGCTGTACAAGAGGTAGCTCACCTAGGGGTAAGAGCCGTGGGAGAGAATCGCGTACAAGAAGCAAAAGAAAAAATGGAACTCTACCAGGGTCCGGAGCTACAGTGGCATTTGATTGGACAATTACAAAACAACAAGGTGCGTAATGCAGTGGGCAAGTTTCGGTTAATTCATTCGGTTCACAATGTTAAGTTGTTGGATGAAATTCAGCGCATTGCCGCTAGAGAAGGTTTGATACAAGAAGTATTACTACAAGTTAATGTGGCACGAGAAGAAAGCAAGTCTGGTATGGATGTGGAAGAGTTTCCTGCCATACGAGAATATGCTAAAACATTACCCAATGTACGGGTAAAAGGGCTTATGTGTATGGCACCATTTTTGGATGATCCAGAAGAGGCACGCCCTATCTTTAGAGTGGCACATGCTTTATTTGAAGACATGAAACTTCATTTCGATGAAGGACAGATTGAATATATATCCATGGGGATGACCCATGATTTTGAAGTAGCAATTGAAGAGGGTGCAAATATTGTTCGAGTGGGAACTGCAATATTTGGAGAACGCCACTATGATAAGTAACGGAGGAAATGACGATGGCACTGAAAGACAGCTGGAATTCAGTAAAAAACTTTTTTGGCGGTAATCAAGATGATGGATATGAATATGAAGATTATCCAGAAGATGTATATGATGAAGAATCTCAACAGCCAGTGGTTACAGCACCAGTGGCAGGTGGTAATGGACCTGTAGCATCAGCAGTACATCCAAAAACAGGAGGATATAACACAGTGGCACAACGTTCTAGTGGTATGAAAGTAGTCATCGTAGAGCCAAAAGCATTCGAAGACTCTGAACACATTGCAAATCAATTACGCGATATGCGTCCAGTAGTGATTAATTTTGAAAATACAGACCCTCATGAAGCTGCACGCATTGTGGACTTTGTTAGTGGTGCTACATTTGCCTTAGATGGCAAATTAGAAAAAATTGGTAAAGATATTTTTATCTGTGTACCAGTGAATGTAACGGTAGATTATACAGATAAAGAATATACAGAAATATCTGATAAATTAGCTTGGAAAGAGCCACAAGCCTAAGTATTAGGAGGTAGCCATGCAAAAAATACTACTAATTGGCGTAGGAGCGATGGGTGGTGCTATTTTACAAGGGGCTTTGGAACAAGGTATTTGGGGTCCTGAGGAAGTAGATGTATTGGTGCGTCGCAGTGAACAAGCGGCAGCATTAGAGCGCACATTCGGTGTAACAGCCTTTACGGACTGTGATGCCATACCTGCCTTTGATGAGTATAGAACCATCGTATTTGGCGTAAAACCTCAAGTATTGCCATCTCTTATGCAAGAGGTAGGCCCACTGATTGAGCCGAGAACGCTATGCATTTCCATTGCAGCAGGCATTACATTGGACACATTGCAGTCCTTTGCACCTCATGCGCATTGGTTGCGCTCTATGCCGAATACGCCGATTTTAGTGAAAGCTGGTTTTACAGCCATTGCAAGTAGTGAGGACGTAACTCCAGGTGAACGGGAGCAAGCCCTGCGCATTTTTGAAGCATTAGGGGAAGCTGTTGTATGCTCAGAAGCTGATTTAGACCGTATTGGCGCCTTAGCAGGGGCGGGCCCTGGCTATATGTATACCATTTTAGATGCTATGGCAAATGCAGGAGTTCGGATTGGACTCACTAGGCCATTGGCGTTGCAAGCGGCGGTACAGACCATGTATGGTTCAGGCTTAATTGCTTTGGAAACAGGCTCTCATCCGAGTGTACTGCGGGATCAAGTGACCTCTCCGGGGGGAACCACCATAGCAGGTATTGCTGCTATGGAAAAAGAAGGATTACGGTCCTCTATTATGGAAGGCATCCTAGCTTGTTATGAGCGATCAAATGAAATAGGAAAACAACGTGAAAGATAAAGAAAAGTTAATTCGATATTTTGAAGCATCTGGTAATGGAGAAGAAGCGCGCCGCATGATTGACCTTGCGGAGCAAGTACAAGCAGGTAGACCGTACCGTGTGACAGATTTTATGTCCCCCGCAGGGCTTGTCATTACCGATGCAGTGAAAGCGAATTTCGGAGGTATTAACATCATTTCCAGTGGTGGCTATGAAGGGGCAGAACGTCTTCGAGTGGCCTTTGTGGACCCACACTTTCAAGGTACGGTAGATTTACAAATTGCGGTGCTGAAAGTATCTTGGGATCCACGATTCCGACTGTTGACGCATCGTGATGTATTGGGCTCCTTGATGGGACTCGGTATCGACCGCACTCATTTCGGGGATATTATCGTCACTAGTGGCGGTGCTCAGGTGATTGTAGACGACACGATAGCAGATTTTGTGATTCAAAACTTCACAAAAATTGCTATGGTTACTGTCACAGTATCTCGGATGGAATTGAGTGAATTACAACCGAAAGAAGAAAAAATAAAAGAAGTACGAACTACTGTGGCGTCTATGCGATTGGATTCTATTGCTTCTTCTGGTTTTAGTACATCTCGTACAAAAGTAGTAGAAGCCATTAAGGCAGGATTGGTACAAGTGAATTGGCAACCTGCGAAAGGACCAGCGCAAGAAGTGAAAGAAGGGGATGTTATCTCTCTTCGTGGCAGAGGTCGTATGCAAATAGAAAGTATTACTGGGACGTCTAAAAAAGGGCGTATTGGAGTACATCTAAAACGATTTATGTAAGGAGGCTGATCCTATGTTAACACCAATGGATATTCATAATAAAGAGTTTGGAAAAAGTATTCGTGGTTTTGACTGCGATGAAGTAAACGAGTTCTTGAATGAAGTGGTACAAGCCTATGAAATCTTGTATCGAGAAAATCGCGAAATGACTGATAAAGTTGAGCAAATGGAAAAACGTTTGAATCAATATGAGTCCACTGAAGAAACGATGCGCA
This sequence comes from Veillonella sp. VA139, assembly GCF_003992005.1. Lineage (GTDB taxonomy): Bacteria > Bacillota > Negativicutes > Veillonellales > Veillonellaceae > F0422. Next base: position 30,890 of record NZ_RQVL01000009.1, on the reverse strand, counting down.
ATACATTGGTACTAGCTCAAGAAACTGGTGAAAACGTAAAAGAAGCAGCTCGCAAAGAAGCTGATTTAATTCTACAAAATGCAGAGCAACAACGTAAAGTGATCTTGGAAGATGCAAATCGCGCCTTGCGAGAAGCAGAAGCTAAATATGCTACCATTGCCAATGAAATGGCCGTATTCCGTGCAAAAGTAGAATCAATTTTAACAGCGCAATTACAATTATTAGATGGTATTGCTTTACAGGAAATTACACCTGTACAGACTGAAACAGAAGCATAAGGTGAATTTCGGCTTGATTATTCAAGCCGTTTTTGCCATTGTAGAGACATATAAGGATAGTAGGATGATAACAGTTGGACTTTCACTAAAAGATAGACCTTGTCTTGTGGTCGGCGGAGGGCAAGTGGCCCTGCGCAGAATTGAAAAATTAATAGAAGAAAAGGCATCTGTTATAGTAGTCAGTCCTGATGTATTGCCTGACATTGTAACATACCATGAAGCAGGTGTATTACAATGGATAGCAAAGCCTTATAGCTCAGAATATATGGTAGGTCAACAGTTTGTCATTATTGCTACGGACATTCCTGCTGTGAATGCTCAAGTCATGGAAGATGCTCAAGGGGTGCAGGCTTTCATTAATCGGGCTGATGTGAAAGATGATTCTACTTGGGTATTCGGCAGTGCTACGGAGATTGGTGATTTAGAGATTTCTATATTTACCAATCAAGTGAGCCCACGAGTGAGTCGCTTGCTTAGACAGGATATAGAAAAACGATATGGCATATTAGCCGAGTGGCTACCTCAGATTCGTCTATGGAGACAAGAATTACAACATATATTAGATACTCCAAAAGAGCGAGAACAGTTCTGGCGTACCTATTTAGGAGAATCGGAGTTTATACAAATAGTAGAGGGTCAAGAAGACTCAGTGAAGGAGAATATTGTACATGCAATTAGTCGTATTAGGTCTGAATCATAGAAGTGCCCCTGTAGATGTACGAGAGAAATTTTCTTTTTCTAAAGAAGCTCTCGATCATGCTATGGATCACATTTATGCTCATGAAGAAGTAGAGGAGTGCGTCCTTTTATCGACGTGTAACCGCACAGAACTCTATGTCGTTCTAAATGACATGGAGAATGTAAAAGAATATATGATACGTTTATTGCTACATCTGAAAGGAGAAGAGACAGTAAATGTAGATGAGAAATGGTTCTTCCTTTATGAAGGGAAAGCGTGTATTTCTCATTTATTTAGGGTAGCATCTAGTTTGGACTCTCTTGTGTTAGGGGAAGGTCAAATTTTGAGCCAATTAAAGATGGCTTATATTTCTTCCTATAGCAAGGGGTTAACAGCATCTGTGTTTAATATTATTTTCCAAAAAGCCATTGCTGTAGGGAAACGGGTACGGACGATGACGGGTATTGCGAATACGCCTGTGTCTGTGAGTTATACAGCTGTGAATTTGGCGGAAGATAGCTTAGATATACCGATGAATGAGGCAAAGGTTCTCATTTTAGGGGCTGGTCAAATGAGCGAGCTCACAGCACGTCATTTGCAAGCTAAGGGTGTGAAGAGTATGTTTGTGTCCAACAGGACTTTTAAAACAGCAGAAGAATTGGCCACACAATTCAATGGTAAGGCGGTTGCCTTTGACCATTTTGTGGAAGAAGCCAAGACAGCAGATATTATCATCACATCCACAGGTGCATCACATTACGTGATCGAGCGAGAAGAAGCAGAAGAAATTATGGATGGTCGTGGTGGTAAGCCAATTGTCATGATCGATATTGCTGTCCCTCGTGATATCAATCCAGACGTAACAGAGATTCCAGGTGTCTATTTGTTTAATATTGATGCCTTGGAAAGTGTAGTAGAAGCGAATAAGCATCAACGAGAGGAAGAAGCTCGCAAAGCAGAACCGATTATAGAAGAAGCGTTACAGGAAATCGAAGAGAAATTGCAATATTTATCGGTTCGTCCTATTATGGTTTTACTCAGCGAAAAAGCAGAAGCCATTCGTAAACGTGAAGTGCATCGTGCTATGGCGAAGTTACCAGATGCGACAGATCGTGAGCGCAAAATTATTAGCAATATGTCTCGTATGTTGGTGCGTAAATTATTGCGGGATCCAATGATTCACTTTGGTGAAATAGCGGGTAAAGAGGAAGAACGAGATTATTGGAAGTTATTCCAAGATATGTTTGCTTTGGAAGTGGAGGACGACACACCATGAGAGATATAATTCGCATAGGCACCCGTAGTAGTGCCCTTGCTTTATGGCAAGCCAATTATGTAGCCGATATATTGCGCAAACATTACCCACAATGCAAGGTGGAGTTAGTCCATCACAGCACGAAAGGTGATCGTATTCTAGAAAAACCATTGGCTGAAATCGGTGGAAAAGGATTATTTACAGAAGAGTTAGAAGCATCCATGCGCGATGGTAGCATCGATTTAGCTGTACACAGCTTGAAAGATATGCCTACAGAATTACCAGAAGATTTGGTATTAGGTGCTATTACAGAGCGAGAAACACCATGCGATGCCTTGGTATCTCCGAAATATAAAACCTTAGATCAATTGCCACAAGGTGCTAAGGTAGGCACTAGCAGTTTACGTCGTCAAGCACAACTATTGAATCGACGTCCTGATTTGCAGATTTCTGTACTTCGTGGCAATGTGCAAACACGTTTGAATAAATTAGAAACAGAAAACTTTGATGCCATTGTACTGGCAGAGGCCGGGTTAAAACGGTTGGGCTTGGAATCTGTTATAACACAGACTTTCACCAGCGATGAAATCATTCCTGCTGTTGGTCAAGGGGCGCTTGGTATTGAGTGTCGCAAGGACGATGCAGAAATGCTAGACATGTTATCTGTATTGCACGATGAAAATACTATGTGGGCGACCCGTGGAGAACGCAGTTTCCTTCGTCAACTTGAAGGTGGTTGCCAAGTGCCGATGGGTGTACATGGGACGATTTATAAAGGACAATTAACGTTGAAAGCTATCATTGCTTCCTTAGATGGAAAAAATTGTTTTGAAGGTGAATTGTCAGGTCCAAAAGAAAAAGCAGACATGTTAGGTCGTAATTTGGCGAAAGCTCTCTATGAAGAAGGGGGCAAAGCCATCATTGACGATTTAGTAGAAAGAGGAGTATTGAAATGACAGGCATTGTATATTTAATTGGTGCCGGACCAGGCGATCATAAATTAATCACTCTAAAAGGCAAGGAATGTATTGAAAAAGCAGATGTTATTGTGTATGACTATTTAGCAGATGCGCATTTCTTGTCCTATGCGAAAGAAGGGGCAGAGATCATTTATGCAGGTAAGAAAAGCAACAATCATACGATGCATCAATGGGAAATCAACGAACTTCTCGTAAAATGTGGATTAGAAGGCAAAGTAGTAGCTCGTTTAAAAGGTGGGGATCCATTAGTATTTGGTCGTGGTGGTGAAGAAGCATTGGCTTTGGTGGAAGCAGGCGTGCCATTTGAATTTGTGCCAGGTATTACATCTGGTATTTCTGCGCCAGCCTATGCAGGGATTCCTGTCACACAGCGTGCCATGGCTACTTCCTTTGCTATTGTTACAGGTCACGAAGATCCAACAAAACCAGAGTCTGGTATGAACTGGGAAGGCTTAGCTAAATCTGTGGACACGATCTCCTTTGTGATGGGCATTTCTAATTTGCCTAGTATTGCTACTAACTTAATCAAATATGGTCGTCCTAAGGAAACGCCAGTGGCGGTCATCCGTTGGGGCACAAAACCAATTCAAGAAACGTTGGTCTCTACCTTGGAACATGTGGTAGAGGATGTAGAGAAAGCACAATTGAAAGCGCCAGCCATCGTTATCGTTGGGGAAGTGGTATCCTTGCGGGATCAATTACGTTGGTTCGATAATAAACCATTATTTGGTAAAACCATCGTTGTCACACGAGCTCGTAGTAAAGCGAGTGCTTTGTCGGAGCGTTTACTGGAATTAGGGGCGCACGTCATCGAAGCATCCGCTATTAAAACGCAAGCCTTGCCTCGTACAGAGGAGATGGATGTGGCATACGATAGCTTATCTTCCTACGATGGATTAATTTTTACATCTGCCGAAGGAGTACGATTCTTCTTTGATGGCTTATTAGACCGTGGCTTAGATAGCCGTGCTTTAGGTTCTATGAAAGTATGTGCTATCGGCAGTGCGACGGCGAAATCTTTATTAGATCGTGGGATTCGTGCGGACATCGTGCCACCAAATTACCAAGCGGAATCTGTGGTAGAAACGATTACTGCTGAACAAGGCCGTGTATGGCCAGAGCGAGCGCTAGGGGACTTGCGGTTTGTATTGGTACAACCAAAAGTGGCGCGCGACGTGATTTATAAAGGACTTTCACAGGCGGGATGCGACGTGACGGTATTGCGCTTGTATGAAACGGTACAAGATACGTCCCACAAAGAATATTTAGAAGAAGCCTTGCGAGTAGGAGAAGTAGATTACATTACGTTCACAAGTTCTTCTACGGTGACAAATACAAAAGATATGCTTGGAGCTGATGCGGTGACCTTACTAGGCAATACGAAGGTTGTTTGTATTGGACCAATTACAGGCGCAACTTGCGTGGAAGAAGGAATTCAACCAGATTTAATTGGAGAAACTTTCACAATCCCTGCGATGGTGGACTTAATCTTGAACGATTGCAAATAGAAAGAGGCACAGTATGGAATTACGAAATAGACCAAGACGATTGCGCATTAATCCAGCCATGCGCGCGTTGGTTCGTGAAACAACATTACAAGTAGAAGACTTAATTTATCCTATATTTATCGTTCCTGGAACAGCTGTGAAAGAAGAAATTTCTTCTTTACCAGGACAATACCATGTGTCCGTGGATGAGGCTGTAAAATTGGCGAAAGAAGCCTATGACTTAGGTATCAAGGGTGTGGAAATTTTCGGCATTCCTACTTACAAAGATGAAGATGGTTCTTCTGCGTGGGACATGGAACAACCGGTGCAACAAGCGATTATGGCGATCCGCAAAGAAGTACCAGACCTAATCGTGATCTCTGATGTATGCTTATGCCAATACACATCTACCGGTCATTGCGGTCATGTGGAGCATCATGAAGTCATCAATGATGCGACGTTGCCATTGTTGTGCAATGTAGCAGTGAGCCATGCGAAAGCGGGCGCTCACATGGTGGCGCCATCGGACATGATGGATGGACGTATCGCGGCGATCCGTGAAGCTTTAGATGCAGAGGGATTCAGCCATGTATCCATCATGAGTTATGCGGCGAAATATGCATCTGCTTACTATGGTCCATTCCGTGATGCAGTCCATTCTGCGCCAGGATTTGGGGACCGTAAAGGATACCAAATGGATGAGGCCAATCGTTTAGAAGCCTTGCGTGAAGTGGAACAAGATATCATCGAAGGGGCGGATATCATTATGATTAAACCAGCTCTATCCTATTTGGATATTGTACGCGAAGTACGGGATAACTTCGATTGTCCTTTAGCCGTTTACAATGTCAGCGGTGAATATGCCATGATTAAAACAGCTGCGGCAGCAGGTTTAGTGGACGAAAAACGCATTACTTTAGAAACCTTGTTATCCATGAAACGAGCAGGGGCAAAGATGATTATTACTTACCATGCCTTGGATGTGGCACGTTGGCTACAAGAAAAATAGTGTGGAAATATAGGAGCCAATTATGTTTAGTTTAGAAAAATCAAAACAAGCCTTTGCAGAGGCTCGTACATATATGCCGGGCGGCGTGAACAGTCCTGTTCGCTCTTACCGCAGTGTGGGGGGCAATCCTCCTTTCATCAGTTCTGCCAGTGGATCTCGCATTTACGATATTGATGGCAATGAGTACATCGATTACGTATTGTCTTGGGGTCCTATGATTCTAGGCCATGCGAATCCTGAAATTGTCGCATCCATTTTGGAAGCCATCCCTCGTGGTACTAGTTATGGAGCGCCAACGTTACTAGAAACAGAAGTAGCGAAGAAAATTCAAGCTTTCTATCCATCTATGGAAATGGTACGCATGGTGAACTCCGGTACAGAATCTACGATGAGTGCATTGCGTTTGGCTCGTGGCTATACAGGTCGTGACAAAATTGTGAAATTTATCGGCTGTTACCATGGTCATAGTGATAGCTTGTTGGTGAAAGCTGGTTCTGGCTTAGCGACCTTCGGCGTTCCAGATAGTCCAGGCGTGCCAGTAGGTGTGGCGTCAGATACCATTACTTTGCCGTACAATGATTCTGATGCGGTTCGTCAGTTATTTGCAGAACATGGAAAAAGCATTGCAGCCATCATCGTAGAACCAGTAGCAGGCAATATGGGTTGCGTGCCTCCTGTGGAAGGATTCTTGGAAACCTTGCGTGAAGTAACGACAGAGCACGGCGTAGTCCTCATCTTTGATGAAGTAATGTGCGGATTCCGATCCAGTTCTGGAGGGGCACAAAAATATTACAATGTCATTCCAGATTTGACCTGCTTAGGCAAAATCGTAGGCGGTGGCTTACCAATGGCGGTATTCGGTGGCAAGAAAGACATTATGTCTGCCATCGCTCCATCCGGCCCTGTGTACCAAGCTGGCACCTTGAGTGGTAATCCAGTAGCCATGGCAGCAGGTCTAGCTACTTTATCAATGTTGCAAAAACATCCGAATGCATTCCGTCAAGTAGAGGAATCTACAGAAGCTTTATGCCAAGGATTAGAAGCGGCAGCGAAAGAAGTAGGCGTACCTGTGGTGCTGCAACGTGTGGGCTCTATGTTTACCTTGTTCTTCACAGACAAAGAGGTGCGTAACTTCGATGATGCTAGTGCTTGTGACATGGAAGCATTCAAAACGTTCTTCCACTACAATTTGGAACGTGGCATCTATTATGCAGCCAGCCAATATGAAAGTAACTTCTTGTCCACATGCCACAGCGAACAAGACTTGGCATACACATTGCAAATTGCAAAAGAAGCGTTTCAGGCGATTAAGGGCTAGAAGGTGAACTGACGGCTTTCAAAGTATTGAAAACTGACGGGAATCAATAGCATTCAACAGAATACACGTATGAATAGAAATGCCATACACATCGAAGATAATCTATGTTACACTAGATTATAGAGAGTGTATGGCATTCTTTATTGTTTGTATGGGTATGTTAACAGTTTCTATTGTATCTAACAGAACCGTAAGAGATAGTTTCTATATGATAGTTAAGGTCCTATAGTATATCTTGGAGAGACAGCAATAGCTATCCTCTGAAGGCATATTTTTTATGCATACTAGATAGGATAGAGATGTAACATAGACATATTAATTTATATATTGGAGGTGTAACAATGAGCGTGTTACTTTCACCGAAAGAATTACAGGAACAATTAGATACAGTCGTTGTGTTGGATGCACGAGGTTTTGATGCCTATGCAGGGGCCCATATTCCAGGGGCTTTTGCCATCGATATGGATGCGCATATGAGCGGACCATTAGGCGTGCACGGTGGTCGTCACCCGGTGCCAGATATGTCCGTATTAGCACAACGATTGAGTGAATGCGGTGTGACCATGGATTCCCACATCGTAGTGTACGACGCGTGGATTTCCTTTGCTGGTCGCTTGCGGTTCTTGCTACTATACATGGGTTTCACCAATGTGAAAGTCCTAGCCGGTGGCATTGAGCGCTGGCATCGTGAAGGGTATCCGTTGACCCAAGAGGAGACACCAACCGTGGCAGATTCAAAGCCATTGGAGTATACCTTGCAAGACCATTTATTAATGCATCGTGATGAAGTATTACAAGCTAGCCAAACTGGCAGTCATGTCCTCATCGACGCACGAGCACCACAGCGCTATGATGGATCTGTAGTGGATACTATGGATGGTATGACAGGACATATCCCAGGGGCGATCAATCATTTCTACGAATGGGGATTTACCGCTGATGGTGTACGTCCAGTTCCAGAGTTAGAACAAGCCTACGGTGACTTAGCTAAGATGGAAAAACCTATCGTCACCTATTGTGGCTCTGGCGTGACTGCAGCGAATTTGATGATTGCTCTTGCCGAAATCGGTGTAGAACCTGCTATGTACGTAGGTAGCTCTAGCGATTGGGTGACCTATGAAGGCTTCCCTTTGGAAACAGGTGTGAATACATTATAGGTTTACATTGTTATTATAAGTATACTAGATACTGATTCGTATGCATACGAAGTACTGTTATAGCATAATTTACGCTAAATACGTAGCAGTAGTAGAGTACCTTTATATACAAAATGGTTTTAATATAATAAGAAAAAACAGAGGCCTTTGGAATAAGACCTCTGTTTTGTTATATTGCATTTATTTTTTAATAGTTTCTTGCATGTGTCCTTATGAGTATATATTGTATAGCAGATACTAAGTAGTAAAGAACTAATATAATACGAAGTATATAGTGTTTCAAAATATACAGTATTTTACAGGAATGTAATTAATGATTAGCTGTTCGAGTACGCCCTAATGTGACTTTCAAGAACACTCCTGTGAGGGCAATCATCGCCCCAGTGGTGATAAACATTGCTCCGAACCCCCATTGGGATGCAATAAAGGAGCCTCCAAGGGATCCGATGAAGTAGCCCATAAACAAGGTAGATTGGTTATAGGCGAAGACTTGTCCTGCGAATGCTTTTGGGGTAATGCTCGAGATGAAAGTATTAATACCTGGTAATAATCCGCCTAGGCCGATGCCAAGTAGGAATCGCAAGATGCACAAGGTGTAGATGTCGGTCACGAAGGCTTGTGGTATGGTCACGAGACCGACGTAGATGAAACTAGTCCACAGGATGAACCGTGGTCCTAGTTTATCGATGTATTTACCGAGGACAGAACTAGCCACCATTTGTGCGAGACCTGTTACCGTAAATGCTAATCCTGCCAAAAGGGCAATGTGCTCTGCGCCCTGTCCTACGATTTGTTGTACGAATACAGATAGGATAGGAGCTGTTGCCATGGTAGTGAAAGCGAAGATAAAAGAGCCTACAGAGATGTAGATGAGTCCTTTCCAGTCGGGAATGGACGCTTTCAACGTGGATAAGGATTGAGAGGCCCCTTTTGGTTGCGGTGTAAATTCTTCTTTTACAAAGAATAAGGTAGATAGGAAGGCTGTCCCTAGTAAGGCAGACACGATGAAGAAGGCGTAGCGAATGCCAAAAAGACCACCGATGTAACCACCGATCATGGGACCCAGGAGAGAGCCACCCAAGTTGGCAGCGGACAAGAGTCCTAGGGCCCAGCCCGTTTGGGTTTGTGGTGTTTGTGTGGCTACGAGTGTAATAGAACCAGAGAAAAATCCGGAAATCATTCCATTTAGAATCCGTATGATAACAATGTGCTCTGGAGTTTGGGCAAAGCCGAGGAGTGCATTTGTAATAGCCATGCCAAGACTAGCGCGCAATAAAATGAGTTTGCGCCCCTTGCGGTCGGCCAGCTTACCCCAAAAGGGTGCGAAGAGGGCCACCATGAGATAGGTCATCCCCATGGCGAGACCAGACCAATTGGCGAGGTCCCCCTGATCGTGGACGCCTAGGTCCTGTAAATATAAGGGGATAAGCGGAGCTGCTTGACTAAGCCCCACCGATGCCATGAAGGCACCAAATAAACAAACGTATAATGTGCGTTTCCAAAGTTCCATACTATATCACAGACTTTCTAGTATAACTTGTCACATCACTGCCAAGTTTTTCGTATAACTCTTTTACAGTAAGTTCTTTTTTCATAACTGCTTGTAATTCTTGTTCCGTTACACCAATAAATGCAATAAAATCTACACTTCCATAAAAGTTATGTACAACTCTTAATTCTGGATCAGGAATTGTAATAAAACCAACAATGTTAGATTTATGCTCTATGTCCATGCCAAAAGTTTGTCCTGTATAAATGTATTCATAAGGTTTAAAAATTTCTCCATCTTCTTTGGTGGCTCTCGCAAGAGTCTGTAAGTGCCCAACTACATTTTTGAGTTCCTTTTCTTCATCCTCATAGGCATCTTTCTTTAACTTAAGGGTAAATTCCATACCAAACCCACTTTTTGTTCTATCTTCACTTTTTTTATCATAAAGTTCAGTTAATCCATAGGTGACATATTTATAATAGTCTCCGCCGTCATAAATGGCGACTCTATCTAGAGGATCTGGTCCTCCTAGGTCCCAACGAATCAGAGGAACATAATTCGTATAGATCGATTTATTAGGATACACAAGCTCTACCGCGTCTTCTATGACTAACATTCCATATTGGGGTACTTCTTCCGGCGTATAAGCGACACCATTCATTGCAAATGTTCCTAACCAAGTCATCCCCATAATAGCTGTTAATACTAATACTGTTTTACTTACCTTCATTGTAACTCCTTTTTCTGCACTTACTAAATAGTGGATATATCTATTATATCAAACCATGTCTATCTTCTTACAAACATTTTATACTAACTATGTTTACACTATGACAATATCATATGTCGTTCATATTGACACCGTCGAATGTGTTTGCCCCTATTGCAAGTGCCCCACAGATAGTATATAATTGTACCTGTAATTGACAACGATATATGTTAATACGTTGATAAAGACGGTCATGCAAGGTAGCTCCGAGCGAGTGAGGGATGGTGAAAGCCTCATGGGTGAATGCATGGCGGATCACTTTTGAGTATATGTTGGGGAGCCCGTACTGGGGGTACTCACATCGGTGGACACCGTTATATGTTTGAGCGATGATTCGTTGGGGGTTACTTTCACAAGAATCATCAGTAGGGTGGTACCACGGATTTGCATTCGTCCCTTCGGGGAGCGGGTGCTTTTTTTATTGAGAGGAGAAATACAATGTCTAATGAAGTGGATTATGGTAAGACCTTGCACTTGCCTGAAACAGAATTTCCTATGCGCGGTAATTTGCCAAAGCGCGAACCAGAATTTATCAAGTTTTGGGAAGATAACAAAATTTATGAAAAACGCTTAGCTAAAAATAAAGGCAAAAAATCTTTTATTTTACATGATGGCCCTCCGTACGCAAATGGTAAATTGCATATCGGTCATGCCTTGAACAAAACATTAAAAGACATTGTGATGAAATATAAAACGATGCAAGGCCATTACACACCATATATTCCTGGCTGGGATACACATGGTCTTCCTATCGAGCATGCGGTTATTAAAAACACTGGTTTGAACCGTCATGAAATGAGTCCTCTGGATCTTCGTAACAAATGTCGTGAATACGCACTCAATTGTGTGGAAGAACAAAAGAAAGATTTCATTCGTTTCGGTGTACTTGGCGAATGGGATCGTCCGTATTTGACATTGCGCCCTGAGTTCGAAGTGAAACAAATCGGCGTGTTCGGTGAAATGGCGAAACGCGGTTACATCTACAAAGGTTTGAAAACTGTATACTGGTGTACACATTGTGAAACTGCCTTGGCAGAAGCGGAAATTGAATATGCTGAGAAGAAATCTTTCTCCATCTATGTTAAATTTGCTTACGTAAACGGCGCTGAAAGTACATTGCCAGCAGGTCTTGATACAACCAAATTGTTCTCCGTCATCTGGACAACAACACCTTGGACAATGCCTGCCAACCAAGCGATTTCTGTGAATCCAGAATTAGATTACTCTTGGGTGAAAATCGGCGATGAGGCATGGTTATTAGCGAATGGCTTGATTGAAACAGCTACCAAAGAAATGGGCGTAGAATCCTATGAAGTGTTGAATACGTTCAAAGGTAGCGAATTAGAATTGGCGAACTTTAAACATCCATTTGCAGATCGTAATGCTCCTATCTTGTTGGGTTCTCACGTTACATTAGATGCTGGTACAGGTTGCGTACATACTGCTCCTGCTCATGGTGAAGATGACTTTAACGTGGTGAAAGCATACAAAGATGCAGGTAAAATCGATTTTGATATTCTATCCTTAGTCGATGCTACTGGTCGTTACATTGCCAAAGTAGATGAACCTCGCTATGGTGATACAGAACAACCACTAGCTGGTGTTGAAATCCATGATGCAGAAGTGCCAGTGATCAAAATCTTAGCTCATAACGGTGCGTTGGTACAAAAAGGCAATATCCGTCACCAATATGCCCATTGTTGGCGTTGTAAAAACCCTGTTATCTATCGTGCTACAGAACAATGGTTCTCTTCCGTGGATGGCTACCGTCAAGAAGCATTGAAAGCCATCGACGAGCAAGTACAATGGATTCCTAAATGGGGTCATGACCGTATTTATAATATGATTGCAGACCGTGGGGACTGGGTTATCTCTCGTCAACGTGCGTGGGGTGTGCCAATTCCTATCTACTATTGCGACCATTGCGGAGAGCACATCATCAATGATGATACCATCTCTTCTTTACAAGAATGGTTTGCTAAAGAAGGCTCCAACGCTTGGTGGGCTCATGAAGCGAAAGAATTATTGCCAGCAGGATTCACATGTCCATCTTGCGGACATGATTCTTTCCACAAAGAAACAGACATCATGGACGTATGGTTCGACAGCGGTAGCTCTTGGTCTGGCGTATTGGAACAAAATGAAATGGATGTACCTTGTGCTATGTACTTAGAAGGTTCCGACCAACATCGTGGTTGGTTTAACTCTTCCTTGTTAACAGGTATCGCTACACGTAGTCATGCACCATACAATGCCGTATTGACTCACGGTTTCGTAGTGGACGGGGAAGGCCGTAAAATGTCTAAATCTGTAGGCAATACAGTGGCTCCTTCCGACATCATCGATGTACACGGTGCTGACGTAATGCGTTTATGGGTATCCTCTGCAGATTACCAAGCAGACGTGCGTTTGTCCAAAGATATCGTAAAACAATTGGCGGAAGTATATCGTAAAATCCGTAACACATTCCGTTTCTTGTTGGGTAATTTAGATAACTTTAACCCGAACACAGATAAAGTAGCTTACAAAGATTTAACAGAATTGGATCGTTGGGCATTGCATCGTTTAGAAGAAGTTCGTCAAAAAGTAACAAATGCTTACGAAAACTATGAATTCCACATCTTGTATCACACAATCCATAACTTCTGTACAGTAGATTTATCTTCTTTCTACTTAGACGTGTTGAAAGATACAATGTACGCAGAGAAAGAAAACAACGTAGCTCGTCGTAGTGCGCAAACTGCAATTTACGAAATCTTGACAACATTAGTTAAAATGGTGTCTCCAGTTCTTTCTTTCACAGCCGAAGAAGTATGGCAATACATGCCAAAAGAAGAGGGCATGGAAGAAAGCGTGATGTTAGCAGATTGGCCACAAGGTCATGCAGAGCATGTGGACGGAGAATTGTCCGCTCGTTGGGCGACGATGTTAGACCTTCGTAGCGAAATGACAAAAGCCTTAGAAGGGGCTCGCCGTGATAAAGCTATCGGTCACTCCTTGGATGCATCTATCACTGTCTATGCAGATGGCGATGCGTATCAAGCATTGACTGGATTCGGGGGTTCCCTAGCTAGCTTGCTAATCGTGTCTGAAGCACATGTAGTGGAAGGCCGTAACAATGCACCAGCCAACGCAGTAACAGTAGAAGACGGAGCCTTATCCATCGTGGTAACTCCTTCTGAGTTAGAAAAATGCGAACGTTGCTGGATTCACCGTGACACAGTTGGTCAAGATGGGGATCATCCAACATTATGTGCTCGTTGTGCTGACGTAGTCAAAGGATAATGACAATAGCATAAGTAGTCAAAGGTTTAGTACTAGTAATTTAGGTAAGGCAAGGGAATGTATCATTTCCTTGCCTACTTTCTAACAAAGGAGATGCCCTATGAACGTATTGATTGTGATAGATATGCAACATGATTTTATTGATGGAACTTTAGGTTCACCACAGGCGCAGGCCATTGTACCGGCGGTACGTGAAAAAATTCGCAATTTTACTGGTCTCATTGTGTTTACTCGTGATACCCACGATGGCGGTTATCTTGAAAGCCAAGAGGGGAAGCATTTGCCGGTGGAACATTGTGCCCGTGGCACCAAAGGCTGGGAGATTGCTGATGACCTGTTGGAAGTGGCTCGTGAACGAGGACAACGAGTGGATGTGTTAGATAAACCTAACTTTGGATCCTTAGCTTTATTGGATCACCTTAAGGCGATGCATGAAGCGGAATCTATTGAAACAATTACGATGGTTGGTCTATGCACAGACATTTGCGTCGTATCGAATGCACTCATTTTGAAAGCGGGCCTACCGGAAATACCTTTGCATGTAGATGCTAGATGTTGTGCAGGGGTGACCCGAGAATCCCATGAGGCGGCACTGTTGACGATGAAGATGTGTCAGTGCATTGTGGAAGAATAATATATAAGCAAGTATAACGTAGAAGAATACAATAGATAGAGGAATGCTGATGAGTCGGTATTCCTCTTTTATGTTTGTAGTATCAAGAGAGTCTCTGGTAGGGTCAGATAGATTTTGGTAAGCGTTCTATAAGGGGCGGGTGACCACCATATGATGATAAGAAATATTTATCTATAGCATGAATGTAGCATCTACATTCGAGAGAACGAATTGAATAAAGAACTCCCAATCGGTATATAATTCACAAAGTGTTTTTAGGGAGCACAAATAAAGGCGATTGTCCTTGACAACTGGAATCGGGGGGGGTAGAATGGAGGTATTCAAGATGGTGGTTGTGCACCATTTAATGTGCGTACATTGTGTGTTAAGGAGCGGTAAGAATGAAAAGAAAGTGTGTGATGAGTGTGGCCGCGATGTTAACGGCCTATGCGCTGACAACGAGTGTATCCTATGGTGCGTTGCAGCAGTCTTATAACAGCACAACAACAGAGACAGGTGGAACGGATACGTATACTAACTCTGGAGTAGGTGTCTCGAATGGAGCGACGCTGACTATAACAGGTACAGAAGATTTGTCTGTAACTATGGAGAATGGTGCAGATGAAAGCTTAGGTATGAATATCACAAGCGCGAACCTAACAGCAGAGAATTTGAACATTACCGTTACCCCTGGTAGCAAAGCTGTGAATAACCGTCCCAAAGGGATGATTGTGCGTGGCACATCTGATACAAATATTGATAATCTGAATGTAACCGTGACGAAGTCGAATCGACAAGCTGATACAGGTCATAGTCCCGATAGTGATGCAGCCTATGGTGTGGCTGTTGGCTATGGATGGAATGGCGGTGACAAAGATGCTACCACGAAATTTACTGTGAATAATGCCAATATAGTAGTTAATAATACAGAAGATACGAAACGAGGTAATTATACGGGAGTGCCGGTTCCTAAAGGTAAGTTTGAAACGGGATACCAAATGTCAGGGATTCGTCTATACCGTTCTAATGGAGCAAAACCTGAATTTCATAGCACAGGTGCTGTAAATGTTACCGTAGAAGATAAAAGCGCAGCTAAAGTAGCAGACTATCTAGTTGGCCTGTATGTATCAGGAACCGATGCGAAAGCCACATTTGATGGTGACACTTCGATTACGGTAAAGGCTAATGGGGTTAACTCTGCGGGTATTAAAATTGGTAAACCAGGGAATGGTGATGCTGGAGTCGGAGCTCAGGTAGTAGCAAATGGAAAACTGACCGTAGACACCACAGGAACGAATGGTGTAGTCACATGGGATAGAAAAGAATACCGCGGTTCTGGAGCGGTACGACTATTTGATAACGGTTCAAAGTTCACTGTTACTGGGGCTAACACAAAAGAAGCGTCTGAAATTAAATCTAGTACTAATGCTATTGTGTTTGATACCTTTGATTATAAAAATTTAGGAGTAGTAAACTTAAACTCTTTCTTGAGGTTTAAAGAGGTCTTAGCTCGTGGAAAAGAGAATATTAATAATGTGGTTACCTTGCATAATACAAAATTGTCGACTACATCTGAAGTGGATGATTTAGTGTTAGCAAATGCAGAGTTTAAAAAGAATGGTGATTTAATCTGGGGAGCTGGCATGTTAGGTAAAGAAGATGTATTACGCAGCCGTTTTGACTGGGGCGCAATGAACGTCAAAAACGCCAAATTCACTCTTTCTGGCAACTTATCCGAAGCCACAGCAGCGAAAAAGGG
The DNA here is from genome assembly GCF_003992005.1 of Veillonella sp. VA139. Lineage (GTDB taxonomy): Bacteria > Bacillota > Negativicutes > Veillonellales > Veillonellaceae > F0422. The sequence continues at coordinate 14,812 of NZ_RQVL01000009.1, read as the reverse complement.
ATGGCTCATTCGTGCCAAATCAGAAAATATAACCGCCACCGATGAAACGAAACGTGCCACTTCAGAGTTAACAGCTACCATTAAAGATAAAGCTCTAGTCACAGGCTTAATTCAAGCCGACAAATGGTCTACTTTGAATATGACCGTAGATACAGGAGCTACTTGGCGATTGGCGAAGAAGGAAGATTTGACGGGACCTCAAACTGCTACAGCTACCACAGTGACATTGTCTAATGGTGGTATTCTTGATGCGGGTACTAACCTGACAGATGGATCTAAAGCAGAATATACAGTGACTACCGTACAAAAAGATGGTACTACCGCATCTACTTTTAATAATACTGGTGGTATTATCACCACGGTAAATAAATCCTATGAAGATGTGTTGACCTTGAATGGGAATTACATCGGTACCGATGGAACGGTGAAGATGAACACAAAATGGGATTCCCCAGGTGATGATGTAGGAACGAACTCCAAATCTGACTTGTTACATATTACAGGCACGGCGACTGGCACAACTAAGATTGTACCTGTATCGGCCAATGGCAAAGAAGAAGTAATCGATGGATCTATTGGATCCATTGCAGCAGATTTAAATAAAAATTCAGTACCGGTAGTTCGTGCCGATACAGAAGCTGGCACAGAAGAAGGGGCTTTCACAGGGGTGGCGAAAACAACCGGTGCAGGTGAATTGAAACTAGCGCACCGTGTGAAAGATAATAAACATGAGTGGTACTGGACATTGACAGGATTGAATAAAACGCCGATGCTTGATAAACGTGTTCCTGGGTATACGCAAATGCCAGAGGTGAACACGCGTATGATGGGTCAAATTTTGCGTACTTTGCATGAACGTCGTAGTGAAAACCCTCGTGTGTTACATGAACAACGTCATATGGAATCCTATCCGATGAGCCGTGTCATGTATGCCCATCATGAAGATGGTGATCAACATCCAATGTGGGCGAAAGTCATCAAAGATTACGGACATCATAATGGACATCGATTTGGCTATACATTACATACAAATGGCATTCAATTAGGTCGTGATTGGAATGTGAAAACAAAAGAAGATGGTACTACGAGCTTTAATGGTGCTTATGTAGCATACCAATATGGTCAAGCGAAGTTCTATGATAATTTTAATACAGATGACAAAGGGCAGCAGGCTACAGACTTACAAACTGGCACAGGTGCAGTACGTAATCTATCCATCGGTTTAACAAGAACGAAATACGGCGCTCATGATCAATACGTAGACTGGGTTGGACAAGTGAGCTTCCTTCGTAATGCCTATGAAGCGGTAGGTCATAGTAAAGAAACACAATCTAGTTGGGGCTTTGCTGGATCTGTAGAAGCAGGTCGACCTCATGTGTTGCGCGAGAACGAACATGGTCGCACGATTTTAGAACCACAAGGTCAATTAGTGTATTCCTATCTTAAATTACAAGGTATCCATGGCACCGATAAAGCGGTATCTCATGGGGGACATGGTACGTTGGTAGGACGTATTGGTGTTCGTTTATCCCGTGAAAGTTACAATCGACAAGGCGTTGCACATCGCACAGTGTATGGTGTAGCCAATATCTGGCAAACTTTTACCAATGCCTATACAGTGCACATCGGTCAAGATACATTGAGAGGTGATTATGGTCGCACTATCGGTGAATTAGGTATCGGTGCACAGTGGCGTACGAGTGATCGCTGGTATGTGTATGGCGATGTTCGCTTTGAAAGAAATTTAGGTGGCTCTTATTACCAAGGGTACCGTGGCAATGTAAGCGTAAAATATATTTGGTAACACACTCTATAGTCTAATCACAGGCCTCGTAGTATACTAATACTAGGAGGCTTGTCTATGTATTTTCATATTAAAGACACCTGTGTGTGTTGTGCTGGATGCGCCATGGATTGTCCGACACAGGCTATCACTCGCAATGGTGATCGCTATGTCATTCATCAGGACATGTGCATTCACTGTGGCGATTGTTATGCCATATGCCCGGTCGGTGCTGTGCAGATGGTAAAAGAAAAGGACTTGGATACTGATGTGTAATGCATTAGTGATCCAAGTTCTTCTTTGTATACCTACATATATCGTTAAGTAGTAATGGGTGTAAGGAAGCACTGGTCATCAGAATGCATAGCAGAGTGCTATTAAAAATATTTTCAGGAGATTCTGTCACAAATGTTTGACTACTCTAGAGATGGCGATGAGACTTTCATTAAAAAGTCTTGACAAATAGATGTAAGGACATTATAATATTTAATTGCAAAAAAGTAACTATAACATTGAATTGATGAAGGAATATATCCAAGGTTGTGCTGAAATGAGGAAAGCAAGGTTCACAAGAAAAAATTACGAGCCTTGCTTATTTTGTCATTGGTCAGCAGGAAAACTGAGACCTGGAATCGTCTGCAGTCATACCGTTATAGAATATGTAAGCCAATTTTTATGAGGGGTGAAAAGAACATGTTCAAACCTGAGCAGGTGGGTAAGCGTACTCGATATACCTACGCTAAGATTAACGAAGTTCTCGAAATGCCACATTTGTTAGACGTGCAACGCAAGTCTTATGAGTGGTTTTTAGAGAGCGGTTTACAAGATATTTTTAACGATATTTCTCCGATTAAAGACAATTCGGGAAAGCTAGCTCTTTCCTTTGAGGGATTCAGCCTTGGAGAACCGAAGTACGACATTAACGAATGCAAGAATCGTGATGCAACCTATGCAGCACCATTGCGTGTCAATGTTCGTCTCGTTAACAATGATCCAGAAAATCCAGATATTAAAGAACAAGAAGTATTCATGGGCGACTTCCCATTGATGACAGATACAGGTACGTTCATCATCAATGGTGCGGAACGTGTTATCGTATCCCAATTGGTTCGTTCCCCAGGGGTGTACTACGGTGGCAGCATCGATACTATGGGTAACCGTTTGTATGATTCTACAGTGATTCCAAATCGTGGTGCTTGGATCGAGTTAGAAAAAGATGCGAATGACATCGTGTCCGTACGTATTGACCGTAACCGTAAATTACCAGCTACAGTACTAGTGCGTGCATTAGGTTGGGAAACTAATGAATCCATCTTGGAATTATTCTGGAATGGACAAGTGGACGAAAATGGTCATCCAGAATACGATGAACGTTTACTTCGTACATTGGAAAAAGACAGCACACAATCCGCTGATGAGGCTTTAGTAGAAATCTACAAAAAACTTCGTCCAGGGGAACCACCAACTGTGGAAAGTGCTCGTAACTTATTCGATAATTTATTCTTTGACCCTCGACGCTATGATTTAGCTCGTGTAGGTCGTTATAAATTAAATAAAAAATTAGGCTGGCGTCAACGCTTGTTCGGTCAAACATTGGCGGAACCAATCGTAGACGAAAATGGCGAAATCATCGTAGAAGCGAATACCTATGTGAACGAAGAAGTTCTTGAGATTGTAGCTAATAGTGGCGTATACAGCGGTGATGTAGTACCTGAGTTCTTCGTAGTGAATACAGAAGGTACTGTTGTGAAAGTTATCTGTAACAACAGTAATTTGCCGTTCAGCCATCGCACAGTGACTCGTGAAGACATGATTGCGAACGTAAGTTACATGATGAACTTAATCGAAGGCATTGGACAAACTGACGATATCGACCATTTGGGTAACCGTCGTCTTCGTTGCGTAGGCGAATTGTTGCAAAACCAATTCCGTATCGGTTTAACTCGTATGGAACGTGTGGTCAAAGAACGTATGACAATTCAAGATCTATCTGTCATTACACCACAAGCATTATTGAACATCCGTCCAGTTGTGGCAGCTATTAAAGAATTCTTTGGTTCTTCTCAGTTGTCCCAGTTCATGGACCAAACTAACCCATTGGGCGAATTGACACATAAACGTCGTCTATCTGCACTAGGACCTGGTGGTTTATCTCGTGAGCGTGCGGGCTTTGAAGTTCGTGACGTGCATCATTCCCATTATGGTCGTATGTGTCCAATCGAAACTCCAGAGGGTCCAAACATCGGCTTGATCAACTCCTTGTCCAACTATGCGAAAGTGAACGAATTTGGTTTCATAGAAGCACCGTACCGTAAAATTGAAAAAATATATGGTACAGCCGAAGATGCTAACAAAGTGTTGAAAGTTCGTGTTACTGACCAAGTTGTATATATGACAGCTGATGAAGAAGAAGGCATGACAATTGCCCAAGCGAACTCTCGTATCGATGAAGATGGTTATTTCGTATCTGATCACATCGCATGTCGTCGTGGTCATGACGTATTAGAAGTATCTCCAGATAAAGTAGACTACATGGACGTAAGTCCAAAAGAAGTAGTATCTATCGGTACTGCGATGATTCCATTCTTAGAAAATGACGATGCGAACCGTGCCTTGATGGGTGCGAACATGCAGCGTCAAGCAGTGCCATTACTTCGTGCGCAAGCACCATTGGTAGGTACAGGTATGGAATACAAAGCGGCCACAGACTCCGGTGTTTGCGTATTGGCAAAAGAAGCTGGTATTGTCACACGTTGTTGGGGCCATGAAATCCATGTGCAACGTGACAATGGTCGTGTAGACGTATATACATTGAATAAATTCATGCGTTCTAACCAATCTACATGCTTTAACCAAAAACCAATCGTATACCGTGGACAATCCGTTGTGAAAGGTCAAGTGTTGGCAGATGGTCCAGCTACAGATGGTGGCGAATTAGCATTAGGTTTCAACGTGTTGGTAGCCTTCATGCCTTGGGAAGGTTATAACTACGAGGATGCGATCTTATTAAGTGAAGAACTTTGTAAGGAAGATATTTACACATCCATCCATATCGAAGAGTACGAATGTGATGCTCGTGACACGAAATTAGGTGCCGAAGAAATCACTCGTGAATTACCAAATACTGGTGATGATAACCTTAAAAACTTGGATGAAAACGGTATCATCTGCATCGGTGCAGAAGTAAAACCTGGTGACATCTTAGTTGGTAAAGTAACTCCTAAAGGGGAAACTGAATTAACTCCAGAAGAACGTTTATTACGTGCGATTTTCGGCGATAAAGAACGTGAAGTTCGCGATACTTCCTTGCGTGTGCCACATGGTGAAGCGGGTAAAATTGTGGACGTTAAAATCTTCACTCGTGAAAATGGTGACGAATTACAACCAGGTGTTAATAAAGTGGTTCGTGTATATATTGCACAAAAACGTAAAATCCACGAAGGCGATAAAATGGCGGGCCGTCATGGTAACAAAGGTGTTGTTTCTCGCGTTATGCGCCAAGAAGATATGCCATTCTTACCAGATGGTACACCAGTACAAATCGTGTTGAACCCGTTAGGCGTACCGTCTCGTATGAACATCGGACAGGTATTAGAAACACATTTAGGTTGGGCAGTACAAGGTTTGGGTATGCAAATTAAAGCAACAGACCTAAAAATCAAAGAAGTACTTAACGAAGCTAAATTGAATGGTACTTACTGGGATGGTATCGACGGTATTAAAGATATCTACGCAGAAATTGAAAGTCTAGAACAATCCATTGCAGATCCGACGATTGCGAATTACCTTGAAACAGATAAACAAATCGACAGTCAAAAAGTAGTGGCATTAGATAAGATTTTACATTGTGCAGAAGAAAAATTTGAAGAATTGGGTGGACAAACTCGTTATGATTTCTTATTGGCAGAAGAAAAACGCATCTATGAATTAGGTATTGAAACATTTGATGATGTAGAAGCGGAACGTCCAGAAATGGAAACAGCTTTAGAAGAAGAATTGCGCACACTTCGCCGTGTGGTTAATGTCATCGATACGATTCACCATGTTCGAGAAAAACGCAGTCACTTACGCACTGAGTTGGAAAAATATGGTTACGACTTTAACACATATGGCATGCCGAAACCTGATACAGCGGGCATCCATATTGCAACACCAGTATTTGACGGCGCTCATGAAAGTGACGTATTCGATACACTTCGCATTGCTGGTCGTGATGATGATGGTAAAACAGTATTATACGATGGCCGTACAGGCGAAAAAATGGATAACAAAGTTACCGTTGGTTATGTATACATGTTGAAACTTCACCATCTAGTAGATGATAAAATCCATGCTCGTTCTACAGGTCCGTACTCCCTTGTTACACAGCAACCATTGGGTGGTAAAGCTCAATTCGGTGGACAACGTTTCGGTGAGATGGAAGTGTGGGCTCTTGAAGCCTATGGCGCAGCTTATACATTACAAGAGTTGTTAACTGTAAAATCTGACGATGTTGTAGGCCGTGTAAAAGCGTACGAAAAAATCGTTAAAGGTGAAAACATTCCTGAACCTGGCGTACCTGAATCTTTCAAAGTATTGTTGAAAGAATTACAAAGTATCGGTCTTGACGTGAAAATCTTGAATGAAGATCAAGAAGAAGTTCTCATCAAAGAATTAGATGAAGATGATGCACCACGTCATGATGATATTCGTGAAGTCATGGAAGAAGGTACAACAGAAGCGACTGCAGAAAGTAAAACTTCCGCAGTAGAAGGCACACCTGACGGATACATTGTAGAAGAAGAGCCTGTTACAGCAGGTGAAGAAGACGATATTATCAGCCAAATTAGTGGCTATGTAGAATCTTCTGATAATGAGTAATACCACTATCTCGTAAAGGAGGGAGCATACAGTGCTAGATGTAAATGAATTTGATTCCATGCGAATCGGTTTAGCTTCGCCACAACAAATTTTGGAGTGGTCTCATGGAGAAGTTAAAAAACCTGAAACAATTAACTACCGCACCTTAAAACCAGAGCGAGATGGTTTATTCTGTGAGCGCATTTTTGGACCAACCAAGGACTGGGAATGTCATTGTGGAAAATATAAACGCATCCGTTATAAAGGTGTTGTCTGTGATAAATGTGGTGTAGAAGTGACTCGTGCCAAAGTACGTCGTGAACGCATGGGCCATATCGAATTGGCTACACCAGTGTCTCATATTTGGTATTTCAAGGGCATCCCATCTCGTATGGGATTAATCCTTGACATATCTCCTCGTTCCTTGGAACGTGTATTGTACTTTGCCGCGTATATCGTAGTGGATCCAGGTCAATCTCCGCTGTCTAAACAACAGTTGTTATTTGAAACTGAATTCCGTGAATACGAAGCTATGTTTAACGAGCCTGAGTATAACATTGGCGGTAAAAGTGTTATCATTGAAACCATTGCACAACGTCGTGAACGCTTGCAATTAATTAACTCTGCTAAACACAAAGAAGCTGTGAATGCAGAACTTTCATCGAATACTGAAATCCCAGAAGAAGAAAAAGAATACGAAGTATTAACTCGTGAAGAAAAATTAGAACTTGGTGCCTTAGAAGAAAACACATTCGTGTGTATCGACATGGGTGCAGAAGCGATTAAAGAATTACTTTGCGAATTAGACTTAGAAGCATTGAACGATGAATTGCGCAGTGAATTAGAAACTGCCACAGGTCAACGTAAAGTTCGTGCCGTTCGCCGTTTAGAAGTGGTAGAAGCATTCCGTCAATCTGGCAACCGCCCAGAATGGATGATTATGGATGTTGTACCAGTGATTCCACCTGAATTGCGCCCAATGGTGCAATTAGATGGTGGTCGTTTCGCCACATCTGACTTGAATGATTTATATCGTCGTGTTATCAATCGTAATAACCGTTTGAAACGTTTATTGGATTTAGGCGCTCCTGATATTATCGTGCGCAACGAAAAACGTATGCTACAAGAAGCTGTGGATGCGTTGATTGACAATGGTCGTCGTGGTCGTCCTGTCACAGGTCCTGGCAATCGTCCATTGAAATCCTTATCTGACATGTTAAAAGGTAAACAAGGTCGTTTCCGTCAAAACTTGTTGGGTAAACGTGTTGACTATTCTGGCCGTTCCGTTATCGTAGTTGGTCCAGAATTGAAAATGCATCAATGTGGTCTTCCAAAAGAGATGGCATTGGAATTGTTCAAACCATTCGTTATGAAACGTTTGGTAGAGCGTGGACAAGCTAGCAATATTAAAGCGGCAAAACGTCAAGTAGAACGTATCGGTCCTGGTGTTTGGGAAGCGTTAGAAGAAGTTATTAAAGAACATCCAGTATTATTAAACCGTGCCCCTACGTTGCATAGATTAGGTATTCAAGCCTTCGAACCAATCCTTTGGGAAGGCCGTGCTATCAAATTGCATCCTTTAGTATGTACAGCCTTCAACGCTGACTTTGACGGTGACCAAATGGCGTGTCACTTACCATTGTCCGTAGAAGCACAATCGGAAGCACGTACCTTGATGCTTTCATCCCATAATATCTTGTCCACAAAAGACGGTAAACCGGTAGCGGTTCCATCTCAGGATATGATTTTGGGTACATATTACTTAACAGTAGTTCGTAAAGGTACAGAAGATAAAGCAAAACGCTTCGCTAATTATGATGAAGTGATGTTGGCATACGATTCTGGTGTCATCGGTTTGCAAGACGTGATTTACATTCGTATCGAAGGATATGGTTTAGTTAAAACGACAGCAGGTCGTTTGATTTTCAACGAAGCCCTATATCCAGAAATCCGTCAATTTGTGAAAGAAGAAGACGGCACATGGTCCTTGGGTAAAGTCATGGATAAGAAAATGGTTGGTAAATTAGTCGACCAATGTTTCCAAGCATTCGGTAACGAAAAAACAGCAGAACTATTGGACCGTATTAAATCCTTGGGTTACTCCTTCGCTCGTCGTGCTGGTATGACAATCGCTATTGCGGATATCAAAGTACCAGAAGTAAAAGCTGGTATCGTAGAAGAAGCAGATACAGAAGTTAATAAAGTATCCCGTCTATATCGTCGTGGTTTAATTACAGAAGAAGAACGTTACCGTAAAACAATCGATCTTTGGAATGAAGCAATCGACAATGTAACAGAAGCCATGATGGATAATATGGCGGCTGACCAAGACGGTTTCAACCCAGTATATATGATGGCCATCTCCGGTGCCCGTGGTAACAAACAACAGATCCGTCAGTTGGCGGGTATGCGTGGTTTGATGGCGGACCCATCTGGTCGTATCATCGACTTACCAATCAAAGCGAACTTTAAAGAAGGTTTGACCGTATTGGATTACTTTACGTCCTCTCATGGTGCTCGTAAAGGTTTGGCCGATACAGCCCTTCGTACAGCTGACTCCGGTTACTTAACACGTCGTCTTGTTGACGTATCTCAAGACGTAATCGTTCGTGAAGAAGATTGTGACGTAGTAGGTATCGACTTAGCTCGTGAAAGAGCTCGCTTAGCGCGCAATACAAAAGATGCGTTAACATACTTAAAAGATGATTTAATCGGTCGTGTGTTGGATCGCGATGTAGTAGACCCTATGACTGGGGAAGTGATTGCTGACGCTGAAAGTATCGTAACAGAAGCAACTATCGAAGCATTAGCAGAATCTCAGGTAAAATCCATCGCATTGCGTGGCGCACAATTGGGTAGTGACAGCGATATCAACCATACTAACATTGTTCAAACTATTGCATTAGGTGAAGTGGACGATACGATTCGTACAACATTACGCAACACAATGGTTGAAAATATGTTGGGTAAAGATACTGTATATCCCGTTATTGATAGCGAAGGTGTAGAAATCTTCCCTGCGCATACAGCGTTGACAGAAGAAGGTATCGAAGCTATCTTGAACTCTGATGTAAAAGAAGTTCAAGTACGCAACAATGACATCCATGGCATTGAAGTAGAAGCTATCGTGGAAGGTACTGGCGTTATCGAGCCATTGAAAGATCGTATCGTGGGCCGTACAGCAGCAGAAGAACTAATCAATAAAGAAACTGGTGAAGTGATCGTTCCATTGAATGGTGAAATCACTGACGAATTAGCTGATGAAGTCGTAAAACATTACGACACAGTGAAAATCCGTTCTGTATTGACTTGTCGTTCCCCATATGGCGTATGTATGAAATGTTATGGTCGTGACTTAGGTACTGGTGGACAAGTACAAGTGGGTGAAGCAGTAGGTATTATTGCGGCACAATCCATCGGTGAGCCAGGTACACAGTTAACAATGCGTACATTCCATACAGGCGGTGTTGCTGGTGATGATATCACACAAGGTTTGCCTCGTGTCGAAGAATTGTTTGAAGCACGTCGTCCGAAACGTAATGCTATCATTGCAGAAGTAGAAGGTACTATACGTGTCGTTCCTAACGATAATAAAAAAGGTACGAATACAATCTTCATTACTACAGCTGAGGGAGAAGAGTTTGATTACTTAATCCCTTACGGATCTCGCATCATTGTAAAAGATGGTGACGTAGTATCTTTAGGTGCCCGTTTAACAGAAGGTTCCATTAACCCTCATGATATTATGCGTGTCATGGGTACAGAAGCAACACAACGTTACCTAGTATATGAAGTACAAAAAGTATACAAATCTCAAGGTGTAGAAATTAACGATAAACACATCGAGGTTATCGTTCGTCAAATGTTACATAAAGTAAAAATTGAAGATGCTGGAGATGCAGACGTATTACCAGGAGACTCCATTGATGTGAATACATTTGAAGATGAAAACCGTCGTTTACGCTTAAATGGCAAAAAAGAGGCCACAGGTGTTCGCACACTTTTGGGTATTACCAAAGCAGCCTTGGCGACAGATAGCTTCTTATCAGCAGCTTCCTTCCAAGAAACAACTCGTGTTCTTACAGAAGCAGCGATCAAAGGTAAAATTGATCCATTACTTGGCTTAAAAGAAAATGTTATCATTGGTAAATTGATACCAGCTGGTACAGGTATGAGCCGTTATCGTAAGATTAAAGTAGTGAAACATACACCTGAATTAGAAGATCTAGTGGTGGACACAGAAGTTGTTAATACGGATGTAACAAAAGAAACTACAGAAGTAGAAACAGCAGAATAATATAAGGCAGTAAGACGAGCATAGATAGATAGTTCATATTGTCTAACGAAATAGCGGATGACAACCTATAAGGAAGTTATCCGCTTATTTCTTTATGTTATATAAAGGAAGAAATAATTTTGTTATATCAATTTTGCATAGGTAAAATCCATAAAAGGAAATGGAGTGAATATACATACAAGCAATTACTATAAAACTGTATAAATTCAACTTAAAATATACAGAAAAATATATTTCTGAACCGCACGGATACATGTACATATAAAATGCTTTATTATGGCGATTTGTAGGGGATAAAATGGTTTGACATGACATATAAAGAATGGTACACTAGTAAAGTGCTTGAGGGGCAGTGTGCCCTAAAGTAAGTAACGAATGAGAAGGAGACGCATATGACAATCGATATGCTTTCAAATGCAAATCTCACAATTGGAGCGAAACAAACACGTAAAGCCGTGGGGCGCGATGAAGTAGAGTGTGTATTTGTAGGTCTTGATAGCGATGACCGACTTATCTTGCCGATTCTGGAAATTTGTTTAGAGCACAACGTGCCTGTAGATCGAAATCATACGATGGAAGAACTGGGGCAAGCTGCTCATATTAAAGTAGGAGCTGCCGCAATCGGCGTGCTTCGGTAGTTTTGGTAATATCCGAACGATACAATCGAGCGGATCAATTATAAATCTAATTGTTTGGAAAGGAGGTGCCCACATGCCAACTATTAACCAGTTAGTACGTAAAGGCCGTAAATCTTTAGTGCGTAAATCTGACTCTCCAGCTTTGAAAGAGTGTCCACAAAAACGTGGTGTTTGTACTCGTGTATACACTGCTACGCCTAAAAAACCGAACTCCGCGCTTCGTAAAGTTGCCCGTGTTCGTTTGACAAACGGTATTGAAGTAACTGCATACATCCCAGGCATTGGTCACAATTTACAAGAACACAGCGTTGTACTTATCAGAGGCGGTCGTGTTAAGGACCTTCCTGGTGTGCGTTATCACATCGTTCGTGGTGCATTGGATACAGCTGGCGTACAAAACCGTATGCAAAGCCGCTCCAAATATGGCGCGAAACGTGCTAAAAAATAATTTAGCATAAGATTAGAGAACACACATCGTTAAAGGAGGAATTGACATGCCAAGAAAAGGCCCTGTTGTGAAACGCGATGTACTACCAGATCCGGTGTACAATAGCAAATTAGTAACACGTTTCATTAACAAAGTAATGTACGATGGCAAAAAAGGCATTGCTGAATCCATCGTATATGATGCATTTGAAATTATTCGTTCCAAAATGGGTCAAGACCCTATGGAAGTTTTTGATCAGGCTTTAAAAAATGTAATGCCTGTATTAGAAGTGCGAGCTCGCCGTATCGGTGGTGCTAACTACCAAGTACCGGTTGAAGTTCGTGCTGATCGCCGTTTATCTCTAGGTATTCGTTGGATGGTAAACTATGCTCGTCTTCGTGGTGAACGCACTATGAAAGAACGTTTAGCAGGCGAATTAATGGACGCGTTCAATAACACTGGCGCAGCTATTAAGAAAAAAGAAGATACTCATAAAATGGCAGAAGCTAATAAAGCATTTGCTCATTACAAATGGTAATTAGTTAAGGAGATATACAAGTGGCAAGAGAAGTTTCTTTAGAGAAAACTCGTAATATCGGTATCATGGCTCACATCGATGCTGGTAAAACAACCACAACGGAACGTATCCTTTACTATACTGGTCGAGTTCACAAAATCGGTGAAGTACATGAAGGTGCTGCTACGATGGACTGGATGGAGCAGGAGCAAGAACGTGGTATTACTATCACGTCCGCTGCGACTACTACTCAATGGAAAGGTCATCGCATCAACATTATTGATACTCCTGGTCACGTAGACTTTACAGTAGAAGTAGAACGTTCCCTTCGTGTACTAGACGGCTCCGTAGCTGTATTCAGTGCGAAAGGTGGCGTTGAGCCTCAATCTGAAACAGTATGGCGTCAAGCGGATAAATACGGTGTACCTCGTATCGCTTATGTAAATAAAATGGATACAGTAGGTGCTGACTTCTTCCGCGTAGTTGATATGATGAAATCTCGTTTAGGCGCTAACAGCGTAGCTATCCAAGTGCCTATCGGGGCAGAAGACACTTTCAAAGGTATCATTGACTTGGTAACTATGAAAGCTGAAATCTACATCAGCGATGACGGAAAAGAATACGAAATCACTGAAATTCCAGAAGAATACGCAGATGTGGCAGCAGAACGTCGCGAAATGTTGGTTGACGCTGTGGCTGAAACTGATGACGAATTGATGGAAAAATATTTGGAAGGCGAAGAAATTTCTGAAGAACAAATTAAAGCAGCTCTTCGTAAAGCTGTATGTGAAAACACATTGTTCCCAGTTCTTTGCGGTTCTTCCTATAAAAACAAAGGCGTACAAATGTTGTTAGATGCTGTAGTTGACTACATGCCAGCTCCAACAGATGTACCAGCGATCAAAGGTATCGATCCTAACACTGGTGAAGAGACAACTCGTCCTTCCACAGATGATGGCCCTTTCGCTGCGTTGGCTTTCAAAATCATGGCTGACCCTTATGTTGGTAAATTAGCGTTCTTCCGTGTGTACTCTGGTACATTAGAGTCTGGTTCTTATGTATTCAACTCTACAAAAGGTAAAAAAGAACGTATCGGCCGTATCTTGCAAATGCATGCTAACAGCCGTCAAGAAATTGACCGCGTGTATGCTGGTGACATTGCTGCAGCAGTAGGTCTTAAAGATACTACTACTGGTGATACACTTTGCGATGACAAAGCGCAAGTTATTCTTGAATCCATGGAATTCCCAGAACCAGTTATCTCCGTTGCGGTTGAACCAAAAACTAAAGCGGACCAAGAAAAAATGGGTATGGCCTTAGCTCGTTTGGCTGAAGAAGATCCAACTTTCAAAGTTCGTACTGATGAAGAAACTGGTCAAACAATCATTTCCGGTATGGGTGAGCTTCACCTTGACATTATCGTTGACCGTATGAACCGTGAGTTCAAGGTTGAATGTAATGTAGGTAAACCTCAAGTAGCGTACCGTGAAACAATTCGTAAAGCAGTTAAATCTGAAGGTAAATTCGTTCGCCAATCTGGTGGTAAAGGTCAATACGGCCATTGCTGGTTGGAAATCATTCCTCAAGAACCAGGTGCTGGTTTCGAATTTGAAAATAAAGTTGTTGGTGGTTCTATTCCTCGTGAATACATTGGACCAGTTGAGAACGGTGTTAAAGAGGCTATGGAATCTGGTGTTATCGCTGGTTATCCAATGGTTGACATCAAAGTTATCGTATTTGACGGTTCCTACCATGATGTTGACTCCTCTGAAATGGCCTTCAAAATTGCAGGTTCTATGGGCTTCAAAGAGGGTGCTCGTAAAGCTGACCCAGCATTACTTGAACCATACATGGCTGTTGAAGTTGAAGTACCAGAAGAATACATGGGCGACGTTATCGGTGATTTGAACTCCCGTCGTGGCCGCATGGATGGTATGGAAGCTCGCAACGGTTCCCAACATATCAAAGCATATGTTCCATTGAGCGAAATGTTCGGATATGCTACTGACCTTCGTTCCAAAACACAAGGTCGCGGTAACTACTCCATGACATTCGATCATTACGAGGAAGTGCCTAAGAAAATTGCTGAAGAAATTCAAGCTAAGAAAAATGGCTAATCAAAAGTGTATCTAGTGGGGCTTTTAGCCCCATGGGATTACTGTATATAAAGTTTTAATTATCCGGGAGGACAATTCAAAATGGCAAAAGCAAAATTTGAACGTAATAAGCCACACGTTAACATTGGTACTATCGGTCACGTTGACCATGGTAAAACTACTTTAACAGCAGCAATCACTAAAGTTCTTGCTGA
>NZ_RQVL01000008.1 GCF_003992005.1 Veillonella sp. VA139 | reverse complement strand
TGGTCATCTAATTTAGATAAAAAAACCTCTAGCATCATAATTGCAACACCATTTATTAAGGTTGAAAAGTCTTCCATAAGATGGAAGAATGAGTACATTTCTTCATCATTAAATATCTTGTTTTCAGAAAAGTTAAAAAAGTCAGTGCAACAATCCGCTGCTTGTTGTAAAATAAATTCCATAAGAAGGTCTCCTTTGCTTTGAGTTATTTGAACACATTCATTGTAACAAAGGATGACCTTCTTTTGCTATTTTATTTTCCCACAAACATTTTACACTAACGGCTTTAAATATATATCATATGACCCATTATTATTTGGTTTAATTCTCAAGGAATGCATGAAAAACTTTTTTTGTATCAATCCTAGTATATGCTTTACATCATTCAGTTGATCAGTGTTGTCTATCTTCCAATGTAACTTCATGCGTTCCCCCTTGGTATATCTCTCTTAAAACTGAATCTTTCTCACTGTAAAAGTATCCTAATCCATGCATGTATACGGCTAGTGTTAATATTTCGCTAATTTGCTGTTCATCTGATCCGATATGTAACAGTTTTTCCCTGATCTCTTGTTTGATTACATTAAGGTGTTTTCTTCTGATTTGCTTTTCTGTAGTTATATCAATCATATATACTCCCATTTTTCTTTCATTATTTCACCTATATAGGGCTTGTAGTTGCTTTCTAGTATCATTTCACCTAAAAAGCAACTAATAAGCCTTTATGCCCTAATTTTCTAAGTTTTTCAATGCATCATGTATATTTGCTATTTCTTTCATAGCATTTTCAGCTATCAAAACGGCTATATCTTGTATTGATTCAATCTCACCATAGGCCAATACTTCACTTTTTAAACCTTTTTCTTGTAGTTCCTGTTGTAATAGCCTTGCATGTGAATCTATCAAATATAATATGTTGTTTATATTCAGCCTGATATTTTCAGTAGCCGATTTAATAAAGACCAATTCATTGTTATTCATGTTATGTATCCTTTTGTGTACGGGTTTGTGTTCCTGTAAGGAACGCAAATTAATATATTATATTTGTTGGTACGTTTGTTGGTACGTTTGTTGGTACGTTTGTTGGTACTATTGTTGGTACGTTTGTTGGTAATAATTCCCTACAAAGTTATACACTTATTCACCCTCTCCTTATGTATCCTCTCCTCTCATCTAAATCTAAGTCTTATCTAAATCTAAGTCTCATCTTATCTTATCTTATCTCTTCTAATCTTATCTTATGGTGACATGATGTGACATCCTTGTGACATCCTTGTGACATCCTTGTGACATTAAGCAAATATCCCCCTTTTTGCATTTTCTTTTTTTGCTCTTGAGATCCTTTGCCGTTCCTTATCCGAATCCTTTCCTGTATTTGTTTTAAATTCTTCAGCAAATACGGCTTCTTTTTCATTACATACCGTTAATAGTGAGTATTCAATCATAAATAATATGGTTTTCTCTACTAGTTCTTTATCTTCGCCGATTAAACTTGCTATTTCTTCCTCTATGGAATCCCCCACGCCTTCATAATAGATATACCCATTCCATTTAAGACTAAGTAACAATATTTTTAGGTATATGATTGTCATAGTTTCGCCATTTTCTCGTTCTCTTAGTTTTTTCATTTTTAAAGTTTCCAAATGATCTTCAGGAATCTTAATCCAATGATATACTTGAACACCTCTCTTTATTGCATCCTCAATATGATCTTGCTTTGTTTTTTTCTTTGGCGGTGCTTGCTCTACAGGCTCGCCCCCTTGCCCCTCCTGTGCTAGTAGCATTTGTGCTTGTTTGTTTAATTCATTTTTTTGTTGTTCTAGTCCCTTATAATAACTTTCACTCAGTATTGGTTGTTTGTTTTCCTCCACTATTTGAATACCTCCTATGAAATCGTATCTTGCCCCTTTTTTTGCCCCCTATTTTAAATTCAATGCATAGAGGGTTGATATTAATAGACTTGTAAACGCTTTCCCTCTTCCTTAATGGATTATTTCAGCGTCTAATTCGCCTTTATCTTTAATAGGGGCAACGGCTCGAATGTATGCCAATACCTCACGGCGTTGTGTTCTTGTAATATCTTCATACAGTTCGATCAGGTAGCTTTCTAGTTCATCCGTTACATTCATATATACGTCATCTTCTTCTATATGTTTGTAAATCCCGTGTTTTCTTGCAAGGCCTTTAGGTTCGCCACTATTGCAAATACAGAAAAGCCCGTGTAAACTAATAACATAGTCCCCTATGCTATTATGTTTGAATTTTCCTGTATATTCACTATAGGGTGTAGGGACTCCACTATATACCGTTTCAGTAATTGCAGTTACTGGAGCGGTTTTTTCTTTATTAATCATTAGTTACCTCTTTCATTTAAAAACTTTTCAAAGTCAACTAGCTTTACAAGCGGTTTTCTTTCACCGCCATCAATAAAGCTATCTTTATACTTGCTAATCTGTTTCATTTCACGCATTCGCCGTGTAACAGTGGTAGCACTCATTGAGTAATGTTGAATGATATAAGAGGGCTGTACGTAAATAGGCTTATCATGTTTACGATCATATACCGCCAATACAAGCCCCCTATTACTTAATAACTTTTGAATCTCTTCGACTGATTGCATATATTACCCCTTTTTATTACCTATTTGAGCCTTTACGGCTCTTTTTTTATGTTCCTAATGGTTTTTTTTATACCTAAGCCACTACTTTTTCACCTCCTAAGGCCTTACAATCGTTTTCAGTCATATACACTACTTGACCATTAAAGATACATTTCACTAATTGGCCACTTGTATATACCTGATCTACATCAATAACCCTTTCACATGGAATAGGCTCGTTAGATTTAAAAATTGGAATATTCTTCATTGTGTTTCTCCTTTCATTCCCTCTTAATGCTGTAGGTGATTATATGAGGTTGGTTAAGCATTAAGAAATAAATAGTTCTTCAATAGTTAATTGCATTCCTAAACGATCGTTTAGTACTTTTTGAATTGCTTTCATATCTTCAAGGGTTATAGGCTTTTTACCTGATAACTTTTGATTGATAGATGTTTTAGACAATCCAACACTTTTGGCCAATGTTTCTTGTGTTAAATTTGCAGTTACCATAAGCCCCCTAAGTTTACTAAATTTCTTCATCTGCTCACCTCACTTTACATTTTCCCAATTAATAGATAAGTAAACTTTACAAAAATAATATATCACATGTACGAAATATTGTAAAGTATGTTTTATATTTTCCGTTGTTTTTGTAATGTATATATGATAATATTACTTTATGAGGTGATTATATGATTTATTCAGAACTACAAAAATTACTTTTTCAAAACAGGTTGACTATTTCAGAATTTTCAAGGGCTACTGGAATTAGTCGCCCAACAATTACAGCTTTGGCAACTAATCGAAGTACAGGTATACAATTTGATACTTTGAATGCTATTTGTGCATTTCTTGAGGTTGATCCATCTTTAGTTTTTACTTTTTTACCATTTGAGGTAACTTTAAACTTAACCAAGGATGAATCTATCAATTCACAAGGAGTTATCAATATTCATTTCATTGATACGATAGATAGAAATAATATTTTATTATCTGTATCTTGCAACTACGCTATTGAAAAACACGATGAATTGCTATGCAAAATTGAAATAATAGAAAATGATGTGTTCAAATATCAAAAGTTTATAAATACTAAACTATCTGATAAGCAACTTACAGCACTCACTCAAATGCTACAAATGTATATTTATGATTTACTGGATGAGGATGCTCTAACATGCTTGCTAAACTTTGAAAAAACGAATATTTGGGATATGGTGGAATTTGCTATACCTAAACAATAGTCGACCTTTCACAATGAAAGGCGGTATCTATTTATGTGGATTGAGGAACACCACACCAAAAAAGGTATCAAGTATAAATACTTTGAACGATATAAAGACCCTGTAACGGGCAAAAACAAGCGTGTATCCGTGACTATGGAAAGTAACAGCACGCAAGCCACAAAACTAGCTACACGGCTTTTACATGAAAAAATTACAACGGCTATAGATCAGGCACAAGAAAAAGCCACCCGTGAAAATACAATATACTTTCAACAGGTGGCCAATGAGTGGCGACAATTTAAGGCGTTATCATGCAAGCTATCCACCGATAGCAATAATCGCCTAACCGTCAATAAATTATGTGAGTATATACAGGATACACCATTACACGATGTAAAGGCAATCACTATAGAGGAATTGGCACATACTATGTACCACGTACAGGGGCTTTCTTACGATTACACATGTAAAGTGATTACCACTGTTAAGGGTATCTATAGATACGCTAAGAAAAAAGGCTATATAGAGGATATCAGGCACATTGAGGATATCGAACTCATAAAAAAGCCTATGACTATGCAAGAATTGGATAAAAAACAGTCTAAGTTTTTAGACCGCGAGGAATTAAAAACGGTACTCCTTGCCTTGCATAGTATCAGCCCCCGTATATCCTTACTCATGGAATTTATGAGCCTAACAGGGTTACGAATTGGCGAACTGCTCGCCTTGCGTGTATGTGACTACGATAAAGCCAATAAGAGAGTACACATTAACGGTACTATATCACAATATAGGCAAGGGCAAGCCCCTAGCCGTGGCACTCCTAAGAATATCTATAGTGTACGGTATGTATCCTTGAATGACCGCTGTATTAGTATCATTGAAAAGCTGTTATTAGAGAATAAAAGGCTCGCATGGGATAACAGTTACAACGATCAGGGCTACATATTCACAAATAAAAAGGGTAATCCGTATGAGCCACAATACATCAATAAGACGTTACGCAAGGTACATATTGAGGGTAAACACCTAACTACGCATATTTTTAGGCACACGCACATTAGTATGCTAACAGAATTAGGCGTACCATTAAGAGCTATCATGCAAAGGGTAGGACATAACGACCCTAAAACAACACTAAGCGTATATAGTCATGTGACCGAATCCATGCAAGATGAAATAGTAAAAAAGCTAAACGCCATCTAGTTTTTCACTTTTCGTGTATCTATCATATTCTATAGAATTTTTAGGCAACAAAAAAGCCCCCTTAATTTTAGGGGGCAAATAGGGGGCAAAATGGGTAAAAAAAGGGGGCTATACACTTATAAGCAAGAATCAGAAAAGCCCTGTATTATCACGTTTTATAGTACTTTTCTATTTCTGTTTATAAGCATATACACCCTTTAAACCTTGGCGGAGAGAGAGGGATTTGAACCCTCGGTACGGTATCACCGCACACATGATTTCCAATCATGCTCCTTAAGCCGCTCGGACACCTCTCCAAGTGAATACCTAATTATTATAAACCACCAAATACATTCCGTCAAGCACTTTTTTCTCCCCCGCAGAGGAACGCAGTTGCGCATAGCAGCCTCATGGCAACCCTTACTAGCTAATATGCATACCCCCTAGAAGAGTGCGCCACCTCCGTGAGGAACACAGTTGTGCGTAGTAGCCTTGTGGCATTTTTTACTACATAAATTACAAAAATGCAAGAAGAGCACGGTGTGCCCCACCTCGTGAGGAACACCATGTCGCGTAGAACGTCCCGTGGCACTGTAATTACCTAAATAGCACAAACGCTAGAAAAGCGCCACATGTTCCGGAACAAACCTAACCACTGTATCAGTTCGGGTCGGAATATACGGCGATTATCCAAAATAATCCCGCAGAGGAACGCAGTTGCGCGTAGTAGCCTTGTGGCGTCCCTTACTAGCTAAATCATACAAGTACAAAAAGACCGCAATATACCTCCGAAGAAACATTATGAAATACCGTTTCTGAGGGGGTGTATTGCGGTCTTTCCTTTCATGATATTAGACAAAACGCCACAGGCTACATAGCACAGCAAGAGACGATTTAGCGAGGCAGATACCCCAAATGCTGCAGCAATATTTTAACCCCTATCAGAATCAATATAACGCCCCCAGCCATTTCCGCTCTTTCACGGAATGCTTTCATCATATGGTACCCACTAAATATGCCCACCAGACACACCAAGAAGGTAATCACCCCAATTGTAAGTGATGTAAAATACACATCCACATGCAAGAGCGCAATGGTAACTCCTACCGCTAAGGCATCGATACTAGTGGCAATGGACAAGGCTAACATTTCTTTCCAATCCACCTTTGTTTTATCTTCTTCCTCATCACTGAGCGAGGCACGAATCATATTGATGCCCAAATAGCCTAATGTAATGAAGATCACCCAGTGGTCCCATTCATCAAAGTTTTGTGAAAACTGAGCTCCTACCGCAGCCCCTATCAAGGGCATCAAACACTGAAAGGCGCCAAATAAAAATGCTAACAATACTTTCTTATAAGTAGGATCATCTTTCATTTGTGATGATTTACAAATAGAAACAGCAAAGGCATCCATGGCAAGACCTACGGATAAAATTAATATTTCAAGGTATGACACTAGTCCCTCCTGTACATAACAACAAAAGTGCTTGGCAGTCCCAAGCACTTTTCCTTAAAAACATTACATTTCATATAGAGAAGTGTAATTATTTTTAGTACTAATTTTATTATTATACATCACTTAAGGCTAATAGGGAATAGGCTTCTAACCCCATTGTGGCATCATTTTCAATCTGTATAGTTCGTTGCAATTCTATTCGCAACATTTCTAACACCTGTTTCGTAAAGAACACGCCCACATCTGGGTGCACTACAATAGATACATCCGTTTTTAAGCGACCAAAACGATACAACTCACGCAAACGGCGTAAGATTTGTAAATACACCGTTTCTCCTTTTAGTACATGTCCAGTACCACCACAGCTGGAACAAGTATCAAAGAGGATAGATGGAATACTTTGACGCTCCCGTTTTCGTGTCATCTCTAATAGGCCTAGCGAGGTCATGCCACATACCACAGTTTTAATAGGATCTTTTTTCACTAGATGATGCATCAACTGCACAAGCTCTTCCATATCCTGTTTCGGCATATCGATGAAGTCGCAAATAATAATCCCCCCAAGATTTCGCAATCGTAATTGTCTAGCAATCATATGGGCCGCTTCTTGGTTGACACGTTTCGCCACCTGTCCCGCTTGTTCATTCTTGCCGCTGTAATGGGCAGAGTTCACGTCAATCACTGTGAGCGCCTCTGTTTGGTCAATCTGCAAAGAACCACCAGATGGCAAATCAATGCGATGATTTAACAGCGCATCAATTTGCTCTTCAATACCATGGGTCTTAAAAATATCTTCCTTTTGATTCCACAAACTCACGTCTACAGGCTTACCAAATCGTCCTGCCCCTAAGATCTGTTGCAACTCTTCATAGGCAGCCATATCATCCACCATAATGGAACCTACCGTAGGCCCTACATAATCACGGATGACACGATACCAAAGGTTCGCATCTCCATAGATTTCAGTCCCGTTCTGCGCCACCTTATAGCGCTTTTGTAAATGCTCCCAAGTCTGATGCAAATAAGCCATATCCCTGGCAATCTCTTCGTCACTCGCCCCCATGGCTGCGGTGCGAAGAATAAATCCCACACCCCGTTCTAAATACGGTTGCGCCATATCTTTTAAAGACTGACGCAACTCTGGGTCTGTAATCTTTTTAGAAATATGAATCTGTTGATCATTAGGCAATAAGACCATGTAATGACCAGCTAAACTTATATCTGTAGTAACACGCGCACTTTTACCAAGCATAGCATCTTTCACAATTTGCACGAGCAGTACTTCCCCTACATGAACTTTTTTCTGTTTCCCTTGTTCTTGTAGGTTTAGGTACACATTTTGACCGATGCCAATGTCGAGGAAAGCTGCACTCATACCAGGCAGGACATTTTTCACAACCCCTTTATACATATGATGTACGCGGTTCGACAACTGTGGTCGTTCATATATAATCTGTTGTAACGCCCCCGTCTCGTCCACAATGGCAAGACGGGTTTCCTCTTTCATCACATTGGCATATAATCGATTCATACTCTCTCCTTATTCCACTTCTAGTGGCGTAATACAAGCCCCATCCGTTTCAATCAGAATCGCTTCACGGTGAATAGAATAACTATCTGTTACGGGCCAACCGTATTGCTCTTTGCCCAATTTCCACATATCCCCTGGCTTCATAGTCCCTTCTGGATATACGCCAATAGCCATACGAATTGTTACCATATCTCCGTCTACCTTTGCTACCAAGGGTTCTTTAATGAAATGTTTCACATCAATCATTCTTGTTTTCTTCGGTGTTACCTTTTCATAGAGCACTTCTTCTGCACTGTTGAAAGGCTCCAATAAGGTCTCCCAGTTCGCTGCTTCCGCCACCGGTCCCGTCACCTCATAGACAGCATAATTGCAAATGGCCATCATTTTTTTTACTTTATCCGGCATGAATCGTCCATCTAATACTTCTAGCCCTTTCGGTGCCGCCTGTGAAAGTCGACCCATCAATTTCTCCAGGGAGCCTTCTTCTAATACATCCATATCACAGTATTCGCAACTAGCCGTTATACCTAATGCAAGGGCTGACGAAAAGCTAATTTTCATATGCGGGTTAAATCCTTCAGAATAGGCCATTTTAATCCCACTGCGACGAATCATGCGCTCGATAGCAGAAGCATAATCTAAATGGGATAAAAAGCGTAATTCTTCCCCCTTATGTAAGGCCAAACGTAACTTTCTCAACACGTCCACCCTCCTTATAATCAATAATCGGTGTGCCCAACTCTGGACACGCATTACAACCATTGCATGGCTTGCGACGGCAATCCCACGTCAATGTACCATCTACAGCACGCTCCCATTCACGTTGTAAAAAGGCTTTACTTACGGTGTCATCAATATGTTCCCAAGGCAATGCCTCTTCAAAGCTGCGGTCACGGCGAGCATAATAATCTGGATCAATATTCGTATCTTTGAAAGCCTGCATCCAGGTATCGTATTTAAAATACTCTGTCCAGCCATCAAATTTACAGCCATGTTTCCAAGCCTCTATGACGGATGGCGCTAATCGTCTATCTCCACGAGCAAAGATAGCCTCTAAATACCCCGTATGTCCATCATGATAATGATAGGAAATATTGCGATTATTGATAAGAGATTTTAAATATCTCTGTTTACGATGAATTTCCTCTACATCTTGTTGACCATACCATTGGTAGGGGGAGTGTGTTTTCGGTACGAAGAAAGAACAACTCACTGTCACCTTGCCATTACGTTTACCTGTAATATCACGATGTAAATCCAATACTTTATAAGCTAAGTCAGCAATGCCTGCTACGTCTTCGTCCGTTTCTGTAGGCAAGCCCATCATAAAGTATAATTTCACTGTGTTCCAACCAGATTTGAAAGCATTTTCACAGGCTGCCATCAAATCTTCTTCACTAACACCTTTGTTAATCACATCACGCATACGTTGAGAGCCTGCTTCTGGAGCAAAGGTTAAGCCACTTTTACGCACTTGCTGCACCTTTTTAGCAATATCAATAGAGAATGCATCGATACGTAAAGATGGTAAACTAACGCTGACTTGTTTATCTTTAAATTCTTCCATCAGCATATCCACTAATTCCGGCAATTTAGAATAATCGGCAGAACTTAGAGACATTAAAGAAATTTCATTATATCCCGTATTGGCGATAATATCCTTTGCCATTTGTAATAACCGTTCTGGCGTTCTTTCACGAACAGGACGATATAACATACCAGCTTGGCAGAAACGACAGCCTCGCAAACAACCGCGGAATAATTCTAATACAGCCCGATCATGGACTACATCTAAATATGGCACAATCGGCGCTGTCGGATAATAGGAGTGTTCCACATCTTCGACGATACGTTTTTTTACTATTGGTGGCGCTTCCTCTGCCAAAATTTTTAACCCTTTAAAATGACCGTCCTCTGTGTATTCTGGTTCATATAAAGCAGGCACATAGGTCCCTTCAATTAAGGCTGCTTTGCGCAAGAATGCCTCTTTACCGCCTGGAAAACCTTTCGCTTTTTCTGCTTTAAATAATTCTACAAATTCTACAAGCCATTCTTCCGATTCACCGATAGACACGATATCAAAAAAATCTGCAATAGGTTCAATATTATATACACATGGTCCCCCTGCTAATAGCAATGGGAAAGACATGTCTCGATCTTTGCTATAGAAAGGGATCTCTGCCATATCCAGCATATTCAAGATGTTGGTATAGCTCATTTCATATTGCAATGTAAATCCCAATAGATCAAATTCGCGAATTGGTGTTTTTGTTTCCAAGGAAAATAAAGGAATCTTACGGTCTCGCATTTCCTTTTCCATGTCGTGCCAAGGCGCAAAGACACGCTCAGCCAACACATCTTGACGTTCATTTAACAAACCATATAAAATTTTTATTCCTAAATGGCTCATACTTACTTCATATACATCAGGAAATGCCAAGGCCATTGTCACATCCACTGTACTGTACTCTTTTACAATGCTATTCCATTCCCCTCCGGTATAGCGAGCCGGTTTTTCCACATGTTGTAACCATGATGGCTCTAATTGAATCATACAACCTCCAAGAGGCACTAGCCTCTTTTTTACTACTTAAAACATGCGCTTTTTCTGGCGCATTACTATATTTAATAATAAACCTATACTCAATAGATTTGTTGTTAACGCACTTACACCGTAACTGATGAAAGGCAATGGAATACCCGTTACAGGCATAATACCAGTGGTCATACCTACATTGACTAAGACTTCAAATAGCAGCATGGAGCCAATGCCTGTGGCAATTAACATGCCAAATGGATCTACCGATCGTTTCGCAATTAAGAAACTACGATACACAACCACCAATAGTAATCCTAAGACCACAAAACAACCTAGAAGACCTAATTCTTCCCCCACCACGGAGAAAATAAAGTCCGTATGGTTTTCCGGTAAAAAGTTCAACTGACTTTGGGTTCCTTCAAAGAGCCCTTTACCAAATAGTAAGCCGGAACCAATAGCAATTTTAGATTGGATAATATGATATCCTGCGCCAAAGGGATCTACATTAGGGTTCAAAAACACCATAATCCGTTGTTTTTGATACTCTTGTAATACAAACCAGCTTAACGGTAATAGTGCTACCATAGTGCCTACCATAATCTGTACTAACCGCATGCGAATACCGCTCACAAAGAGCATGCCTGCTAATATAGCCACATATACTAAAGATGTCCCCAAGTCTGGTTGCTTAAACACCAACAAGGCGGGGATTCCTAAAAATAAAAATACTGGCAATAACTCTTTGAACGTATTTAACTTTCCTACTCGACTTTCTAGCATATTTGCCAAGCTAATGATCATCATCAACTTCGTAAATTCCGATGGTTGAATAGTAACAGGGCCAATCTGAATCCATCGTTGCGCACCTAGTGCCGATGTACCTACCACCATAACTGCCAAGAGCATAACGATAGTAGCACCATAAATCCACTTTGCATAGGGACGCAAGCGCTCGTAATCTAGCCATTGCAGACCTACAATGGCAACGATATTTAATCCAAAGAATAGCAATTGTTTCGATACTAACCCTGTAATTTGCAGACCTTCTCGATTGACATGGGTCGCGCTGCCGATAACAACACAACCAATGACAATTAGACTGATAGTAGCTAGTACCAAAATCCAATCCCATTCACGTATAATTCTCTGCCACATAGTATACTCCTAGTCTACCTTTTGTTCTTTCCCAGAGGCGGTTTCTTTTTTAGCATCCTCTTTCTTATCATTCGCAGGGACTACGACCGGCTTAGGAATGTGAAAGTATTCTTCCAAAATAGGGCGTACAATGGACCCAGCAGAAACGGCACCAAAGCCGCCTTGTTCTACCAACGCTACTACCACGATACGAGGCTTGTCGTATGGTGCATAGGCAACGAACCAACCATGATCACGGCCAGTAGCATTTTCCGCCGTCCCCGTTTTACCAGCTACGGCTAAGGATAAGCCTTTAAAAATTTCCCCTGCTGTACCACCTTCCAAGGTTACATCTCTAAGACCATTTCGAACAATATCCATGACAGCTTTCGATACTTGCAAGACCCCTAATTTCTTAGGCCCAAAAATCTCCTCTGGCGTTCCATCAGCATTATCGATACGACTCACTACATACGGTTGATAGCGAATCCCTCCGTTAGCAATCTCAGACATCATCACTGCCATTTGTATGGGCGTCACCAATGTGAAAGACTGTCCAATAGCGGCATCAAAGGTTTCCCCTAAATACCAATCTTGATTAAATACTTTTCGTTTGTATTCGGGACTAGCAATATTACCACTGCCTTCATCATATAACTTGATCCCCGTCTTTTCACCGAGCCCAAAAATCTTCGCATATGTATCGATATTATCAATGCCTAAACGATTCCCCATTTCATAGAAATACACATTATCTGACTTCGCCAAAGCTTTATTGAAATCCAGCCAGCCTAATGCCTCTCCTTCTGCATTTCGCTTATCGATTAACCAGTGTTTACCACTGTCATGAATCATTTCATTAGGAGTGACCTTTTTCAATTCTAAGGCAGCCGCACCCGTAATAATTTTGAAAGGAGACCCTGGCGGATACTCACCAGTAACTACTTTATTTTCAAAAGGATGATTAGCATCTGTATTTAGCTGATTCCATTGTTCCGTAGTAATCCCTTTCGCAAACCAATTCGGATTGAACCCTGGTGCACTCACCATGGCGAGGACCGCCCCTGTATTAGGATCTAGGGCAACTACGGCAGCTCCCTTCGCAGGAATACCTTGTTTTCTAAGCGCTGCTAATTGGTCATAGACAGCTTTTTCAGCCACTTTTTGTAGATTCAAATCAATAGTTAAATGAATGTTGCGACCTGGTATGGTGTGTTTGCGCCCTACTTCTTCTACAGGGCGTCCACTGGCATCCACCTCTACTTGGCGGCCACCATCCACACCACGTAGCACAGAATCGTACATTTTCTCTAGCCCAGAACGACCTAAAATCGTACCAGGACCTATGGTTCCACCCCTATGTGTTCCGTCTAACTCTGCTTGTTTCGCTTCCGCCAGCTCTTCTTCACTGACTTCCCCTACATAGCCCAATAATTGGGATGCCATCGTATCATAAGGATAATAGCGAAGTGGCTCTACATCTACCGTAATACCAGGTAATTCATGACGATGTTCTTCAATTTTTGTCACCTTGTCTAAGGTCACGTCACTGGCTAATCGGATTGGTTCATAGCCACCCTTATGAGCCTCTATTTTTTCTGCCAATGTTTTCACAGG
This sequence comes from Veillonella sp. VA139, assembly GCF_003992005.1. GTDB lineage: Bacteria > Bacillota > Negativicutes > Veillonellales > Veillonellaceae > F0422. Next base: position 66,847 of record NZ_RQVL01000008.1, on the reverse strand, counting down.
AATTTCTAAATAGGACGCCAATTGCTCTAGCTCTTTTGGATTCGCCTGCTTTCCAGTGGGCAACATAGACACCATATAGGCAGGTCGTGAACCCACCACAATTTGACCATTTCTATCATACATTAATCCCCGTGTAGCCGTCATAGACAACATACGGAGACGATTCCCCTCCGCTTTTCCACGGTAATAATCACCTTCAATGGCTTGCAGATAAAATACACGTCCTAGCAAAATAGCAAAAACGATGACGACTATGGTTAGCAATACATCAAAGCGTGTCGTTTTCTTCTTTTTATATAGTGCTTTTAACATAGCCTCTCCTTTCTACCACATGTATTCATCCTTTTCTTCCCAGCGCCATACTAGTTTATGCACCACAATGCCTATTAAGGCATCAATCCCTATCGAAGGAATGCCATGATTCCAAATGTAGGTAGTCATGATAATCGGTTCTTGTACAATCCATAATAAGCCCATTTGTAGAGCCATGACTAAGGTTGCTCCTACCCCTGTCCACCAAGCTGTGGCGTACCATTGTTCTTCATATACAGTACCTTGCATAGAGCCTAACATATAACTTCCCATCGTATAGGATACCACATGTAACCCAAAATAGTTGCCGATCATCACGTCTTGAACAATACCACCTACAACGGCTAACATCATGCCATGAGACCGACCTTTCAATATGGTCACTACCAACGCAATATCTAGTAATAGATGAGGTGCCCACGAATAGGAAAACCATCTAGGCACCACTAAGGATTGGATAATAATAACGCCTAATACCATGAATGTCCAAGCACATCGTTTCATTGTTGCACCGTCCCTTTAGCCCCTTCTACTTGATCTCGCTGTGTACGAGGAATCAATTTCGGCTCTAATTTTGGTGCTTCTGGTCGTGCAATGGATGATGATACAATTACGAATACTTCTTCTAAACTTTGAAAGTCCACTGTAGGCTCAATGACAGCATGTTTCACAAATCCTTCTTCATCGGTAACAATGTCTTTCACATGGCCCAATAATAATCCTTTTGGATAGATACCACCAAACCCAGACGTTACGATGGTATCACCTTTCAGAACGTCACCATTTAAAGCGATATTCACCATTTGTGGTTCCATAGGGCGATTGCCATTACCTTTCAAAATGGATGCAATTCTTGATTCTGGGCGTTGGACGATAACTCCCGTCGCAGACCGTGGATCAAGGATAGTTTGGACCCGTGCCGAATGTTCATACACATCAGACACGAAACCTACCACACCACGCGGAGCAATGACCGCCATATTCGGCGCTACTCCATCTGCGCTGCCTCTGCTAATGGTGAAAGTATCTGTCCAGGCGCCTCTATCACGCGTCACCACAGACGCCGCTAACAACGCAAATTGAGGTTGTTCTCCTTTAAATTGTAACAATTGGCGTAAACGAATATTCTCTGCTACCAATTCATCATAAGCTACTTGTTTTTGTTCTAGTTCTGCATTGCGTTCCTCTATGTCTGACATGTCTTTCACGCGCAAGATGCCATTATCTATAACGGCTATCCCCGTATGTAGACCAGATAAGAAACGACTAGCTCCATAAGTAAAAGGTGCCATTAAGTTCTCTAAAGTTACCGTTACCACTGGTACTTGCGTTCTTTGTTTCCACACGTACCCAAAAATTCCTAATATGGCACAAAGGATTACGATCATAGTCAACCATTTTCGTTCAGATTGTTGCATTAAGATCGCCCCTTTCGTAATTTACTAGCCACTAATAATCGCTCTAAGCGTTGTACATCCGCAGCAGATCTGCCTAAACCAAGTGCCACCGTATCACCTGGTGTATCTGCAATGCGTACAGGAATACCTAGTTCCTCTTGGATGTGGCGATCTAACCCTTCTAGCAAAGATGTTCCACCTGTAAGAAGCATACCACTTTCCATAATATCTGCCACTAATTCAGGTGGTGTTTTTTCCAAAATACTGCGTATAACCGCCACCATATCTGCAATAGGTTGTCGCAAAATTTCATAGACTTCACTTTTACGAATCATACAGCGTTTGGTGAGTCCCGTTTCAGAGTGACGACCTACGATAGTGTATTCCCCTTCGATAGATGGAGCGATGGCACAACCAAGCGTTTGCTTAATGTCTTCCACTGTTTCATCGGATACCATAATAGAAAACTCATTGCGTATATAATGGTAAATGGCTTCGTTTAATTCATTACCACCAATCCGTGATGTGCGGCTCGCTACTTTACCACCCATCGATACAATAGCTACATCCGTAGTACTGCCACCGATATCGACAGCCATACTACCACGAGCCTCAAAAATAGGAAGTCCTGCACCAATCGCTGCTGCTACTGGACTTTCCAGCAAATACGCTTCCCGAGCACCCGCCTGAATGATGGCATCCGTCATGGCTCTTCGCTCTACATCGGTAATCCCACAAGGCACTGCCATGACGACACGAGATCTACGAACCGCCTTGGACGCTTTGTTCATAAAATACTTTAACATGGACAATACAATTCTGTAGTCCACAATAAAGCCCTCTTTCAAAGGACTCATAGGGGCTAATGTTTCCGGATTGCGCAATAGCAAGCGTTGCGCATCTTCGCCAATAGTAACAATGTTCTCTTGTTTCGCGTCCGTTGCCACAATGGATGGTTCCGATACAACCACCCCTCGACCTTCCACAAAAATATGCGTGTGAAAGGTACCAATATCTATTCCTAAATCTCTTCCTAATGAAGAAAATAATTTCATCGAACCTCTCCTTATAAAGAATTCCGTATTCTATTAATTGTAACATACTTTAAGGAGATTATAAATAAAAAAGCCAGCAAAACCTAAATTCTGCTGGCTTTCAGTATATGTATTTTATTCCCACTCGATAGTTGCTGGTGGTTTGCTTGTAATGTCGTACACGATACGGTTAATGTGGTTTACTTCGTTCACGATGCGGCGGGAGATCGTATCCAATACATCGTAAGGGATACGAGCCCAATCAGCTGTCATAAAGTCAGTTGTTGTGACACCACGTAATGCTAATGTGTAATCATAGGTACGGAAGTCACCCATAACACCTACTGTACGTGTGCTTGTTAACACCGCGAAGTATTGGTTAATAGAACGATCTAAACCAGCTTTTGCGATTTCATCCCGGAAGATGTAATCCGCATCACGCAATACGTCCAGTTTATCTTTTGTCACTTCCCCCATGACACGGATCGCAAGACCTGGTCCTGGGAATGGTTGACGCCATACTAGGTAATCCGCTAAACCAAGTTCAGCACCTAATTGACGAACTTCATCTTTGAACAAGTTGCGAAGTGGTTCGATTAAACCTTTGAAATCCACTACTGCAGGTAAACCACCTACATTGTGGTGAGATTTAATGACTTCTGCTTCGCCAGTACCAGACTCGATCACATCTGGGTAGATCGTACCTTGTGCTAAGTAATCAACGGAACCAATTTTGCGACCTTCATCTTCGAAGACACGGATAAATTCTTCACCAATAGCTTTGCGTTTTGCTTCTGGATCTTCAAGACCCGCTAATTTTGTTAAGAAACGTTCTTCTGCATCCACACGAATGAAGTGCATACCAGAACCTTTGAATGCCGCTTCTACTTCGTCGCCTTCGTTTTTACGCATCAAACCATGGTCAACGAAGATACAAGTTAATTGGTCTCCTACGGCTTTAGAGATTAACGCTGCCGCTACAGAGCTATCTACACCGCCAGACAATGCCAATAATACTTTGCCATCCCCTACTGTATTGCGAATCTCTTTAATAGCAGTTTTTGCATAGTTTGCCATCGTCCATTGGCCTGTGCATCCACATACTTCATACAAGAAGTTGTGCAACATTTCTTTGCCGTGTTCTGTATGCAACACTTCTGCATGGTATTGCATAGCATATAAACGGCGCTCTTCGTTTTGCATCGCTGCTACTGGACAATCTTTTGTATGAGCTACGATTTTGAAGCCTTCTGGTACTTTTGCCACATAATCTACATGACTCATCCAAACAACTTCTTCTTCAGAAAGCCCTTTAAACAATGGTGAGGACACATCTACACGAGTTGGAGTTTTACCAAATTCACGAGTTTCTGCAGATGTTACATGGCCGCCCAAAGTGTGTGCCATAAACTGCATACCATAGCACATACCCAACACTGGAATACCAAGTTCAAATACTTCCGCTTCCATTTTTGGAGCATTCTCTTCGTATACGCTAGCAGGTCCACCTGTGAAGATGATCCCTTTTGGTTGCAATCCTTTAATTTTTTCTAATGCTTTATTGTATGGATATACCTCACAATACACATTGTTTTCACGTACACGACGCGCGATCAGTTGATTATATTGACCACCAAAGTCAACGACAACAACCATCTCTTTTTGTTCCATTCTGTCCTCCCACAATCTTCTGTTTATAACTTCAATATATAAACACTATATATTAAATATTATACCCTATGCACTAAGTTTTGACTAGAATCGGAAGTCACGTTCTCCCTCTTCCATTTGCGCTATATAGGCTTTCGATTTTTCTTTCACTAGATCATTTTTAATAGAGTCTAATTGCACATCGATAACAGCCGCACCAACAGCTTTTGTTTCCTCATCAGCATAGTCTAGTAAATATTCTTTCAATGTCATCAACGCATTCGGTTGGCAACAGTTGGAAATCTGTCCACTCTTGGCAAGCGCCATGAATCGGTCACCAGTACGTCCTTCACGATAGCAAGCTGTACAGAAACTTGGCACATATCCTAATTCTAACAACCACTCTACAATCTCATCCAAGGAACGGCGGTCACTCGTATCAAATTGAGCAGAATTTTCTTCTTCTGGTTCTTCTTCTACGTAGCCACCAACGGATGTACGAGACCCTCCTGAAATTTGAGAAATACCCAAGGCTAACCCACGCTCCCGCATGGATTGACTTTCACGAGTAGACATAATCATACCTGCATACGGCGCAGACACACGAATCAAAGCTACGATTTTTTCAAAAATATCGTCTGGTACAGCATTGCTGAAATCATCTACATCGATATCATCAGCAGGGCAAATCCGAGGTACACTGATGGTATGCGGACCTACCCCAAACTTTGCTTCTAAATGTTCCGCATGCATCAACAAGCCTACGAAGTCATATTTGTAGTGTTCCAATCCATAGAGCACGCCAATGCCCACGTCATCAATACCTGCTTCCATAGCACGGTCCATGGCCGTTGTATGGTATGCATAATCGCTCTTAGGACCTGTTGGATGAAGAGCCTCATAGTTTTCTTTATTGTATGTTTCTTGGAACAATGTGTACGTACCAATACCTGCCTCATGTAATTTTCGATAGTCTTCTACTTCACACGCCGCAATATTCACATTGACACGACGAATTTCTCCATTATCTTTTTTGATGGAGTAAATCGTATCAATACATTCCAAAATATATTCCAATGGGTTTTCCAATGGATGTTCGCCAGATTCGATAACAATCCGTTTATGCCCCATCGCTTCTAGTGCCATCACTTCTTCACGAACTTGATCTTGGTTCAATTTCTTACGAGTGATGGTCTTATTTTTCGCATGGTATGGGCAATAAACACAACCATTGATGCAATGGTTAGATAAATATAAAGGAGCAAAGAGTACGATACGATTGCCATAAATGGCTTGTTTAATCTCTTTTGCTAAAGCAAATAATTTCTCCTTATATTCTGGCAAGGGACATTCTAACAGTACCATCGCCTCACGGTGGTTCAACCCCACACGAGTTTTCGCCTTCTCTAATATGGCATCCAACAAAGGACGATTTTCCTTGTTTTCTTCTGCATATTGTAAAGTGGCTAGAATCTCTTCATGATTAATAAATTCTTCCGCCTTGGAAGAGTGTACATCATACATAGTAAACTCCTTTTCTACTGACTTAGTAGATCTATGATAGCCTACATCTTTCTAGGCTTTGTCTTAACATAAGCGCTATACCGATTTTATTAGATATAGTCTTTCTTTTATTATACTCCACTTATGAATCAATGTATATAAAATTAGTGTGCATTATGAAAGCAAATACTAATACTATGTATGCATAAACAGAAATATACATCTATTCATTTGTTCACTCTGAAACCGTCATGTCCTTTTACAATCTATAACCTTAAACTGCATATGTGATATAACATCATTTTACAAAATCTTGTTGTCCTATTTGTAATAACGGCAAAATCCTATACTAAACAAACAAAAAAGGCCACCAGATATTGCTATCTAGTGACCTTTCATATGTGTTATGATTAAGCTTCTACAGGGTATACAGAAACTTTACGGTTATAACGACCAGCACGTTCAAATGCTACACGACCAGGAACCAATGCAAACAAAGTATCATCTTTGCCGATACCTACGTTAGTGCCTGGATGGAAATGTGTACCACGTTGACGAACTAGGATGTTACCACTTTTTACAGTAGAACCGTCATGGCATTTAACTCCAAGACGTTTGGACTCGGAATCACGACCATTTTTTGTACTGGAAGCACCTTTTTTAGATGCGAATAGTTGTAATTGGATATTGATTAACATGTAGTTCATCTCCTATTGTTCACTCACTCTAACAAAATCACTATATTGATCTGCCACATTCTTGATACCAAGAAGCATGGTTTCTAATATAGCTTGTCCACTTTCATTGATTGGTTCTGAAAGCAGGATATGTAACTCACCATCTTCCATTTGGTACTCCATGGCTTGCTGAGCCACTTCATGAAGTCCTAAAATCGATGTTTGTGAAAGCATGGATATAGCGGCACATACAATATCTTCTCCATAGGGAGCTGCACCAGCATGACCTTGAAAATGACATTCTATAATTTGTCCTACCCCATTGCGTTTCACATCAATGTGAGTCATGATACTTACGCCTCGATTTTTTCGATGCGAACTTTAGTGAATGGTTGGCGATGGCCTTGACGACGACGATAGTTGGATTTCGCTTTGTATTTGAAAACCAAAATCTTTTTCGCTTTACCATGTTCAAGTACTGTACCAGTAACTTTTGCACCGTCCACAAGTGGTGTACCAACCTTAACATCACCGTCTTTAACTACAGTTACAACTTCGTCAAAAGAAACAGTTCCTTCAGCTGCTACATCCAATTTTTCAATAGTGATTACATCGCCTTCGGAAACACGATATTGTTTACCACCAGTTTTAATAATTGCGTACATTATGACACCTCCTTGTATTCGTACTCGCTGAATGCGGTTATCTAGCCGAAGCCAAATATTATTGACCTCTTCATGCGGCTTGCAATAGTTGAGCGTACCCAAACTATGACTTACTTATTATACAGGACAAGCACTGTTTATGTCAATGAAAGGAACCTCTTTTCTATCTATATTTTTGAAAGAAGCCTTTCCTCTATACACCTTGCAAGATCTTGCTTAGCCACCAAGCATATACTAATGTAGAATAGCCTGCCTAAATACATCTATAATCGTGTCCTCATTCTTTCCAATACCGATGTAGGTCTCTCTTTTACCATACATGCTAGCACTAAAGTTATATATTTGTAAGTACTAGTATGATAATGAAATCCCTATATGGTAGGTCGAGCAAATTGATAGTAACAGAGCAACGCCGCTAAGGAGCAAATCACCATGGTAATCCCCATAGGAATTGCCGTATGTGACCCTCCCATCCCCACAATAGGGGACACAATACCGGCAGACATCATAGAGAAAAAGCCTAATAATGCAGATGCACTGCCCGCCAAATGTCCATAATCCGCCATGGCCATAGAGAAGCTAGCAGCACCGAATAAAGACACAGTGCCTACGGTAAAGAATAAAATCGTAGTGACCACTAGGAACGGCATATTCAATGCCATGACTCCTAAAAACAAAGTGGATCCTAGAAATAGCACACACAAGCTACCGTGCAGCAATTGGTAATCCTTAATGACATTACTCAAACGAGAGCTAATCATACTAAATAGAATAATACCACAGCTATTGATACCAAATATATAACTAAATTGTTGCGCATCTAATCCGAATATATTTTGATACACAAAGGAAGATCCACTAATGTAACAGAAGAACGCCCCAAAAGCAAAACATTGAATGCCACATTGTCCTAAGAAAGCTTTGCCTTTCAACAATATTTTATAATTCTTGATGGCCTCTTGAATACCCCCTGCTACGCGCTGTTCTGTTGGTAAACTTTCACAGAATAGAACGGAACCTATCAATAGCACGAGGGAAAATCCTGCTAAAACGACGAAAATGAATCGCCACGTTTCGTATACCAAAATTTGTCCTCCAATAAGAGGAGCAATGACAGGCGCCAAGCCATTGACCATCATCAACGATGCCAACAACTTAATCAAAGCCGGCCCCGATGCATAGTCCCGCGCGATGGCCTTAGAAACCACCAACCCAAAGGAGCCCGTCACACCTTGTAAAAAGCGCCCTAACAAAAGTACTTCAATGTTCGGCGCATAGGCACAAATAATGGTAGCTACTACGCAAAGTAGATTTCCCACAATGAGTGGTTTCTTGCGACCTAGCACATCACTGATAGGTCCTGCAAAGAGTTGTCCCGCTGCAATACCGATGGTCATAATGCCGATGGTCATTTGGATATTCGATGCCGATGTATCCAGTTCTCCAGGCATAATCGGCAAGGCTGGCAAATACATATCCGTCGCCAATGGTGTTACCGCTGTGAGCAATCCTAAGAGTATAATTAAAAATAATGAAACAGCCTTACTTTCCTTCATGCCTTTCCTTTCTAACAATCTCCGCATTGCGGAGCAATACTTTCTTTCCTCGCCAAGCCCATGCCTTGTGGCCGTACTTCGCTTTAAACTCTTTATTCGTCATTCCCTCTAGTTCCTCTGCCTCAATATAGGGCTCAACCGTTTGAAACTCTGGGATAGGTGTCATCGGAATATCTCGATTGTGAGGGCATACCTCTTGACATACATCGCATCCAAAAATGAGGGGCGTTTTGCCAATAATCGGCTCTTCTTCCTCTGAAAGTTCACCTTTACACTGGGTGAGATAACTTTTACAGGTACGGTAATCTAAGTGATCTCCCTGTAAGGCCTTACCAGGACAGGAACGCAAACAAGCCCCACATTGGAGGCAACTCTGTGCAAGCGGTACAGAAGGAGACAATTCCAACGTCGTCATGATGGTTCCAATCACCGTATAGGATCCCCAAGTAGGATTGATAAACGTTTGATTCCACCCATAAAAGCCCAGGCCCGCCAAGTACGCCATATACCGATCCGCCAAGGGCGACGTATCACAGTGAATCTCGTACATTTCCTCAGGATATCGCTCACGCAACACCGCCACCAACCGTTCCAAATACTGACGTACCACAACATGATAATCATCGCCCCAACAATACCTAGCTACATTCGTTATTCCTTCCCTAGGCATATAATAAGGAAACAAACAGACAATAGCGGACTTCGGTGAAGCAATAGTCGTGGACCCCTGCAATCGTTCTTCAATACTTCCATTCGTAAACGGACAAGGATAGGGCGTATCCAAATGCACCGACGCCTCAGACGGTAACGGCCAAGGCGCCACACCCAAAGCTGGAATATTCAGTTCATTTGCTAAATTTTCAAGTTCTAATCGTGTCATAACTCTATTATACTATACATTTCCATACGTTATATATAAGCAAACACTCATGCATTATACTAATTAAGCACATAGGCTATGCTGATTCAGAAACTCAAGCAATATTTTTAGTTTTCCACGTAGCATAACTTACACACCTAATTCCATTAGTAAAACCAACGTATATCTATAACCAAAAAACATACCTTTACCTGAGGAACGCGGCTTTGTGTAATAACCTTCGTGGCGTTCCCATATTACCTAAATCACGCAAACACCGGAAGAACGCCACATGTTTCCAATCATCCCTAAGGAACGCAGTTAAGCGTAACAGTCTTGCGGCAGTTATCACTAGCAAGATTACACAAACACCAAAAGAGCCTTCAACGTCTGCTAGCGTTAGCCTCATCTCAAAAGTAAAAATTTGATTACGCTCCCCGAGGAACTCAGTTTCGTGTAGTAGCCTTGTGGCGTTCCCTTACTGCCTAAATCACGCAAACACCAGAAGAGCGCCACATGTTCCTGAACAAACCTAACCACTGTATCAGTTTGAGAAGGAATATGTGGCGCTCTTCCCTTTGCCCTATTCAATCAACGCGCCTCAGGCTACATAGCAAAACAAGAGACGTATTGACTAAACCCATCTAAAGTTTTATCCTAGTACATATTACTAATTACTTTCATCATTCAACACAGGAGGAACAATATGTCTATAAAACTACGTAAAGTTGCCATCATCGGCACTGGCCATGTGGGCTCCCATGTGGCATTTTCCCTCGCTACCCAAGGCGAAGTTGACCAATTATACATGGTGGACATCGACAAAGATAAAGCCATCGCCCAAGCTACCGACATCAACGATGCTGTGAGCTACTTGCCACATCGTGTAGAAGCCATCGCTTGCGAACCTGAAGATATCGGACACTGCGACATTCTCGTCATCTCCGCTGGCCCACTGCCATCCCCAGAACAAGATCGATTAGATACACTAGGCTCCACCATAGAAGTATTGCGTGAATTTCTTCCTCGTGTGAAAGCCTCGGGATTCAACGGTTTCATCGTCAGCATTTCCAACCCAGCTGATGTAGTAGCGGCTTATGTACAAGAATACTTAAACTATCCGAAACATAAAATTATCTCTTCTGGCACATCCTTAGACTCGGCACGCCTACAACGACTGGTAGCAGAACAAATCTACGTACACCGCCGTTCCCTATCTTGCTACGCTATGGGCGAACACGGTGGCAGCGCTATGGTTCCTTGGTCTCACGTTACAGTATCTGGCAAACCTTTGAAAGAACTACAACAAGAACTTCCTCACCGTTTCCCAACCTTTGACGAAGATACCCTAGTAGAACAAATGAAATACGGTGGCTACCTCGTCCTCATCGGAAAAGGTTCCACTGAATTTGGCATCGCTGCATCCGTCACAGAAATCATTCGTGCTTACTTCCATGACGAACAAAAAGTACTCCCTCTATCGTGCAAACTAGAAGGCGAATACGGCGAGCACAACGTCTTCGCCTCCGTACCAGCCATCATCGGCAAAAACGGCATCGAAGAAATCCTAACACTACACCTAACCCCAAGCGAACAAGAAGACTTTCACAATTCTTGCGAACGCATTAGAGAATACATCAAACTAGCCCGCACTATGTAAGATTACATACTAGTTCTTAGCTTTATTAGTATTTATACCTTTTGTTTTTATTCCATTTTCTCTATACTATATATTAGGCATAAAGAGCACCCTTTCCCTTGTGAGAAGAGATAATGTAGAGAATATGAAAGGGAATTGAACTTTGTGCCTTTACTAACTATATCATTCAAGTAAAATAAGAGATTGGCATGCCCCAGAACAAACATCATAACCTTCCCCCTGAGGAATGCAGTCATGCGTAGTAGCCTTGTGGCGACCCTTACTAGCTAAATTATGTAAACACAAAAAGACCGCAACATGTTCCTGAACAAACCTAACTACTGTATCAGTTTGAGAAGGAATATGTTGCGGTCTTCCCTTTGCTAATAAGCACGCCACAGGCTGCATAGCAGAACAAGTGACGATTCACAAACTACATAGCATTACAAGAGACGATTAATTTAGAACACAGATGGTGTTTTGGAGTATTTATTGTCAGAACCAACTTCTTCAGTAGTACTTTTACCGGAATCCGCAGTTGGAGCTACTGCATCATTGTATGGTGAATGTAAATATTTCTTCCCATTTTCATCATTTGTAAAATACTCGTACCTTTCACTGCCACCCTGATGCTTGTATTCAAAATAATTCCCCTTATAATGATCATCCGTCGTTTTTTCAGCCTGTAATGGTTGATGATAACTTGCTTTATCTGATGGTGATTGAATGCTACCTTTTTTCCAACCTAAATGTGACCAAAGACCTTCATGAGCATCATAGCTCATAGATACATCAGAGGAACCATCGATATATTTTTTACCTTCTTTTTCTTTCACTTCGAAATGAATTACACTAGCCTCATAAGCCTTTCTCGTATTATCGTCATAATATCCTAAAGCCCCCATGGCTGCTAATAGAAGACTACGTGGAATACCTGAATAGTCATTTCTATATTTATTTCTTTCATCAGCAGTTCTTAAAGCATCCTTTTTACCCGCAATACGAACTAATTCTTTTACGTATTCCTTCGTATATTTTTTCCGTATATCTTCTGACCATTCTTTAGTTATATCGTCCTTTGGTGCTGTTATGCCTGGATTAATCTGCACATCTTCACCAGTTTGTCGATCTTTCTCGAAATAATACCCATATACATCGTTTATATTTTTGGGTTTTGTTATCAAATTACTACTTTCTTTCACAGCTTTATAGGTACCATTCCATTCATCTCCAGCGCCTTTCACTGTCACCTGTCCTTGCATAGTAAATGGCTCATGTTCGTACCGAAGTAAGTCGTAAACACCTACTGGTAATTCCGAAGCATTCTTCTCTATTTCAATGGTTGTTCCTAATTTATCAACCATTGTTTCCCCTTGAATTTCCACCCATTGCTTAGTCGTCGCATTATGGACTTCTACTTTCAGAATTTTTCCTTTAAAAGCAGTCACTTCATTTTCTATCGTCACCGCTGCTTGTGTACTCAAAAATGTGCCTGTTAAGGCAAGACCTACTAATGCTGATACTACCGTTTTCTTCATCATATCTGTACCTCACCTTAACCAATACGAAGCGTTACATGTAATTTGTCCGATTGTGCTGGTTGATTCTGTTCTTTACCATAGCGTTCCACCACAATATTGTTCACACGGCGCACTTTCGTCAACAATTTTGCTTCTACAGATGAGGTCACTCCATAGGAATGAGCACCACCCCACAATGCCACAGGAGCTTTACCAAGGCGATACATAATGCGTCCAAACATTTTGCCAGACTCATGATTCATTTTATTCACACCCATATCTACAGATATATTTGGTGTTAACTGCAATTCCGTACCTACATAGAAACCTGTCGCATCTTCACGATGTTTCATATCCCAACGATAGGCACTGGCATAGACCTTCGCCCATTCTGCCCCTTTGAAAGTATGGGCATATTCCACATTATATCCATCCACTACTTTTTCAAACACATGATTTTCCACATCTACTTCACGTTCACCAGATACGCCATGATACACATTAGCACGCAATTCATGTTGCCCATTGAAGTATTCTACACCACCACCCACGCGGCTATGATGGTGTCTAAAAGCATGGTCATAAAAAGCATTAACTCCTATCATAGCTGTTTTCGCATCATTCAAATGGCGATAACCAACTCCAATATTGGCTGTCGTTCCCAATTCAGATGCATTACTTACACGACCTTGCACAAATACAACATCCTTCGTATCCTTATCTACATGCGTTAATGGTTGAATCGTTTCCATCTCATATTGCGGCTTCCACTCCTTTTGAAAAGACATATTCACCGTAGTCCGTTTCATCCAATCAGGGTTATGCTCTCCTTCTAACGCGCTGGACACAGCAGCAGTCATTGCATACCCGGCTATACTTCGATCTGTTTCATTATGACTCGCTGCCATAGCAGATGTTCCCAACATACATCCTAGCACAGCCAACACTAACACACGACGTTTCATAGTTCCTCCTATTCATACTACCAATGCACAATCCACGAATAACAAAACAATACTCCTCATCATGAATTGATTTACATCCCCATCATACCATGCTTGTCCTTTCTAGGTCAACACAATGCACTTTAATGTATTGTATGAATAGACTTTCACGCATTGCGCAATATTGAAACATTTATATATATGCAACTACACAGTCATCATCCCCTGAGCGGCACCATTACAAGTAGTAGCCTTTGTGGCAACCCTTACTAGCTGAATTGCCCAAACACAAGAAGAGCGCGGTGTGCTCCGAACAAACACCACAAACTACTCTCTGAGGAACGCAATCATGCGTAGTAGCCTTGTGGCGACCCTTAGTAGCTAAATTACACAAACGCAAGAAGACCGCAACATGTTCCTGAACAAACCTAACCACCGTATCAGTTCAGGTCGGAATGTGTCGTGCTCTTCCACTCCCTGAGCAAGGCCCTTATGCGTAACAGCCTTTATGGCATTCCTTACTAACTAAATTACATAAACACAAGAAGAGCACGGTGTGCTCCCCCCTGAGCAAAGCCGTTACGAGTAGTAGCCTTTGTGGTATTCCTTATCCCAAAATAAGACAAATGCAAGAAGAGCACGACATATTCCGGAGCAAACCTAACCACTGTATCAGTTTGCGGAGGAATATGTCGTGCTCTTCCCTTTGCCTATCAGCCTAGGAATACCACAGGCTACATAGCAGAACTATTTTGCGAACCACTTATCGTAAATTTTTTGATACGTTCCATCGTCACGCATTGCTTTCAAAGCTTCGTTCACTTTATCACGTAATGCCGTGTTAGATTTATTGAATCCTAATACGAATGGAGGAGCATCTGTGCCTTCTCCAACAAGTTTAAGATCTTTATCTGCCCCTTGTTTCAAGTAGTACATAGCTACAGCTTGGTCGATGATAGCACCATCAATGGTACCCGCTTGTAAAGCCATAAAGATATTGCTATTAGAATCCATTTCTTTTACATCTGTACCAGGGATTGCTTTCGCCATTTCTACAGGCACTGTACCAATTTGAACACCTACACGTTTATTCGCAAGGTCATCCATTTTTTTGATGTCCGTATTATCTTTACGAACGATAGTGATGAAACCACCTTCTTTAAAGTATGGTTCAGAGAATGCCAACGCTTTTTCACGTTCTGGTGTAGCATTGATACCCGCTGCAATCATGTCGATATTGCCAGATTGTGTAGCTGGAATTAACGCATCGAAGCCCATGCTAACAAACTCTAATTTTAAACCTAAACGTTTTGCTACTTCTTCACTTAAATCTACATCGAAACCAATGTATTTATTCGTGTTTTCTTCTGCAAATTCAAATGGAGGGAATGTGGTTTCAGAACCAACTTTCAACACCCCTGCTGTTTGTGTTAACTGCGCTTCTTTTTTATCGCTACCACAACCAGCTAGTAAACCTACACTAAGAACAGCCGTACATAGGATAAGGCCTAGTTTTTTCATGCTAATCATAATTACCTCCCATAATATATTCACAACTTATGATTATTTATACATAAATTATACCACACAATGATGAAATGGCAAGTATTATAAGAAATCTTTAATTTTATCTCGTTTACCACGATTACGCAACTTCGTTAAGGCTTTCCCTTCAATTTGACGAATCCGTTCCCGTGTTACATTAAAGAATTGACCGACTTCTTCCAATGTACGTGGTTTGCCATCTTTCAAACCAAAGCGTAATTCCAATACTTGTTGCTCACGATCTGTTAAGCAGCTGAATACTTCTACAATTTGCTCACGTAGCAAGATAAAGCTAGCCGCATCATCTGGAGCTACTGCATCTTTATCTTCTAAGAAGTCGCCTAAATGGGAGTCTTCTTCTTCCCCAATCGGCGTTTCCAAGGAAACTGGCTCTTGCGAAATTTTTTGAATTTCACGCACCCGTTCTACGGTAATACCCATACCCTCTGCAATTTCTTCTGGGCTCGGTTCGCGACCTAAATCTTGTAATAATTGACGTTGAATACGCACTAACTTATTAATCGTTTCTACCATATGTACAGGAATACGAATCGTTCTAGCTTGGTCAGCAATAGCTCTCGTAATAGCTTGACGAATCCACCATGTAGCATAGGTAGAGAATTTATATCCTTTTGTATAGTCGAATTTATCAACTGCTTTAATAAGACCTAAGTTACCTTCTTGTATCAAATCCAAGAACAACATGCCACGACCTACATAGCGTTTTGCAATACTAACTACAAGACGCAAGTTCGCATCAATCAATTTCTGTTTTGCACTATTTCCTAATCGCACTTCTTTATAGGTAGCACTTTCTGCATTGCCTGCCTCAATTTGTTGTGCCAAAATGATTTCTTCATCACCAGATAACAACGGAACACGACCAATTTCTTTTAGGTACATACGTACTGGGTCATCGATGTTCATCCCTTCAGGAATAGATAAGTCAAGATTAATCTCTTTTTCCTCATCATCATCTTCCTCAGTAATATCAATGTCACTGCTTAAATGTTCCACATCTACATCTACATCTACATCAACTTCCACTTCAAGATCTTTATCCAACAATTCATCATCATGCATAGGTAGCTCACTTTCTGAATCTTGTTCATCATCTTGAATAACTTCAATATTTAAATTATTAAATACTGCATACATGCTGTCTAACTGTTCTGCCGTTACTTCTACTTGCTCTGAAAGTGCATCAGAAATTTGTTTTGACGTAATGACACCGTCTCGTTTTGCTGTTTCTAATAAAATCGCTATAATCTCTTGCACTTGCGATTGCTTTTTCTTCTTTGCCACTGTGCTCTTCCTTTCACTACATCAAGACCACTGTTTAATCAATTCTTGTAAATCCTGACACATTCGTAATTCTTCTATAAACCTAGGATCATTAGCCCGACTCAATTGGTCTGCTAATCGACTATGCTCCTTATATTGATTGCGAAGGGATTTTAGTCGTACACTTCGAATTAAACTGTGCAACAATTCCTCATTTATTTCTCGATTCATCAAAACCGACCATTTCCCAAACATATGCCAAGATTCAGCATCTAAAGATTCCTCTAAGAGGACGTCCGATAAACTTTCCCCCTGGTTTACTAACTCGCCTATCCTTTCATAATAAGCACTATACATAGGATGGGTAAAATCTTCCACCCCTATATATTGGCTCACCAAGCTATATATATCATTATCCTTACCTACCCAGTACAGCAACTCTTCTTCATCTGTGAAAGTCTCCTTAGGCACATTCACGGCCTGCTGTTTTAATTCTATGTTTCCTTGTCGAAGAAACTGTCTAAAGTAAGTAATAATGGTACTCACATCTAACCATAAAGGTAATGCCAAGGCTTTTAAATATTCATCACGTCGCACTTGACTTTCATGACCTGCAATGAAGGGGAATATATCTGATAAAACAGCCCGTTTCCCTTCCACTGAATTCGTATCGTGACTGCTCAAGCTTTCATTTAATAAAAACTCAAAATCTCTTGGCGATGTATCCACTAATTCTTGCCACGCTTCAGGACCATGATTTTTGATAAAATCATCGGGATCCTTTCCATCAGGCATAGATACTACCTTAACAGAAAATTCTGTATTTTGCAATAACTCGATAGCACGTTTCGCTGCCGTACGACCAGCCCCATCCATATCATAGGCAAGGACAATTTCTTCTGCTTGACGCATCAAAAGTCGACCATGGTCTTTCGTATAGGCTGTACCTAGCGATGCCACTACATTCGTAATACCTGCATTATGACAACTCAGCACATCCATATACCCCTCAACAAGGACAGCCTGTTTCCTTTCACGAATACTGCGATAGGATTGATAAAAGGCAAATAATAGATGCCCTTTATTGAATATTTCCGTTTCTGGGGAGTTCAAATATTTCGGATTACTATCGTCAAGAACACGACCACCGAAACCTAATACACGTCCCTTTCCATCCATGATGGGAAACATGACACGCTTTCTAAAATAATCGTATATCTTGCCTTGCTCATTTTTACGGCACAATCCTAATTCTAGCAATACATTAGAATCCACACCTCGACCCGTAAAAGCACTATATAACTTATCCCATCCATCGGGGGCAAACCCTAGGCGAAATTTTGTAATGGTCTCCATGGATAGTCCACGCCTTAATAAATAGTCTAGTCCTTCTTTCCCCAATTCTGTTTTCACCAAACAATTATGAAAGAAATTTGTAGCTAGTTCATTCACCTCATACATAGATTCCAAACGAGCCATACGTTTCCGCTCAGCTGACGATACAGTCCGTTCTGGCAAAGCAATATTGGCACGACTGGCCAACCGCTCAATGGCTTCGGGGAATGTTAAATTATCATATTTCATCAGAAAGCTAATGACATTCCCCGATTCTCGACAGCCAAAGCAATAAAAAAAGCCCTTTTCAGGGGTCACACTAAAGGATGGCGTCTTTTCATTATGAAATGGACAACAACCCCAATAGTTTTTCCCTTTCTTCTTCAATGGGATATGCTCAGAAATGACAGATACAATATCATTGGCATTTTTGACTTGTTCAATTATGTCATCATTGAAAAACTTGCTCATGTCACTCTCCTAAGCTATATACTACCGTGTATGCATCAAAATATAATGTCTATGTATACCTTCTCTATCTATATTATTCTACATAAACAAAAAAACTCCTACTTAGAAATACTTTCTTTTTCTTCACACTATATATGCAATTCATATATAGTGTGAAAAAAAAGAAGTTAGAGCAGCCAAAGGCCGCTCCAACCACTTATGTAGACTATTTTTTCGCGTAATCTACGACTCGTGTTTCACGAATAACCACAACTTTAATTTGTCCTGGATATTCTAATTCATTTTCGATTCGTTTAATGATGTCCCGCACTAACAAGTTCGCTTCCACATCATCCACTTTATCTGGTTTTACCATAACGCGAATCTCTCGACCTGCTTGGATAGCAAAGCATTTTTCAACGCCTTCAAAAGATTCAGCGATTTCTTCCAACTTAGATAATCGTTTTAAATAATTTTCTAATGTTTCGCGTCTAGCTCCTGGTCGTGCTGCAGAAATAGCATCTGCTGCCGCTACCAATACAGCCTCTACAGATTTAAACTCTTCATCACCATGATGAGCGCCAATACAATTTTGTACCAATGCACTTTCATGATATTTTTTAGCAAGATCTACACCAATTTCTACGTGAGATCCTTCAATTTCATGTGTTAAGGCTTTGCCCAAATCATGTAATAAACCGCCTCGTTTGGCCAATACTACGTCGCAACCTAATTCCGCTGCCATCATACCTGCCAAATGAGATACTTCCACAGAGTGTTTTAATACATTCTGTCCATAACTTGTACGATATTTCAATCTACCAAGCGTACGAATCACTTCTGGATGTAAACCGTGTACATCGGCTTCAAATGTAGCTTGTTCACCAGCCTCTTTGATTGTGTTTTCCACCTCACGGCGTGCTTTTTCAACCATTTCTTCGATACGAGCTGGATGGATACGTCCATCTACAATGAGTTTTTCTAAGGCAATTCGTGCTACTTCACGGCGAATCGGATCAAATCCAGATAAAATAACTGCCTCTGGTGTATCATCAATAATTAAGTCGATACCTGTCAACGTTTCTAACGCACGAATATTACGTCCTTCACGACCGATAATACGACCTTTCATCTCATCATTTGGCAATGTTACAACAGATACTGTAGATTCTGCTACATGGTCAGCTGCACATCGCTGAATAGCCATAGAAATAATTTCTCTAGCATTCTTTTCCGCCTCTTCCTTTGCTTGTTGCTCAAAATCTTTAAGCATCACAGCAGTGTCGTGACGAATTTCTTGTTCTACTTTTGTTAGTAAAATTTGCTTTGCTTCCTCAAAGGTTAAGCTAGAAATGCGTTCTAACTCATCCATTTGTTGTTGATGCAATGCTTCGATTTTTTCTTCCGCTTTTTCTAGATTGCGTTCCTTATGGTGCAAGGACTCTTCTTTGCGTTCAATACTGTCTAGTTTTTTGTCTAATTGCTCTTCTTTTTGTAAAATTCGTCGTTCAAGACGTTGCAATTCATTACGTCTATCGCGATTTTCTTTATCTACATCAGCACGCAATTTATGAATTTCTTCTTTTGCTTCCAGTAACGCTTCCTTTTTCTTAGACTCTGCTAAGCGCTCTCCATCAGCAACAATACGTGCAGCTTCTGTTTCCGCTTTGTTTAGCTTACCTTCTGCAATATTGCGGCGCAATACATAGCCTACTCCAAGACCAATTAATACCATGACTACGGCAATAATGCTGTATTCTAAAATCGTGTTCACCTCCCACTTGCATAAAAAAGGAGAAGTCGATACATCCGCTTCCCCGGTTTCTCGCCCATTTTGCTTTTAAATTTTATTTTGCTTATTATTAAGGCTATTTTAATTTTAGTTCATACACCGTGGAATGTCAAGACAAAGCCCCTACTCTAAGTATGGGCTCCATTCATAACAGATAGATTGAATTGTACTCACACCAAATCCACGATTCTTCAGAAAATAAATTATTTTTTTCTTACTAAACTTATCTTCTTCACCATCTTCAATAGCGGTTAACTGTTCCTCATCAGATATGTGAAAGCGTTGCTCTAACAACTTCACAGCTACCGACCATTCATCATAGTCATCTAACGCACAAGATACATCAAGTCCTCGTTCGCGCATTTTTTCACGAATGTAATAGGTGCTATACTTTTCTGCCTCCATATAGGCACGCAGGGCTTCTTCTGACAATTCTTCATCATCTAAATACGATAAGGATATAAGTTTTTCCTCTACATCTTGGATAAGTTCACTAGGCACAGAACGTTGCGACAATTTACGCCTTAACTCTAGGGTGCTTAAGGACCGTGGCCCTAATAAACGCAAAGCTTGCTCCATAGCTGATGCAAATGTCCACTCCTCTTCTTTCGATGTACGAAATGCCATTATTCCATATCCACAGTTTCAGTAGTTGCTACTTCATCCACTTCTTCATCATGACCAAGTACATTTAATGGTTCTGCTGCTAATGTATCACGAATGATAGAGTCAATTTCTTGAGCAATTTGGGGGTTTTCTTTCAAGAATACTTTGGCAGCTTCTTTACCTTGACCCATGCGTTCTCCGTTATAGGAATACCAAGCGCCAGATTTTTTGATGACTTCAATATTCGCGCCGATGTCAATCAATGTACCTTCATAGGAAACGCCTTCCCCAAACATCAAGTCAAATTCTGCTACTTTAAATGGAGGGGCTACTTTATTTTTCACAACTTTTACTTTCGTACGGTTACCTACATGTTCTTTTGCCGCTGTTAAGGCTTCTCCTTTACGTACGTCTAAACGAATCGTAGAGTAGAATTTCAAAGCACGACCACCTGTTGTGGTTTCTGGGTTGCCGAACATGATACCTACTTTTTCACGCAATTGGTTAATAAAGATAATAACCGTTCTAGTTTTACTGATGGAGCTCGTTAATTTACGCAATGCTTTACTCATTAAACGTGCATGCACCCCAACGTGAGCATCTGTCATTTCACCGTCAATTTCTACTTTAGGTGTTAATGCCGCTACAGAGTCCACAACGATTAAGTCTACTGCACCAGAGCGAACCAAGGCCTCTGTAATTTCTAACCCTTGTTCACCATTATCTGGTTGTGAAATCAATAAGCTATTAATATCTACACCTAATTTTTTCGCATATACAGGGTCTAAGGCATGTTCCGCATCGATGAAGGCAACAACACCACCATTACGTTGTGCTTCTGCTGCTGCATGTAAAGCCACCGTAGTTTTACCAGAAGATTCTGGTCCATAGATTTCAATAATACGGCCTCTAGGGAATCCACCTACACCGACCGCCAGATCCAAAGCCAGCACGCCTGTAGAAATGACTTCAATATTCATTTTGTCTGCCGCTTCGCCCATGCGCATGATCGCACCTTGACCAAAATCTTTTTCAATTTGTTTTAAAGCCCCCTCTAAGGCTTTCATACGATCTTCTTGAGATCCGCTTTTCATATCAACTGCTGCTTCTTTTGCTTTATCCTTTGCCATTGTTCTACCTTTCTATTAATTCTTTATAAACATATTGAATCGCTCGTTCCGCTACACTCTTACGGATACTAGTACGATTCCCTATAAATATCTCTTTATGTACAGTAATACCTCGTGGTGTACCAATACCAATATACACAAGACCTACTGGTTTTTCTTCACTGCCACCACCTGGGCCGGCTATTCCTGTGGTCGCAATGGCATAGTCTGTACATAACACACGAAATACACCTTCAACCATTTCTGTAGCCGTTTCTTCACTGACAGCACCATATGCTGCCAATGTATCTGATGATACGCCTAATACTTGTTCTTTCACCGTATTCGCATAGGAAATAATACCACCTTGATAATATCCACTGCTACCACCTAAGTCAGTCAATGTTTTTCCTACTAGGCCGCCTGTACAAGATTCCGCCGATCCAATGGTAATCCCCTTTTCTAAGGCCATCTTGTGAAAGTCTTCCAACACCGATGTATCTAAACTACGGATATCTTTCAAACGTTCTAAAAGGATAGATCTCCATGGACCTAATTTCTCTTGACAGTCTACTTTTGATTCGCCTTTTGCAGTTAAGCGAATTTCAATGTACCCTGATTTGATTAGCAGTGCTATAGTGGGGTTCTGCTGATTCTGAATCAAGTCTTGCAACAAAGTCTCTAATTGCATTTCACGATATCCATACACAGCATACCGTTCAGAATAAATCATCCCTTGCTGCCCAAAACGTTGTTCTAAAAAGGGACTCACACTTTCTTTAAAAGTTCCTTGTAATTCTGATGGAGGACCTGGTAATAAAATATATACCGTGTGATCCTGTTCCACTACCACTGCTGGTGCCACGCCTACTGGATTATGTAGTACCTTTGCCCCTTCTGGTAAATATCGATCTCGGTCAGATTCATAAGGTTTCACCCTGCCTTGTTTCTCATAAAAGGAATCCACCTCTCGACCTGCTTCTTCGTGAAATACCAAAGGCAATCCCAACGCATCTGCCAAGGATTTTCGAGTAATATCTCCTTGGGTAGCACCTAGGCCACCAGAACTGATCACAATATCTGCTCGCTCCCCTGCTCGTTGAAATACTTCTTTCATACGCTCAGGATTATCCCCCACCGTCGTTTGATATGACACAGAATAGCCCCGATTGTTCAGTTCTTCGCTAAGCCATTTTACATTTGTATTGACAATATGTCCTAGTAATAATTCTGATCCTGTAGAGATTAATTCTACGATCATGCTATCACCATCCTATACAGTTTCTACTACTACGTCATAGGCAAACCCTTGTGATACTTTTACAGTCACAATATCGCCTTCAGACAATCCTGTTACATCTTCTACATACATATTACCATCTACATCTGGAGCCTGCATTTGCAAACGTCCACGAGCCAAAAATTTTCCCGGCTCTACTTCATCGATGGCTTCAATTAGGCCTTGATGAATCGTTCCCTCTAAGTCACGATTATGTTCCTCTGAAACTTGTGCTTGAATGGCCATTAATGTATGATATCGTTCTTCTTTCACTTCCTCTGGAATTTGTTCATCCATCATACCTGCTGGTGTACCATCCTCTTGAGAGTACGTAAATACACCCATGTGGTCAAATCGAATATCTTTGACAAAGTCTGCCAACTCTTGGAATTGCTCTTCTGTTTCTCCAGGGAACCCTACAATAAGGGATGTGCGCAATGTAATATGCTCACTGCGATTCCGAATTTTATGTAGCAAGGTCACAATGTTTTCCCGTGTATCCTTACGGTTCATACGTTGTAATACAGTGTTATTAATATGCTGTAGCGGCATATCAATATACTTGCACACCTTTGGTTCTGTCATGATGGTTTCCAATAATTCATCGGAAAAATGTTTTGGATACAAGTACAACATACGAATCCATTCGATGCCTTCAATCTTCGCCAATCGTTTCAATAACTCTGAAAGCAACGGCGTACCATTGTTCAAATCAGCTCCATAATAGGTAGTATCTTGAGCAATTAAAACTACTTCTTTCACACCTGCTTCTGCAAGCTGTTGCACTTCTCGTTCAATGGACTCCATAGATCGACTGCGATAGGCCCCACGTACTTTCGGAATGATACAGAATGTACATCCATTATTGCATCCTTCAGAAATCTTTACATATGCACTGTAGTCTGGTGTCGTCATCATCCGTGGCATACCTTCATCATACATATTTGTCATACTATCCATGATACAAATACGTTGACCTTGTTGAATAGCCTCCACAGCTTCCATGATACGATTCCAAGAACCTGTTCCAATGAGGGCATCAATTTCTGGAATTTCAGTAAATAATTCTTCTTGGTATTGCTGACTTAAACAGCCCGCTACGATAAGACCTTTACAGTCTCCATATTGTTTATATTGACCAGCCTCTAATATAGTATTAATCGATTCTTCTTTTGCTTTCTCGATAAATGTGCAAGTATTAATAATAATAATTTCTGCTTTTTCTAGCTCTTCTGTGATTTCATAGCCATTATCTTGTAAAGCTCCTAGCATCACCTCTGTATCCACCAAATTCTTGGCACAACCTAAACTAATATAACCTAACAACTTACTCATGGTGTATCCTTTCTAAAACGCACTTGTCGTATCCATTCTTGTAATATCTTATCTTGCTCTTCTTTCACAATCTCTGCATTCCATAACACAAGATGATTGCCCTGTCGGTCTTTATGAGATTCCACCGTTTCTTTAGTTGGCAAATAATACCTATCCCCCTCTTTCAATACAGCTTGTACCCGTTCTGAAAGTAGCCAACTCACAAAGGCTTCACTTTCACCAACATTACTGGATCCTTTTAAAATCCCTACGCCCATCGAATCATAAGGAGTACCCTCCCTAGGATATAGAATGGTCAACGGATATTTATGAATCTCATACAATTTGGCATCCGAATAATGTCCTACACTGACCTGTACATCTCCAATAGCAGCCATGCGCACTGAAGATGGCAAGGCTTTTGCATACTGCACAATACGTGGCCGCAAACTATCAAAATAGGAGATAGCACCATCTAGTCCATAGATAGCACCGAAACTATTCAATAAAGTAGTGGACGATGCATCGGCTACAAAATCAGTAACCGCTATACGCCATGGGCCCGTATAAGCTAAGGAAAACCAAGTATTTACATATTTTCCCTGACTGCTATAGAAGGTATCGTGTAAGGCTAACACATAAGGATCATACCATATCCCTACCCATTGCTCATCCGGACCGTGGAATACTGTATCTACCACATGGGTTAAGGTAACTGGCAATCTACGAAAGGCTCCATGCTCAACCCCTGCACTGAGATTGGATTTTGTAGAAATCACAAGGTCCCCTTGTTGCTCTGCTTCTGGCAAAGCTAACCGTGTACCCATTTGGTTCTGCGGTATGGGGATAACATGCACTCTTACTTGTGCCTCTCTTTCGTAAGCCTGTCCAATAGCTCTCATAACTTCAGGATCCCCATCTGTATAGATAGTAATTTCTGCTCGTGTAGAAATCACAGGTCGATCCACTTGATCTTGTTTCATATCATTAAGCCACAAACCTACGCTAAACATACCTACTACTACTAGTAAATACACCATGAGCAATCGTAACCGTTTCATAGATTCACCTCCTTTACCTATTAGAGATACCTAACCAAAACTCCTTTTTTTCATACCTTTATTTTTTCGATTTCCTATACCAATTTTAGAACCACTATTTGTACGTCGCTCCCATTGTATAGAATCTTTTCTTCTACATGCTAATTTGGGTTCTCCTTTAAATGAAGTTTTATTGCCATCAGATTTCTGCGTATTTCGTTTGATGTTACGCGGTGGAATTAAGCATAAGGGACCGAATCCGATTAAATCTCTACGATTTGCTTTGATTAAGGCTTCTTTTACTAATTCGTAATTATCTTCTCGTTTATATTGCATCAAGGCTCGTTGCATCGCTTTATCTCTGCCTTTTTTAGCCACATACACAGGCTCACCTGTAAGGGGATTGATTCCTGTGTAATACATGGCTGTGGATAAGCTACCTGGGGTAGGAATAAAATCTTGCACCTGTTCTGGAGTCATATTTTGATCTCGTAAAAATTCTGCCAATTCAATAGCATCTTCTAATGTACAGCCTGGATGAGAACTCATAAAATAAGGCACCAAAAATTGTTGTTTACCTAATTTGCGATTCGCCTCATCAAACCAAGATTTAAATTTTAAGAAGTAACTTTTATTGGCTTTCCCCATGATGGTCGTTACATGCTCGGATACATGTTCAGGGGCAACTTTTAATTGACCACTCACGTGATGTTCGCACAATTCTCGAACGAAGTCTTTGTTATTATCATCCAATACATAGTCGTACCGTAACCCAGAGCGAACGAACACTTTTTTTACGCCTTTTACATTACGTACTTTTCGCAAAATGCTCACATAGTCATCATGATTCGTATTTAACTGAGGACATGCTTTGGGCGCAGCACATGTTTTCCCCTTACAAGCACCTACTTTCAACTGTTTATCGCAAGCAACATGACGGAAGTTTGCCGTAGGGCCTCCTACATCGTGAATATATCCTTTAAAACCATCCATGGTAGTCATGCAGTGAGCCTCATCTAAAATCGACTGATGACTACGATTTTGAATAATTCGCCCTTGATGGCTTGTAATAGCACAGAAAGAACAACTACCAAAACAACCACGATGGCTAGTAATGCTGAACTGTACTTCTGCTAAAGCAGGTACTCCGCCAGCCGCATCATACATAGGATGCCATTTTCTCGTATAGGGCAAGCTATAGACATGATCCATTTCTTCCTGTGTTAATGGTAAGGCTGGACTATTCTGCACTATATACCGATTACCATGGCCTTGCACCACTGTTTTCCCATAGTATGGATCTTGCTCATCAAATTGCATTTTAAAGGCTTTAGCAAAGATTTCTTTATCTACTGATATCGCTTCGTAAGATGGGCATTCAATAGCATTCTCTGGCACGGTGTTAGCAACATAACAAATCCCTTTGATTCCAGGTAATCGTTTTTGTAATTGGTCTTTATCTAAGGCTTCGGCGATTTCACGGATTTGCTTTTCTCCCATACCATAGATAAGGACATCTGCCTTACTATCCATCAAAATAGAGCGGCGCACCGTATCGGACCAATAGTCATAATGAGCAAATCGTCGCAAACTAGCTTCAATGCCTCCAATAACAACAGGAACCCCTTTGAAAGCCTCCCGCATACGATTCGCATACACCACCGTAGCTCGGTCTGGGCGCCGTCCAGATTCGCCCCCTGGAGAATACCCATCATCACGGCGATGTTTCTTAGCTGCGGTAAATTTATTGAGCATACTATCTAAGTTGCCTGCTGTCACTAAGGATGCCAATCGAGGCTTTCCTAATACCTTAAAGGCATTCACATCATTCCAGTCTGGCTGAGCTATGATACCGACTCGATATCCATAGGACTCTAATAATCTACCAATTACAGTAGGAGCGAAGGAAGGATGATCCACATAGGCATCTCCGCTGATAATGACAAAATCAAGTTCAGCCCACCCTCGTTCGTCCATTTCTGCTTTTGTAGTAATTAAATATTGTTCTTTCATAGTATTCCTTATACTGTATTACACGAAAAATAGCCAACCTAAAAATAGAATGATTAACAACAAAATACCACCTACTACAAATCGTTCTATCATCATCGTTTTTTGTCGCTTTGCCTTGCGACTTTCATAGGTTAACCGTTGTTTCGGTGCCTCAATCAATTCCTGTTCTCGAAAGGCATCAGCCTTCTCTTGTTCTTTTGACACCATTCTGCGTTTAGGAATCGTCAAGGATTCACCCATTCTATTTTTGAAAGTATCCACCAATCGACGGCTATCTAAGCCCAGTAGTTCACTATAATTTTTAATGAACCCTTTGGTGTACACACTACCTGGAATACGACTAAACTCATCATGCTCCAAGGCATGTAGGTAGGCTACTTTTATATGTAATACATCTTCAATTTGTTCTAATGTTAAACCGCGTCGTTGACGCTCACGTCTAAGTTCTTCGCCAATCGATGCCATAGAACCTCCTATACATATAGGTGCCATCTACATAACGCAAATGGCACACTACTCTAATCTACTGTAAAATTTGGGAAATATAGTTCTCTAATTTGATCTTCTCCCATTAAAATATCGCGACCTTTACTACTATTCGTAGGAGGTCCAATAATTTTCATATCTTGCATGGTATCAATTAAACGACCGGCTCTAGAAAAACCAACTCGCAATCTACGTTGCAAAATAGAAGCTGATGCACTACGTTGTTCTAGTACAATTTGTACAGCTCGTTCCAACAATTCATCTTGTTCCTCATCACTGTCCGTCGCATCAGAACTTTCAGCACCTTTATCTGTTTCTGCCATCATCACTTCATCATATTCTGGCTGACCTTGCCCTTTTACAAAGGCAATCAATTCTTCCACCTCTTCATCAGAAATGAAGGCCCCTTGAATACGAATTGGTTTATTCGCTCCTATAGGATTAAATAACATATCGCCACGACCTAATAGACGTTCTGCTCCTGCTTGGTCCAAAATAGTACGAGAATCAATTTGAGTAGCCACTGTGAAAGCAATACGACTCGGCACATTAGCTTTAATTTTGCCTGTAATCACATCCACCGATGGACGTTGCGTTGCCAACACCATATGAATCCCTGCGGCACGTGCTTTTGCGGCTAATCGGTCAATGGATTCTTCCACATCTGGATTGGTCATCATCAAGTCCGCTAATTCGTCGATAATAATTAAAATTAATGGCATTGCTTTGGTTGGGTTTTGTTTATTATAGCTTGCCACATTACGTACACCCGCAGTAGCCAATGTCATATAGCGAGCATCCATTTCACGGACCGCCCAGCGAAGCACTGCAGCAGCCTTATTCATATCTGTCACTACGGGCAACATCAAATGAGGAATGCCATTATACACGGATAACTCTACCATTTTAGGGTCCACCAAAATCAGTTTCACTTCATCTGGCTTACGACTAAACAAGATGCTAGAAATCAATGTATTGACACACACCGATTTACCTGAACCAGTAGAACCTGCCACTAGTAAATGCGGCATTTTAGCCAAGTCCGTTATCACCGGCATGTCCGCAATATCTTTACCAAGACCTACCGGAATACCACCACTTGCCTGTTGGAACTCCTCACAGTCCAATACATCTCGTAAATGAACAGCAGACACATTTTTATTAGGAATTTCAATGCCTACTGCAGACTTTCCTGGTATAGGCGCTTCCATACGAATATCAACGGCTGCCAAGCTCATTTTTAAGTCATCTTGTAAGCCCATAATTCGGCTTACTTTTGTCCCTTTTGCAGGTTCTAATTCATACCGTGTTACCGTTGGACCTTGTGTAGCATTCACCACTTTCGCTGTAATACCAAAATTATCTAATGTTTCTTCTAACAAGACCGCATTATGTGCCACTTCTTCACTTGTCACAGGATTGGATTTCCCCTGTGAAAGCATCGTCAACGGTGGATATTGGTAAGGTTTTTCTATCGTTCTAGGGCGAGCTACTCCATCCGTATTCACAGCTACCGCTGCTGTATCTTCCTTCGTTGTTTCAATCGTTGGTACTTCCACCAAAGGTTCTACATAACTTGGAGTCTGTAAAAATGATGGAGGTGTTATAGGCTCTAGCTTAGTAGATTCTTCACTTGCATAGGATTCTTCATCCACATCTGTAGTATATATCTCTCCTGATGTATCCTGTAAAGATGTATTCTCTGTAGCTTCTTCTATGCTCTCAAACATCGGAGTGGCCACTACTGATTCTACTTCAGAAGTACTCGTTACTACTTCATCTTCACGGATGTGAGGCTCCGGAATATACGCTTCTTCATCCTCATAGTCTTCCATAGGAGGCTGCATAATAGTCACATCTTTACTAGGCTCCATGGCTTCTAATTCTTCTGTATCTATTATTGACTCTGATGGTTCCATAGACTCTACATCGACTACATTAGCTCCTGATACTTCTACCGCCGTTGCACGGGATATTGCCTCCTGAGTTTCTATCACCGCATCTGCTTCCACTTCTATTTCATCAGATGAATCTTCTGTTTTAGGGTACCTTGCATCTTTTTCCCGATCATAGGCTTTGCGGCGTTCTTCTCGCCATTCATGCACTTGCTCACGAATAGCACTAGCTGTTTCCGTTGCTTTCTCTTGTGCTATTTCGAGACCCACACTAGCCTTGTCTTTCGCTTTATGTAATCCTTCACGGAGCGACAATTTAGTAATTCCTAGTACGCAGGCAAGACCTATAATAGCGGATAGTAAAATACCACCGATGTCGCCTACTAAACTTCTAAATAGAGATCCTAATAGACCACCAACTACACCACCATTTTCTGCTAGAGTTGTGGTACTTAATTCATCGCCACTAGTTACCTTCCATAACACTAGTTGCAATAATACAACGAATAGTAATCCCGTATATAACAGTCCTTTTCTCGTAATTGCAGCTAAAGAGCCTCTATATAACCAGCACCATCCATTATAGAGGACCCATAGGGCTACCACCCAACCGCCTAGGCCAAACCCATAGGAAAAAATACCACTAATGATACTACCCCATATGCCAGTGTCCACTCCAGCCATGCCGATAAGAGCTAGTATAGCAAAACCCATAAGAACTAGGCCTTTAATTTCGCTCCGAACACCTTTCACCTGTGTCTTGGCATTTTTTGTTTTACCTGGTTTGCTTTCCTTTAGGGGAGTAGATTGTTTCGATTGTACCTTTTGCCCTCCTCGTGAGGACTTGCCTTTCTTTTCCTCTGCCATTTCCAACTCCAAAATTCCGTTTCTATCATATACCTTAGCACTTTATTATACCATTTCCACCTATGAAAGTATATCGAACATCCTCAAAAACAACACCATTACCCCCGTGGTAGTCCTCATTGTTTACGGTCTTCCCAGTCTTTCACAAGTTCACGTTCACGACCACGTTCCAAAGGGTTATAAAATTGCTCATCCACCAATGCATCCGGCAAATATTGTTGCACCACATAGCCATTAGGATAGTCCTGTGCATAGCGATACCCAACTCCATGGCCTAATTGTTTAGCACCCCCATAATGGGCATCACGCAAATGTTTCGGCACCTCCCCTTGTTCCTTATGGCGTACCGCATGTATAGCTGCATCAATCCCTACATAAGCGCTATTACTCTTAGGTACCAAGGCTACATATAAGGCGGCCTCGGACAATATAATGCGCGCCTCTGGTAGCCCTACCATATGAGCTGCTTGGGCCGCTGCATTAGCCACCACCAACGCCTGTGGATCCGCAAGCCCTACATCCTCTGCCGCACAAATGACGATGCGTCGTGCGATAAATACAGGATCCTCTCCTGCCTCAATCATACGAGCTAAATAGTATAGCACCGCATCTGGATCAGAACCACGCATACTTTTAATGAAAGCAGAAATTACATCATAGTGATTATTCCCCTTCTTATCATATCGATACACTCGTCGACCTAGTACTTTTTCTACAGTTTCTATGGTGATTTCTCCACCAGAGCGAACCATTGCTCCCACTTGCTCCAGAATATTTAGAGCCATACGGGCATCTCCATCTACAAAGCGACCAATATCCTCTAAGAGATCATCTGTCACAATCAATGCTTTCTTACCTAGACCATACTCCTCATCTGTTAAAGCACGACGTAAGATGGCCACTAATGCCGTTGCAGTTAATCGTTCTAGGGTAAGCAAGCGCAATCGAGATAAGAGAGGACGATTCACTTCAAAGAAAGGATTCTCTGTGGTGGCACCAATTAAAATGATTTGACCACTTTCCACGGAAGGTAACAATACATCTTGTTGACTTTTATTGAAACGATGAATTTCATCTAAGAATAAAATTGTTCGTTGTTGCAAAGAATTACGAATCCGTATAGCTTCTTCAATAGTACTGCGAAGTTCCCCAATACCCACATTGGTCGCATTGAGCATGACAAAACGACTGCTGGTTAACTCCGAAATAATTTTAGCCAATGTAGTCTTTCCCGTTCCTGATGGTCCATATAACAGTAAGGAAGGAACCCTATCTTCTTCAATCATAGATCGAAGAAATGTACCCGGCCCTACCACTTGTTCTTGCCCAAAGAAATGATCCAACGAACGAGGTCGTATACGTACCGCCAATGGTTCAAAGGGATCCATTGACTCTATATTTTCAAATAAATTCATTCTTACACCTCCCTATATCTACCATCGTATATTGATAACTGCTACCGTACATGCAGTAGTGCAAACATATATGCTTATACATTATTATACAATTATTCAGTTATATAGTCTATATGTTCCTAATAATGCAAAAAAAATAAACCACCCTTAGGCGGTTTTATAAAAGCCCCACTATGCCGTATCCATACCGTGTTTTGATCCTGCAAAGGCAGGTGGGTTTCCTCCTTGTAAGATTACAGTCCTCATAGAGGCAGAGCGCCCTTACAAGAGCGAGAATCCCTAAGTTAAAATGTTGGCTCAAAACTGCGATATAACACGTACATAGCAGGAATTTCTATATCCATAGTATAGCAGAAAGGAACGGTCATTTCAAGAAAAAATACACCGTTCCTTATCTTATAAGTATAACAATTTTCTATTGGACAAATTCAGTTATACTAGCTTTTCTTTTGTTACATCTGTTTTAATATGTAATTCACGCAATTGTTTTGGCGCAACTTCAGATGGAGCTTGGCTCATCAAGTCGGATGCACTTTGTGTTTTAGGGAATGCAATTACGTCACGAATGGATTGACGTTTCGCCATCAACATTACCAAACGATCTAAACCGAAGGCACAACCGCCATGTGGAGGTGCACCATATTCAAAAGCATCTAACATAAAGCCGAATTTAGAACGACTTTCTTCTGTGCTCAAGCCGATCGCATTGAATACTTTTTCTTGCACATCAGATTGATAAATACGGATGGAGCCACCACCGATTTCAACACCATTCAATACCATGTCATAGGCAATAGCTTTCACCGCACCTGGATCTGTAGCTAACAAGTCCATATCTTCTTCACGTGGAGATGTGAATGGATGATGCATTGCTACGAAACGTTTATCTTCTTCATCGTATTCGAACATAGGGAAATCTGTTACCCACAAGAATGCCAATTTATTTTCATCGATTAAGCCACGGCGTTTACCCATTTCAAGACGTAACTCACCAAGAGCTTTTGCTACAACTGCAGGTTTGTCCGCAATCATCAATACCAAATCGCCTGGCTCTGCGTTCATTTTCGCACCGATATTGCGCACTGTATCTTCGCCTAAGAATTTCATGATTTGAGATTTGATGGTTCCGTCTTCATTGAAGCAAGCCCAAGCCAAACCTTTGGCACCGTAGATACCTACGAAGTTTGTCAAATCATCTAACTCACGACGAGGAATGCCCGCATAGCCTTTTACGACGATACCTTTTACTTGACCACCATTGTCGATAACAGAACGGAATACTTTGAACTCTGTATCTTTCACACAGTCTGTTACATCTGTGAAAGTCATATCAAAACGAATATCTGGTTTATCGGAACCATACAAGTTCATCGCATCATCCCAAGTCATGCGAGGCATTGGCAATGGAATTTCCACATCTTGTGCAGCTTTGAATACATGGGCAATCATTTGCTCTTGCATCGTCAAGATTTGCTCTTGATCCATGAAACTCATTTCGATGTCCAATTGAGTAAATTCAGGTTGACGATCCGCACGTAAATCTTCATCGCGGAAACAACGAGCAATTTGGAAATATCTTTCATAGCCAGCTACCATCAAAATTTGTTTGAAAATTTGAGGAGATTGTGGTAATGCATAGAATGTGCCAGGATTCACACGAGATGGAACTAAGTAGTCACGTGCCCCTTCTGGTGTACTTTTTGTCAACATAGGTGTTTCAATTTCCAAGAAACCGTTGTTATCAAAGAAGTCGCGCATTGCTTTTGTCACTTTGTGACGCAACATCAAGTTCGCTTGCATTTCTGGACGGCGAAGATCTAAATAACGATATTTTAAACGAATATTTTCATCTACATCGATATTGTCTTGAATATAGAATGGAGGTGTTTTCGCTGCATTCAATACACGTAACTCTTCACAATACATTTCATATTTACCAGTTGGTAAATTAGGATTCACAGCCGCTGCATCACGTTCTGTTATGGTACCACGTACGCACAATACATATTCGTTACGTACATCTTCTGCTTTATGGAAAGAATCCATATTGTGATCAGGAGATGCCACGATTTGCACAACCCCAGATCGGTCACGTAAATCAATAAAAATCAATCCACCATGATCACGACGGCGCTCTACCCAACCGCAAAGAACCACTTCTGTTCCTACTTGTTCTGCACCGATAGTTCCACAATGATGTGTACGGTGTAAACCTTTCATAGTTTCCATTCTAATTTCCTTTCACTAACTCAGTTATACGGTTTGTAATCTCAGCTAAGGATACCGTTTCTTGTTCAGATGTATCCATATATTTTAAGATGACTTTACCTTCAGCTAATTCATTATCACCAATTATAATAACATATTTTGCGTTAATTTTGTTAGCATACTTCATTTGGCTCTTCATAGATTTACCAGAACCTTCCATTTCTGCTTTTACATAGGCATTACGCAAGGTATTTGTAATTCTGAAAGCCTCTTTTTGTGCCATTTCTCCTAATGCCACTACGAAGACGGAATCTTCTCGTCCTTGTTCTGGTAATAAGCCTTGTTTTTCCAATGCCAATAACAAGCGTTCCATCCCCATCGCAAATCCTACCGCCGGTGTATGAGGTCCGTCTAATTCTTCTACAAGACCATCATAACGACCACCACCAGCAACAGCACTTTGAGACCCCAATGGAGTGTACTGTACTTCAAAGGCAGTTTTCGTGTAATAATCTAACCCACGAACCAAGCGTGGATTTAAACTAAATTTTTCGCCAGCTGCAGTTAAGTATTCTTTCACATGATGAAAATGATCTTGGCATTCTTCACATAAATTTTCACTTAACTCAGGTACACCCACTGCTAATTGTTGACATGTTTCTTCTTTGCAATCAAGGATACGCAATGGGTTTTTGTATAAGCGGCTTTGGCATAGTTCACACAATTCTTCTTTTTTCGGTTCAAAGAAAGCAATTAATTTCTCTCTATACGCAGGACGACACGTTGGACAACCTACAGAGTTTACTTCTACATTCAAATCTTTTAAACCTAAGTCACGTAATAATTGCAAGACAAGAGAAATACATTCCGCATCAGCACTTGGTGCTTGTGTACCTAATAACTCCACACCAAATTGATGGAATTGACGATACCGACCTGCTTGTGGCTTGTCGTGACGGAACATAGGTCCAATGTAGAACCATTTTGTAATGGATTCTTGGCCGTAGATTTTATTCTCTAAATAGGCACGCACCGCAGAAGCCGTCCCCTCAGGACGCAATGTATAAGATTGATCTTTTTTATCTCCTGTAGGAAAGGAATACATTTCTTTTTGCACGATATCTGTAGTTTCCCCAATACCGCGTAAAAATAAGCCCGTTTCTTCAAACATAGGCGTACGAATTTCTTCAAATCCATAGGTCTTACATAATCGACGAATGGTATTTTCAATATAGTACCAATTTCCAAGAACACTCGGCAATAAATCTTGTGTCCCTCTTGGTTTTTGAATAGCCACTAGCTGTCCCTCCAATGTTCATTACTTAGTAAAGTACGTTTCTCTAATAGTCGTTGTATATCTTGAATATACGTATCTACATCTTTCGGCATGTATTGTTTTTGTTGCCTAAAATCACTGCCACCTATCCATTTAGACACACTTCCAGGTCCTATGGAAAGTATGGACTGCCGTTCTTCTATCATCTGGATATTATAGATACTTTCATAATTTGGCAAGGTGTAGCCAATGTTCTCCATTTGCCCCACCATGTATTGTTGACGATACATATAATACGGTATATAGCCTAGTTGCAGCAAAGCTGTATGAGTTTCATCTAGCATAGTTTGGACCACATCTTCAGAAGGGATTTCATTGGCAAAGCGACTTCCATATAATGGGCTCCCTTTTTTCAACGCTAACGTATGGATCGTTACATTATGAGGACGTAATTGTTCTATGTATCGCACATTCTCCACCATATTTTTTACTGTTTGACGTGGTAATCCTGCAATAAAATCCATATTAATAGAACAACTTGTGTGGCTCGCCACATAGTCATACATAGATAAAAACTCTGCTACGCTATGGCCTCTGCCAATGATACGTAACAACTCATCCTGCATCGTTTGAGGATTCAAGCTAATCCTAGTCACACCAGAATCTACAATAGATTGAACCTTGTTAGCATTCAATGAGTCAGGACGACCTGCTTCTACAGTAAACTCACGACCCTTTGGAATCACATCTCCCAATGCATGCACAATATGGTGAAAGTCTCCATCATCTAGACTGGTTGGAGTCCCTCCACCCATGTATAAGGATTGTACCTCTAAACCATGACGTTTAACAAGTCTTTTCATATGTTCTATATCACGATGGTAGGTATTCACAAAATCTTGTACCTGTCCATAGTGCTGAATGAGCCCATAAGGAAAGGAGCAATAGGTACAATGCGTTTCACAAAAGGGAATGCCACTATACAAACTAATCTCCTTAGGAGATTGTTGTACATGTGCCACATACGGGCGTTCCAATACTGCCACTTGCTCTAATAATTTCCATTTTACATGGCTAATACTATGGGTACTTTCCAGTTCTTGCCGAACTCGGTCTATGTCACCTAAAGAATCCCATAATTTATGAGTCAACTTAGTAGGTCGTACGCCTACTAATGTGCCCCACAAACTAGTCTTCACACCCAATATACGTCTAAGCTCTGACAAGACTTCTCGTCCTATCACTTTGCGCCCTTCCACAGTGTCTTTTCCTGAAAGAGCCCAAATAGAGAGGTAGTCTGCATATACTTTTGATGGTTCCTGTATCATCGTATCCAACAATTCGCACTGTACGCTAATGTGGCAGAGCAACTGCACAATTATGTGTGTGTGAGTATTGTCTAACTTTAGTTCACCTGTTCGTTTCTTTGATGGTACGGACTCACCTTTAATAGATCCTCTTTGGATGCCTATTCCATGAACTAATTCCTGTGCCAACGAAATAGATTGAGTTTCCTCACCATTCGATACATGGATGATAAAGTCTGGATTTTCTTTCGATGAAAATAATCCCACCGCTCCGCACTGGTGTGCCATGACGGACCCTAACTCTTGAGGCCCGTCATACCAGTATGTATTATGCATGTTCTTTTTCAGCTTCTAAAGCCTTTGCCGCTTCATGGCAGTCACCACAGAAACCATATACTTTTAATTGATGATCAGTTGTGTGGAAGTTTAATTTTTTAGCAATAATAGACTCTAATGTTTCCAACATATCATCTTCGAACTCTTTCACACAACCACATTTCACACAAATCAAATGATGATGGAAATGAGATAACTCATCGCTATTCAATTCATAGCGATTACGACCATCACCAAAATCCAAACGCTTCACTAAGTCTAACTCAGTAAATAAATCCAATGTACGATAAATTGTCGCCAATCCAATGTCTGGATTGTTCTTTTTCACTAAAATGTACACATCTTCTGCACTTAAATGTTTTTCTTCTGCTTCAATGAACGTTTGCAAAATAATTTGACGTTGTGTTGTCAATTTGTATTTTTTATCTTTAATACGTTCTTTCAATTTTTCCATTGTTGCTTGTACTTCTGTTGTTTTATCCATGATGTTCCTCTTTCTGTAATACATAATATCTATTAAAATACCATAAGCGTTTTGCTATAATTTGTGCGATAGCTGTCAATGGTACGGCTGTCATCATGCCAATCATACCAAAGAAATAACCACCTACAAAAATAGCAGTAATAATCACTAATGGGGGAAGATTAATGACATGCCCCATAATCTTGGGCATGATGATTTGTCCATCTAGTAGTTGTAGAATACCGTATGTAATGGCAACTTTCACCGCTAGAGGGCCACTGATGACCGCCGCTAATATAATAGCTGGTCCGGCACTGATGAAGGGACCAATGATGGGAATCCATTCTGCAATGCCTGCCAATACCGCCAACACAAGGGGATACGGCAAGTCATAGAAGTAGCACACGATAAAGGTGAGACAGAACATATTGCTTGCTAACAATAATTGTCCTCGTAAATATCCACCTAATGTGCGAAGAATATCATTCACCACTTCTTCTAAATGAGCTGATGTAGGGCTAGAAAAAATATCTAACACAGCTCGCTTGATGGTGCGTCCATCTTTCAATAAGTAGAATGTTAAAATCGGTACCAATAATAATTGTAATAAGGTACTAGCAAAGGACACAATGGCCAGTACACCACGTTGTGCCAAATCTACACCATAATTACCAATTTTTATCAAGGTAGTGTTGATAATTCCTTCAAATTGGTGAGGTATAATACTTTCTCCATCGATACCTTGTAATCCTTTCACCACTGTTACAAATTGATCTAATACATATGGCAAATTGAATAATAATTTAGTTAATTCGCCGATTACTGGTAACATGACATACCGCACCAGCAATGTAGAAATCAATGCTACCACGATAAATGATGGAATGATGGCAATCCAGCGTGGACATTGTTTCCAATACCGCCTTGCACACGTTTGCGTCATATTGACTAATGGCCATAATAGCAATGTTAATATGACCGCAATAATCAAAGGAATGACTACTGGTAAGGCGATTAATAAACCAATACTAGCCAAGACCAGTAAAATACAACGAAGCCAATATTGTATAGTTTTATTTCCCATCCTATCACCTACCGTACAAAGGGATTATATTGTTTTTCATCACCAATGGTAGTTTGTCCGCCATGACCTGGATACACCTTTGTATCATCTGGTAATGTATAAAGCTTTTCTTTAATCCCTTTACTTAACTGCTCAAAATTACCATTCGGGAAGTCTGTTCGACCCACTGACCCTTGAAACAAGGTATCACCAGCTAACAAGGTCCCCTCTGTATAATAGCACACACCACCTGGTGTATGACCTGGCGTTTCAATCACAGTAAAGGTAGTGTCCCCTAAGAAAATCGTATCGCCCTCTTTCACATAGCGAACATCGTTCACTTCTGCCGTTATATAACGACCAGAATGAGCACTTAAATTCACTTCTGGATTCGTCAGACACTCCGCATCACCTTCGTGAATATACACTGGCACATGATACGCATCCACCAACGTTTTTACCGCTCCAATATGATCACTGTGACCATGAGTTAGTAAGATTCCTTGTACTTTAAAGTCATGACTATCTAAAATGTCTTTGAGTTTTTCTCCTTCATCACCCGGATCTGTGACTAAACACGTATTATCTGCTTCATTATGCGCAATGTAACAATTTGTTCCATACGCCCCTAAGGGCATATAATATAGCTTCATTTATTAACTCCATTAAAACTCTTTACTACTATCTAATAGAATCGTCACAGGTCCATCATTGACCAATTCCACTTGCATATGGGCTTGAAATTGACCTGTACTCACTATTAAACCTCTTCCTTTGAAAGCCTCTACTAGCTCCAGATATAACCGCTCTGCCATCTCTGGTGGTGCTGCTTTCATAAAGTTCGGTCGACGACCCTTGCGCGCATCTCCGTAGAGAGTGAATTGCGACACTACGCACACCTCACCACCTACATCTAATACGGATAGGTTCATCTTATCCTGTTCATCTTCAAAGATGCGTAAGTGAC
This sequence comes from Veillonella sp. VA139, assembly GCF_003992005.1. Classification (GTDB taxonomy): domain Bacteria; phylum Bacillota; class Negativicutes; order Veillonellales; family Veillonellaceae; genus F0422. Next base: position 27,041 of record NZ_RQVL01000008.1, on the reverse strand, counting down.
TGACCTTATCGCAGATATATTGCACATCCTCTGTTGTATCCGTATCTGTTACACCTACTAGCACTAAAAGACCTTGCTTCGTACTACCAATGACAGACCCATCTACGGTAACCGAAGAAGAACTTACACGTTGTACAACCGCTCTCATGCTTTCCCTCCTCGATGGACTGAATATACATCTTTCACTCGACGCAACTTCGTCATCACATAATCCAGTTGTGACAAATCTTTAATATCTAACATTAAATGAATTGTTACATCTTTTGTATCGTCAGTTTTTGCATTAATATTGGAAATGTTAATTTTCATTTCCGACAATACTGCCATCACTTCCATTAATAAGCCACTGCGATCATAGGCATGTACGGACACACTTACTTGGAATTGATCCTGTGTAGCTCCTTCCCAATCAACTTCTATCATGCGATTCAAATCATCTGGGGTATGACCAATATTGGTACAATCTGCGCGATGTACAGAAACACCTCTGCCTCTTGTAATATAACCAATAATATCGTCTCCTGGTACAGGATTACAGCAACGAGCCATACGAACCATCACCCCAGCTTCACCTTTTACAAGAACACCGCTACTACTTTTCTTGGATTTCCCTTGATTTACTTTGAGACGGTCGATAACAGCCATTGTATCTTTTCGCTGCTCTTCCTTAGCGACTTCCTGCTTATGAATGTCCACTAATCTAAGCAATACTGTATTCACTGAAAGTCCACCAAATCCAACGGCAGAGTACAACTCAGCTTCGCCACCAGCATTCAAAGATTTTCCAATCTTTTCTAGACGACCATTTTTTGTTAAGTCTTTCCAATCATAGCCTAAGCGTTTCGCTTCTTTTTCTAATAGTTCGCGGCCTTTGACGATATTTTCTTCTTTATTTTCTCGCTTGAACCAGTTTCGAATCTTCGTCTTACTTTCTGTAGAACCAACAATATTTAACCAGTCTAAGCGAGGTTTTCCATTTTTAGAAGTGACGATTTCAACGATGTCACCATTTTGCAGTTCATAATCTAGAGGAACAATCTTGCCATTAACTTTGGCTCCTACACATTTATTGCCCACATCGGTATGAACACGATAGGCAAAATCCAGTGGCACTGTGCCTTTTGGCAACTTCATAACGTCACCTTTTGGGGTAAAGACGAATACTTCCCCTGTAAAGACATCTAGTTTTAATGCATTCAACAATTCTTTCGGATCGCTGGCATCTTGCCACTCAAGAACTTGACGAATCCAGCCTACCTTTGCATCAAAATCAGCTTCTGCCTTTCCTTTATTGCCCTCTTTATAGCGCCAATGAGCGGCTACACCATATTCAGATACACGATGCATATCCCAAGTACGAATTTGAATTTCTACGGGCTGACCTTTCGTACCGATGACGGTGGTATGCAAGGATTGATACATATTCGACTTCGGCATGGCAATATAATCTTTAAAGCGATACGGCAACGGTTTCCACAAACTATGTACTGTACCTAACACAGCATAACAATCTGGAATTGTATCTACGATGACACGCACTGCATACAAATCGTAAATTTGCGATAAATCACGATTGTCCTTTTTCATCTTCTTATAAATACTATAAAAGTGTTTGGGACGACCTTTTACATCTGCTTTAATATGAGCATGTTCCAAAGCATCTTTCAAAGTATTCATAGTATCATTGACGATATCCTCACGAGCTTGTCGTTTTTCACTCATCTGTTGTACTAGGTCATAATATTTTTCTGGTTCTAAATAGCGGAACGATAAGTCCTCTAGTTCCCATTTAATATTAAAAATACCTAAGCGATGTGCCAATGGCGCAAAAATTTCTAATGTTTCTTGGGCAATGCGCTGTTGTTTATCAGGTCGCATATGCTTTAAAGTACGCATATTGTGCAAGCGGTCCCCCAGCTTGATAACCACTACACGCACATCTTTTGCCATGGCTAAAATCATCTTCCGATAATTTTCGATTTGCTGTTCTTCTTTCGTTTGGTACTGAAATTGATTCAGTTTTGTAACCCCATCTACCAAGAACGCCACTTCTGGTCCAAATTGTTCTTCTATTTCCTCTAAGCTTATCTCTGTATCTTCCACTACATCATGTAATAAAGCAGATACCAAGGTAGATCGATCAATTTGTAGTTCGCTCAATATAGTGGCAACCCCTAATGGGTGCAAGATATACGGTTCTCCAGAAACCCGTTTTTGTGGCGCATGGGCTTTATCTGCCAGTGCAAACGCACGCTCTATGACTGGCCAGTCTTCTTCTGGTAAATAGGACCGAACACGGTCCATAAATTGTCCATATTCTCGTTCTTTATTAAATGTATGCTCCTGAGGGGTATTTATAGTACTTACCATTAAGCTCCCTCCTGACTATATGTCATAAACGTCAAGGATGTATGAAGTTCCAACTTTTGTTGCACATTCACCCAACGATAGACATGACGTCCATCTTCTAATACTTCTTCTTTCAAAATGCCTAATTCCTTAAACACTTCAAGGGCAAGAATAGCTTCTCGAGAAGTCATCTCTTGAGGTCGGCTTTCCAAGGTTTCCCGTTCTACAATATATTTCGGTGCTGTGGGAGATCGGAAAATTTGTTTCACCACCGTATACAGTTTACGCAAACTATCTACTTCTAACCGTTCTCGTTGCTGTGAAAGGGGCTCCAAGTCTTGCACAATAAGCTGTGGCGTCACCACACCTTGCCATTCATTTTTCTGCAAGGAAAAGGCTACTTTTACAGGGTCATCAGCAAAGATTTCTTGCATATAATGCTCCCCTTGCCAAGCCACCGCATCAATGGGGCCCTGCTGACCTTGTAGAATAATCTTACAATGATTTTTTTGAAAGCCCATAGGATACAGATTCTGTACACGAATCTTAGGAAGGGCAAACACAGGCGTACTATTGCCCATACCATAAGGCTCCAAGGTAGCAATTTGATCAATCAGATCAATACTAATGTCATCGCTATGCACTGCGCCATCAATGGTGACAATGGGAATATAATCTTCTTCTGTTAATTGTTTACGGCAAAACTCGCTAGCTTTTTCACGCAAAGCATCAATCTGTTCTGCTTGTACACTAAATCCTGCCGCCTGTGCATGACCACCAAACTGAATTAATGTATCCTTTGCATAGGTTAACATATCATACATATTACAATGATCAATACTACGGCAGGAGCCTTTACCAATTCCATCATGGATACTAATCACCATGGTCGGTTTATAAAAGGCTTCTACCAAACGGGACGCAACGATACCGATAACGCCAGGATGCCAACCTTCGCCTGCCACTACAATACATTGATCCGCCAAACTTCCTTGTGCTAATACCGATTGATAGGCTTCTTCAAAAATTGATCGCTCAATCTGTTGTCGTTCCGTATTCGTTTCTTGCAACTCTTCTGCAATTTCAATTGCCTCAGCTGGGTCTGTAGTAATCAGCAATTCTACAGCACGTGTCGCATGTGTCACACGACCTGCTGCATTTAATCGTGGTGCTAAGGTAAATCCAATGTGCCCTGCAGATAACACTTTACCTTCTAAACCAGCAACTTGCACTAAAGCTTGAATCCCTACATTGGGGGATTCTGTCATTTTACGCAAACCTTCACGGACGATGATTCGATTTTCTCCCACTAAGGGAACTACATCAGCTACCGTACCCAAAGCTACAATATCTAAGTCTTCTCGATATTCTTCACCAGTACGACGTTTCCACAACGCTTGGCAGACTTTGAAAGCCACACCTACACCAGATAAGTTTTTATCTGCATAGGGACACCCTGGTTGTTTATGGTTTACCACCGCTGTAGCTCTTGGTATTTGCGGTGGTGATGTATGATGGTCCGTAATAATCATAGACACGCGATCTCTCACAGCTTCTACAATATCATAGGAACTAATACCACAATCTACAGAAATAATTAAGTCTGTTTTTTGAGCAATCAAATATTCCAAAGCTTCTAAGTTGAGACCATAGCCTTCGCTTTGTCGCTCTGGAATATAATAAGTTACATTCGCTCCTAAGCGCGAAAAAAATCGGTACATTAGTGATGTAGCAGTAATACCATCCACATCATAATCTCCGTAAATGACAATGGATCCATTCATAGCTAAGACTCTTTCGATTTCTTCCACAGCCTGTGCCATACCTTTTAACATAAAAGGATCTAATAAATCATCCATTGTGCTATATAAGAATGTTCGACCTTCTTCTACAGTGGTAATCCCACGATTTGCCAATAAATGAGAAACAATAGGGTGCACTGCTAATCCAGAGGTCAATTGAGATTCTACTTCTTCTTGATGTTCGGCAATTTCCCAACGTTTGCCTTTTTGTTTATATTTTTTCATGCGTACCTCTTGGATGGATTTTTCTTTCATTATCATTATCATTATTATACATGAAAGTCCAAGTATTTTCAATAAGTATCATTATTAAAAATATAATAATTTACTTTTATTATCACATCTTATGATAAGAGTAGAATCTTAAATGATGCCAAACAACTTCATGCTTAGGTTACCAAAGAAGAAATGGAAGATATAATTCAATACGGAAATATAAAAGCCTACTTTCCACCACGTTACTTGTGGCACGTAGTGACTGCCAAAGAAGATCGGCGTTACCCCTGAGCTATAATGTGTCAAGGTGCAGCCAGGGCTATTCATCAAGCCAAACATCAAAATTGCATAAGGAATTGGTGCGCCCAAGGCAATTAAGATAGATGCAAAGGCAGAAAATAATGCGGTAATACGAGCGGTGCCGCTGGCGAAGAAATACTGCGAGTATACAAAGACTAAGGAAATAATCAAGGCTGCCCACTCCCAAGACATACCACCTAACATAGTGCTGACGAATTTTGCAAAGACAGCTACAACGCCTAATTTACCGAGCAATCCAGCCATACCTACTAGAGTACCCATCCAGATTAAAATATCCCAGCCTGTGGTTTCTTTCAAAATGTCATCCCATGTAAGACACTCACTAATGACACAGGCTAGTACCGCCATAATCGCAATAACAGTCGCATGTAAGCCCGTAATTGTCGTAGTAGACCAGAGTAGTATGGCACCTACAAAGATAGCCGCTACCTTTTTCTCCATCGTCGTGATCGGACCTAGTTTATCTAGTTCTTCACGAGCCATAGCTGGAGCTTCTGGTGTTTCTTTGATTTCAGGTGGGTAAATCTTATAAATAAACCAAGGCATGATGATCATACTGAGCAATCCAGGCAAGGCTCCTGCTAAAAACCACTCCCACCATGTCACCGTGTAGCCAAATAATTTTGCCCCTAAAGATGTAATCAACAAGTTACCACTACAAGCGGTCAAGAATACAGTCACTGTACAGGCATTTACTGTGTGAGCCGTAGTCATTAGGTAGGCTCCCATACGACGTGCCGTTTCTCCCGGTCTCGAATCGAATGCCATAGAAATATTTTGCACGATAGGATAGATAATACCGCCTCCACGAGCCGTATTCGATGGGGTAGCAGGAGAAATTATTAAATCAGTCATCGCCAAGGCATAGGCTAAACGCAAGGTACTTGTACCGAACCAATGAATTAAGGTATAGGCAATGCGTCGACCTAATCCAGAGTTAATAATACCTCTAGAAAAGAAGATAGCCGATACGATAAGCCATACATTAGGCTCTGCATAGCCTAATAAAGCTTCGTTCATCTTAATGGAGCTAGTAGCTACTGCCGCCGCAGCTCCCATAAATGCCATGACCCCTGTGGGATAGGGTCGTAATATAAAACCCACAATAGTGGCTGTAAAGATAGCTAATAAATGCCATCCTTGATCTGTAATTTCTGGCGTATGTGGCAAACACCAAATAATCAATGCCACAGCTACCACTCCCAATAGTCTTAGTAGTTTATCCATGTAGTATCATTCCTTTCCACTTTCTATACTGGTTCATAGGCAACAAAAAACCCAGCACCACAAAGGATACTGGGTTCTGTAATCGCCAAATTAACGTTTGGAGAATTGAGATGCTTTACGAGCTTTTTTAAGACCGTATTTTTTACGTTCTTTCATACGTGGGTCACGAGTCAAGAAGCCAGCCTTTTTAAGACCTTGACGAAGTTCGCCATCAACTTCTAATAATGCACGGGACACACCGTGACGAATTGCACCAGCTTGACCGGATGGGCCACCACCAGCTACAGTTGCCACAACGTCGTATTGTTCTAAAGTGTTTGTTAATACCAATGGTTGTTTAACAATCAACTCAAGAGTTTGACGACCGAAATATTCATTTAATTCGCGTTTGTTTACAGTGATTTTACCTGTACCCGGTACCAGACGAACTCTAGCAACGGAAGATTTTCTACGACCAGTGCCGTAGTATTGTGCTACTGCCATTATATGTTCCTCCTCCCGGTATTAACGGATATCTAATTCCAAAACTTCTGGTTTTTGAGCAGCATGTGGATGCTCTGCGCCAGCGTATACATTCAATTTACGGTATTGTTGTGCACCCAATTTATTTTTTGGAAGCATACCTTTAACTGCCATTTCGATTACACGTTCAGGATGTTTTTCCAACATCATAGCAAGTGTAGTGAAACGGGATCCGCCTGGATAACCAGAATGACGGAAATATTCTTTTTGTAATAATTTTTTACCTGTTACACGAACTTTTTCTGCGTTCACAACGATAACGTGGTCACCAGTGTCTGCATGTGGTGTAAAAGTTGGTTTATGTTTGCCCCGAAGAACTTTAGCAACTTCGGCAGCAAGACGTCCTAAAGTTTTACCTTCAGCGTCAACAACATACCATTTGCGCTCAATATTGTTCGCATTGGCCATAAATGTAGTTTTCATGCTGCTTTCCTCCTAATAACAAGAATGTATTAACAGAAGCAATTGCCACCTTCCGGGGCTAGTGGAAGTCCGTACAAATTGCTTACCGAAATATTATACTCAAAATACAATGGATATGTCAAGGTTTATCGCAAAGATTTCTTCAACAACCAATCGCTATCTGTCTTCTCTGGAGTCACAACAAATTGGTGTTCTCCAAATTTTTCAAATCCATAGCATTTATAAAAATGTTGTGCTTTATAATTTTTCTCCCAAACACCAAGCCAAGCCCAATCAAAATCACCAGACTCAGCGATACGCAAGGCTTTTTCAAACAAGGCTTTACCCACGCCTTGTCCATGGTACTCTTTGAGCACATATATACGTTGCACTTCAAAGGCATTCTCTAATTTACGCTCTGTTTGTGCATCGCCCCAATTTACTTTCAAATACCCTGCCAATGCATCATCTACGTAAGCTAGATATGTTTCGCTCTCGTCATGGTCCAGCTCACGTTTCAATACATCATGGTTATAGGTTTCTTCAAAAAAGGCTTTCAAGTCCTCTTCTGTATTGTCATGACTGAAAGTTTCTCTAAATGTGTCTGCACACAAGTTAGACAATGCTGGAATATCTGTCTCTTGAGCTCTTATAATGGTGACAACAGAACCCATTTGTTCACGAGATTCCCCTAGGATGCGCACCTCTGGTTCCAACTGCACTCCATGAACTGCATGAATCCGCTTTTGCACCTCATGGATGACACCTAATACATCATTAGCTGTGGCTCCTCCACGATTGACCACAAAGCCCGCGTGCTTCGTAGATACCTCTGCAGGCCCTACAGATAAACCTTTCAAGCCTGTTTGGTCAATCAAAGTTCCTGCATAATATCCCGGTGGGCGCTTGAAGGTAGATCCTGCGCTGGCATGTTCCAAGGGTTGTTTAGATTCCCGTTTTTCAGTGAGATCATCCATTCGTTCTTGGATATCAGCTGGGTTCCCCTCTTGCAGCTCCATCGTCACCCGTACGATGATTTCATGGTTCTCGTGAAAACGGCTATGACGATAGGCAAACTGCAATTCTTCTCGACTATAGTGGTGCAAGTTCCCTTGCATATCGACCGCATCTACGCCAGTGACTACTTGATCCATTTCGCCATCATAGGCACCAGCATTCATGAATACAGCCCCACCTAAACTACCAGGAATGCCGATAGCAAATTCCAAGCCACTTAAACTTTCACGTTGGGCGTATTCGGACACTTCTTTCAACGTATACCCTGCACTCATGATAATCGTAGTACCATTACGGTGTTGTTCCTCTTGTAATTCTTTCAAGCAAAGAACGACACCACGCATACCACCATCTTGGATGAGCACATTAGACCCTAAACCTAGTACAAAAGGTTCAATGCCATGTTTGCTCAATACATGCATGCAATCTTGCAACTCTTGTATAGAGTGAGGTAATACAAGTAAATCAGCGGGACCTCCAATTTGAAAGGTTGTAAAAGGTGCCAACAGGGCATCCCGCTGGATACGATCCGATGGAACCACCTGTTGCAATGCTTCCCATACAGCGTTCATATTACTGAGCCTTTTCTAAAATTTTCATACCTTCAGTGATTGGTTCGCTAATGATTCGATAAATATCATTCGCCACTTGTGTCCAACGTGCATGCGCTGTTAAGTACGCATTCGCACCAGAATTAGCTTGTACCATTGGCAATAAGCCTTCTAATTTTTTCAATAACTCTTCCGCTTCAGGAGCATCTGCAATTTTTGCATATTCCAATTGCATTTGTAAAGACATAAATTCTTCTACCATGCCTTTTGCTGCTTGGTCGTCTTTAATTGCCTCTTGGGCTGCCATCATCTCTTTATGTTCTTCGCTGTCACGCATTGCTTTTTGTAATTCATAAGCTAAATCGTAATTCATAATTCCTCCTCCATCCTATTCGGATTTCATTCTTATATTCTTTCATATATTGTGTATGCTATACAGTCTATAGTATCTAATCTTCGGTCGTATAGTGAAAGTCTATGATATTTCACCGTATATAGACTATGCCATATGATTAGACTGACTATATTTACCATTTTCTATAGACCAACAATCAAGAGCTTACACCTCGATAGATACACCTGGTCCAACGGCCTGCAAATCTGGGAAATCCAGTTGGCGCATAGCTTCATAGGCAATGATTGCCACCGCATTCGATAAATTCAAAGACCGCGCTTCATCAATCATCGGAATACGAATGCATGTATCTGGATTGGCTGCCACAATTTCTTCTGGCAAACCTTTTGTTTCTTTACCAAACACGAGCATATCTCCAATTTCATATTGCACTTCTGCATGGGTATGGGCGGCCTTTGTCGTAGCATACCAAAAACGCCGATCTTTATACTGTTCATACACTTCATCCAAAGACTTATGTATTTTTACATCCACAAGATGCCAATAATCAAGACCTGCTCGTTTCAAATATTTATCTTCAATGGAAAACCCCAAAGGTTCCACCAAATGTAGTGTCATATGATTTGCTGCACAAAGGCGTGCAATATTGCCTGTATTACCAGGAATTTCCGGTTCTACTAATACAATTTCCATGATTCACCTACTATCTTATCGCTTAAAATGTCCGCTTTTACCACCTTGTTTTTCCACAAGATACACAGGACCAATGGTCATAGTTTTGTCGACGGCTTTTACCATATCATAAACCGTTAATAGACCCACTTGAACCGCTGTTAATGCTTCCATTTCCACCCCTGTAGGGCCCGTAGTTTTCACTGTGCTACGAATGCACACAGCTTGTTTCTCTTCTACCAAGGAACAGTCTACACTTACCTTCGTCAACGCCAATGGATGGCATAACGGAATGAGGTTAGACGTTTGCTTCGCCCCCATGATGGCTGCCAATTGTGCCACTGCTAACTCATCACCTTTTTTGACATTCCCAGACGCCACAATACTAAAAGCTTCCTCACTGAGCGTAATAAACCCTTCTGCTACAGCCACGCGCTCTGTGTGATCCTTAGCGGATACATCCACCATATGCGCATTACCGCCTTCATCAAAATGTGTTAATTTCATAGATACCTCCATGTGAAGATTATTATACCATAGAGAAGGGAGGGACGTCAGTATAGAGGATTACTCCCTGAATAAAGCATTGAATAAGTCTTCATCCGTCTCTATAATATCATCATCATTTACGCCATAAGATTTTGCAAGTTCTACAGAGGCAGAGCCCCTTTGACTAGATGTATAACTCATGTCTAATTGAGCAATGAGCCCCATTTTATAGTCATGCTCATTTTTAACCTCCATATAAAATGATTCAAACTCTCGTTCTAATTGACCTTCATAGGCACGAACTCGTTCATAAAAAGCTGCCACCGCTTTTTCTTCACCAAGGCTTAATATTTTATCTTTTATCCATTGTTTTACATGTTTCCACACATCAGATATAATCGGTTTAATAAAAATAGCTATTTCTTTAATAATGAGATAAATAAATCGGATCCACGCCACGTAGTTCATGCGTAAAAAAATCATTACCGCATTGCCACCACCTCGTATAACAGCATCAATACCATCCACTGCACACATGGCACCTGTACTGATTAAGAGCATCCAACGAAGAGTTTTATCTTTCATAGTTGGCAGACAATCTTTCCAAGGAAGCTGATACTGAAAACGTCGACGTATCACACAAAATGCACGAACAATTAATTCATTAAGAATTACAGGCACCGCCATTGCTAGCCCATGGCGGAAATCATAACCTTCTTGGAATACTTTAACCATAACAGTAGCAAAATCATTGCGATATTGGCCTACTTGAAAACTTCCCACATTGAAAAATTGAAATAGATTCATAAAAGGAATTGGAACACCTGTACCTCTACCGCCATTTCCTCGTCCACCAGAAGATCCTGCTACATCAGATAATATATGCCCTAACCAATTTGCAAATCCTGCAAATAATTTAGATATAAAATTGCTACCCTCCAAGCGGAACTTACTATCACTGGTATCAATGCGAATCAATTGTCCATCCGAAATAAAACTAGCTGTATTCATAAACTGATCCAAAATAGAGAAAAATAAACCAATTGGATCTGGACTATGAGATAAGGATTTAAAGTGATGATTTTTAGTCCCTAGAGAAAAGGCACCTCCTACATCCGTAGTACTGCGATGATCATAATTTACCGGGAAGTTTCTTTCAAAAAAGCCTATAGCTGATCCAATCGTTTCGTGGCCATCTTTAGGAGTCCAGCCAGAAATTTTAGCAGCTTTCATGACAAGATTATCTACCATGCCATCCGCTAATTTTGTCAATGGTCCCTCTTTAGGAATTCCCACAAAAAATACATCGATTAATCCTGCCATAATACCAGATGTAGCCGCAAACATAGCATCATATTTATCGAATACAATATCCTTAGCATCCATGGCTATATCATTATACTTATAAGCTCCCATAATTTGAGGAAGTGATAATGTACTCATGTTTCTATCCTTTATTTACTTTTTCTTTTAGTATTTCCGAAATAGTTTTGGCCGTATTCATAATAGTCATTAGATCTTTTTTCTCATCAGAAGACAATCTTTCAAATCGTCTATACCCCTTTATTTTTTCTTTAGTAGCTTTTTTACCAAACAGTTTGGCAAAAAATCCTACGTCTTCTACCACTTCTTCCTCTTCTTTCACCCATTCAAATGAACTGTCAGCTTTTTCTAATTCTTGCACCATTGAGTTTAATCGTATATTTTCCTTTTCTACAGCAGTTTCTAGTTTTTTTAGTTCATATATAGCACTTTTTACTTCTCTAGCAGCAGCTTCATACTTTTGAGCAGCCTCTTTATTTTTAGAGCTAGCCCAAAGTCCACCACCCAGCAATGCAAGGCCTCCAATCGCCCAGCCCACTGGTCCAGCCATAGCTAGCAAAGCTTCTCCAGCAGCTACGCCACCACCACCTGCAACTAAGGCTCCTCCTCCAAGCCATGCTAAAGCAGCATTCGTAGCTGCTGCTCCCGACAACGTACCAATGGCTGCGCCTGTAGAAGCAGTGCCAAATGTTGTAGCAATAGCCATAGCAGCAGTCGGTCCAAAGGCTGCTACCCCGGCACCCATAGCTACCCCTGCACCTGCTATACTACCACCATTATTATCATCAAAATCACGCTCTAGCCGATCCACTTCTGTGGTAAAATCTTGTAAATTAATTTTAATATCACTAATTTCTTTAGCATATTCTTTAGGTACTCCTGACAAAGTTTCTAAATGTGCTGCAACATGTTGAGCAATATCTCTAGCAGCTAATTTACTATTATGAAACTTTTCAACCATTTTGACAGTGGAATCCAGCTGTGAATCATGTCTTGATTTTGTTCTCTTTAATTCTTCTAACGCATTTTTCTTTAGCTCATTATTAAACATAAGTCTCTCCCTTGTTCTCGCTTACCATAATACTAGTATTTTTATAATTCTATAGTTTGCCCTGGATCCACCACAAGTCCTGCTTGTTTATGTTTTGCTTCTAACAACGCCACAAAAGTTGCTGGCTCTTTATCGATGACAGGCCATGTTTTGTAATGGATTGGGATGGTTGTATTTGCTTGAATCCAAGATGCTGCCGTTACTGCATCTTCCACCCCCATCGTAAAGTTATCACCAATTGGCAACAAAGCATAGTCTATTTCACCATGACGACTGATTAATTTCATATCGCTGAACAATGCAGTATCCCCAGCAAAGTATACACGTTTACCAAAGAACTCAATGATCACACCTGCGGCATGCCCACCTGGTACACCAGAACCATGGAAAGCCGGCGTCAAGCGGATAGAGCCAAATGGAAAATTGAACTTTCCACCTAAATGCATCGCATGTGCTCTAGCACCTGCAGACGCCGCTTTACCTGCTACCTCTGCCGTAGAAATAACAAGAGCATCATTTTTCTTTGCAATCATATCGGTATCACCATAATGATCATCATGACCATGAGACACAAAAATGTATTGGCACTCTATATCCTCTGCCCTTGCCACATCCCAAGTATTACCAGTAAAGAACGGATCACACACCAACGTCACATCACCATTGCTCAAAGCAAACGTAGCATGACCATAATACGTTAACGTTACATTGCTCATAAGAATACCTCCCTTATATATACTTATATATCATGTTTATTAAGTAAATTATAGCATTCAAGGAAAGTCGGTCGCAAGCTATCTGTAAACACTTAAATTTTCTATAGCCACTTTGCAATAGCACTAACATTACATTCTTTGATTTTATCCGTGTGCCCATTATAAACTATCTCTGTAGAATCACTATTTCTTACTAATTCGATTAAATACGATGAATATTTCAGAAATATTATATTATGCTCTGCAACTATGTATGTTCTTCCATTCATCAAAATGTCGTTATATATAAACTCTAAAAACTTTTTGATTAATTTTTCATCCAACCCTTGACAAGGTTCATCTAATCCAATAAAACCGGTCTTTTTCCAAAGAGCTTTTATTAATTTTATTCTTTGATTTTCACCGCCAGATAATGTACTAACCCTTCTATTTAACGTCAGATATCCTAATCCTATATTAGATAACTCCTGTAGCTTATCTTTCAACTTTCCTGACAAACATTCTTCTAACCTTAAAATTTCATCTATCGGTTTCAATAACATATCTTCATAAGAAAATCCACCTATTTCACATTTGGAAAATAAATTATTACATCCACTACCTTCACAACTATCACAGACTGTATAATATGGCGTATCATAATAAGTATTTATACTAACAATCCCTAGCCCTTTACATTTATTACACTTATTTTTTTGAAAATCTTCTTGTTTTATTTTAGTATTTTTAATAAACATTTTCTTTATCTCACTTATAAGTCCTAGATAAGTTCCAACAGAAGATGTTATATTCCCTTTAATCGGTTTTTGAGATACGTATATATAATCATCTAAAGAAAAGGGAAGCAATTCTTTTAAAATAATTGATTTCCCTGACCCCGATTGACCACAAATAGACACTAAAGATTTTTTAGGAATGTGTATGGATCCTTTAAATTTTACAAACTCATTTTTCAATTCTATACATCTTGGTTCATAGCCTAAGAAGAATTTTGGGGCAAGTTTATATATTTGGGATTTTTTTAAAATTTCTTTTTTTACAAGTTCACTCTTCCCTGAAACTTCACTTCGTTTCAAATAGTAAAAAACATCGGCAATTTCTTCCATTTCAAAATTATGATCAACAATTATAACTGTATTTTTCTCTCTTAATTCTTTTATCAATTCTGCAACAATTTTTATTTCATCTGGATATAGCGAACTTGATGGTTCATCTAATACTACGGTAATTCCACAAATACTACCATCAAAGATTTTTGCTAAACGTAGTCGTTGAAATTCCCCACCTGACAATGTAGTAATCCCTCTTGATAAATTCAAATAACTCAATCCTAACTTACAACATATTTTCAAATATCGTTGCAAGAGTTCAACATTTCTATTAATATGTGTTTCCTTAAACTCATCTAAAGAAATATATTGCAGCAAATCTTCAAACGGCATTAGCAAAAAATCTTGAACTGTAGTCCCTCTTGTCAAGTGCGTATCTAAGATTTTTTTATTAAACCTTGCTCCATTGCATAATTCACATAAAGAAGGTTTTGTATATTGTTCATAATTGAGATTAAATGTATTACGATAAAACTCATCAATTATTCCATTAAACTTTATTGTTTTACTTCTATTCTTTCCCAAATATTTATATATTATTTTATATCTATTCTCTTTTTTTCCATATAAAATGGCACTCTTTTCTCTCGCATTTAACTCATTAAATGTTTTACATTCATCAATATTTAATTCGCACAATTCAAATGCAAGTAATTGTCTGTAAAAATCACAATAACTATTTTGCCAATGCCTAAACGGCAAATCTATTAACCTTTTATTACTCTCAATTATAGCACTTAAATCAATTACTTTTTTGATTCCTTTCCCTTCACATTCTAAACAATAGTTATAAAGACTAAGATTAACCGCTGGCTGATCGTTTTTCAGTAAGATATAATTAATTAACCTATTAATTATTTTTTTTAGCCCAAAATATGTCATAATGCTCGACTTAACATTTACGTTAAAATTTAATTGTTCTAGAGAGATGACCATCTGAATATTATTATAGCTTTCTAGTTCAAATGAATATTCTTTATCCATTCTTCCCTCTAGCATCGAAAATTCATAATCGCTTATATCTGCAATAGTTTGAAATGCTAAACTTGACTTTCCAGATCCACTTTGTCCCCCAATAAATGTAATTTGATTAGAAGGTATTTGCACATCAATATTATTGAGCACATTCGTCTTAACACCTACATACTGTGCATTATTATTTTTCTTCATAAGTTAATTTTCTCTCAAATAATCCTTTATAAGTTTTTTATACTGGTCTAATTTAAATTCTTGAGTACATCCGGTTTTGATCATAGAACCTGTATTGATATAATTATCTATCCTACAGCCACCAGCGCAAATATACTTCAACTCGCATGATTGACACCCCTGAATATTGCGACACGAAGAGTTATTATTTAAATCATCAAAATATTTAATCACATCAATAATATCATCTGAAATATCCCTATGATAATCACTTAATTTATTACAAGGATAAATTTTTCCCTTAGCATCAAAAACAATTGACGCCCCAATTCCACAATTATTAAACCGTATATTTCTTTCAGACTTTGAATTATATATGACTCCTATTTCTTTTAGTTCTTGTAATAGATCCACTACAATGTTTTCAACATTTACTATATGTTTTTCTTCAGCAAAGTTTTTCAATGCATTTCCAGTCATTTCTAATTCATAATTTAGTCTAACCTCAATATTTTTATACGATAACCCTTCAAGAAATGAAATTAGATTACTTTTTATATCCTCTATTGTATTAGGTAGCATAGTAATTGCTAATATAATTCTAATGTTATTTTCCTTTAAATACACAATTGCATCCATGAATTTATCATACGTATTTTTTCCCCTTATCTTTTCAAATACGTGTTTAGAAATTCCTTCCATACTTATTTGGACTGCGTCACAAGTCTCTGAAATAACATTAATATTACTAGAGTTTATCAACATACCATTAGTAAATAATGTTACCTGATTCTCTTTAATTTCTTTTAAAAAAGAAAGAATCTCAGGGTGTAAGAGTGGTTCACCACCAGAAACTACAATATCTAGTTTGCTGTTATAATACTGTTGAATCCGCTTAATTTTTTCGCTCACCAAAGTAAGATTTAAATATTTTTTAGATACAATTCCTGCTGACATATAGCAATGTAAACAGCGCAAATTACAATCATCTGTTACCGTAATATGAATAGTTTTTATAATATCCTTAATATCATCTTCTTCACAACCTTCAATCTCTTCATAAAATGAGATAGCGTCAATTTTAGATAAAACTGACTTCAAAATATTTATACAATTTTCTTCTGTAAGGAAAGTTTCCGACTGAAATAACACCAAAGCATTTAAAATAGTATTAATTCTAAGCAAATCAAATAATTTATACTCCAAGTCATCAAAAACAACCCAGTTAGGCTTATTAGGGCTTATTACTATTGTATATTTCTCTATCTTTTTTAAATATACTTCTTTAGGTAAATTTAGCTTAGTCTGTACATCAAATTCTTTTTCCATAATACACCAAAAAAAGGCCCTCAAAGGGCCTTTAATTTTTAACTAACAATCTTTTCTCTTATGTGTTGTTCTGCATTGAGAGCGCTGACAAACAACAGTTGCTTCTTTAACAACCTTTTTCTCTATTTTAATTGTTTTTAGGTTTTTAAACATAAATATCTCCCCTTAATACTCACACCCAAAATGTTTCATATATCTTACATTTCATACCTTATTTTGAAAAATTAAAACGATAGTAAATTTTTGTTCTTGAATAAAATTATTCTCATCACTTTTTCTAGTTATAAAGCTTTAATGTATGAATACAATCAACAAAGCATATTAAATATATTTTATATTATACACCATGTCCCCCCCGTCAACATTTTTAGAAAAACATTCTCCTACAAAAGACATTTTTTCTACACAATAGAAAACGACTACCCCTCACATTCACTGTGAGAAGTAATCGTTTTTAATCTTATATAAACTGACGTAAGCAATCTCTATCCTCTTGTACGGTACTAACCACATAATTGATATCTTCTAATATATATGTATACTCAGTTCCTTTAGTAGCATTCCACTTACCTGACAGGTTAAAATCTATATGTTTTTCCATATAAACAGAAAGTATATCCTTTGGCGCCAACTTTTCTTGCACTAATCCTTCATCACTAGCTACGTCAGCATTACCAATATTTATATGCCCTCGTTCCAGATACATATCAACTGCATCCAGCCGGCGACCACACCTATCAATACAAATGTAGCACTTTTGATACTCATTTCTCCAAGTATATCCTACAAGACCACTACAATTATTAACACATTCGAGAATAGCTAATTTTTCCTCTAAAGTATTAGGTTCTCTAATATCTACATTAATACATACATAGTACCACCATTTGTATATCATTAACTCAATCTTATCATTTTCAGTTCCAACCAAAAATGGAATTTTAATATCTACATAAGTTTCACCACTTTCTTTTATAATTTCAGCTTCATAACCACTGTTTTCTACAGATAACTTAATCGCTTCTACGAGGCTAATATTATAATCAACATCAATAGTTTCAAAATGAATCGGCTTCATGCTATCGTTATTTTCTCCATCATCCATACAGTTCATAATTTTCTCCTATCTACACATTTACAAAATTTTATAACGCTTAAAATTATAAATTTTATCTATTTTTTACAAAGTTCAGCAAGTTTTCTCTTTCTTTCTGTACACGTCTAATCAATGTATTTAAGGAATCCAACATATACGCTATCTCCGATTCTTTAGATGTACTCCCCCCTCCTGATAAATTAAAATCTATATTCTGTGGCTTTCTATATCACCTGAAATATAATACTTCCATTTATAGATTGCTACCCTTATACTACCATCTACGTTATTAAGTAAATGTTAAGCTATTTATAGCAAAGTATTCAATTCCTGCTTATAATTTAAGGCCAATTAGTTTTTATCTTATGTAAACCTAAGTATATTTTCTCTTTCCGCTTGTACTACTCTAATTAAATTATTTATATCATCTAATATATATCCATACTCATAGCCATGAGTAGCATTCCACTTACCCGACATATTAAACTCTAAATTTTCATCCATATAAACAGAAAGTCTTTCTCTTAATGCCGACGTTTCTTCAACTAACTCTTCATTATCATGTATTTGGGCATTACCAAAATCAATGTTTATCCATCCCCACTCTAGACTCCTATCGACCACATCCATCCGCCAGCACCGTCTATCAATAGAAATAAAACACAGTTTATCTGTATTCACCCAATAAAATGATACAAAATCATTATTATCATTTACATACTCGAGAAGCTCTAACTTCTCCTCTAACGTATTAGGCCTTCTAATACCTATATTCATATATACAGAGTAGATATTACTACCTATATATACATTAACTCCATCCTCTTCATTTCCAACCAAAAATGGGATTTTAATATTCAGCTGAGTTGCATTGTTATTTTTTATAATTTCAGCTTCATAACCGCTTTTTTCTGCAGATAGCTTAATAGCATCTGCTAAACTTATATTATAATCAACATCAATAGGTTTAAAATTAATGGGGTTCGTGTTATTCCTATTTTCTCCATCATTCATCCAGTTCATATCCATACTCCTTTTATCCAACAAAATATTTTAGAAAAGAGCCTAACTCGTACAATATACACACATATATATGAATTGTCAATTAAGGCTCTCTTGCTTTCCAAATTTTCGTTTTTAATTCAACATCTTAATCTTGAGGTTTTTTATATTTTCCTGCTTCGTATTTTTTCAAAATGTGATCTTCCACTGGAATATCATATTTTTCACAAAGCATTTTACACATATTAACATAGATACGTTTTACATCGTCTAATTTTCCTTCAAAGAAGCTAGTAAGACTTGGCTCAATATATGTATTCCAAAGATTTTGATATATTTCTTTCGGTTCTTCTTCTGAATTAATACTATCCACAATCATTGGACCTAAACGATAATATTCAGCCACCGATTCTGCGCCTTCCATCCGAACAAAGGCATTTCTGAACTTAATTAATTTGCTCAAATCAGTCCAGCTTCTATCCTTCTCTAGAGCTGCACAAGTTGCTGTAATAACGAAGCAACCACTACTGCTACCCGAGCTCGAGCTACTATAACTACGTTCATACGATCTAGATTCACTGTAGGTTGTTCTACTAGCTTGCTTTCTTTCAATATCTTCTATTTTATCTATACGACTACTAGAATCCTTATATCCAAATATCTCATAATACAAATCTTTTGCCGCAGATAAGTTTTTAGATACGCCATTACCATACTCTAGCATTCTAGCACATGTATATATAGCTTCTTCATGGGATAGCTCTGACAATAACTCATATGCTCTACCATAATCTTGCACTTTATTATACAGCAATCCGATTCGCAACTGATATTCTTCGTTTCTATCCTTCTTCATTAAATATAAATATAAATTAATTACATTATAAATTGAGTCTTGTACCTCAGAATCCTGACATTCTTGATATGGTAGTCTAATATATTCCCAATATAATTCATCTGCTAAATGTTCTATAGCGTCCTGATGTTGTCTCGAAGCTGCAATTTTATAATATACATCAGCTTTTCTTGCCTTAGTATCCTCAACTTCTCTTGCTAATAAATAGCTAGCTTCTGGAATTAAATACATTGCCAATGTTTCTAAATCTATCAGATTTGAATCCATATGATATAGATCCATTAGCCGTTTTCCTGCCCAGTTATAGTCCAATTCCATCGCTTCTAATAACTTATTAGCCCCTGCTTTATATTTATTTTGATTTATCAAATACAAACCCAAGTAATAATTCTCTTTTCCTGTTTCTATTGGGTCTAGATAAGGAACTAGTTGCTCAATTTGTTTTTGAGTGAAATTCACCCTACTTGACAACATCAATTGCATTTTAGCAATTTGATAGCTATCGCTAGGTAAGGACTTAATATATTCCATTTCATCAACAGTTAAGGCGTGTCCTTCTTTATATTTTACTACTATCTCGCAAGCCTTAAGATATGCATATCCTACTTTTCGAAGTTTCTGAATATCATTATGTGCTTCTACTAAAAAATTACCTACTATATGCTTAAAAAACACTCGCAAAAGTACTTCTGTATAATTGGAGGTATTAAAGTTTGCTCCACCTTCAGAGTAGTCAAATATATTGAATAAGCTTTTTTCAAAACTATCTACATTTTTAATAATCGCATTGTAAGCCTTATCAAAGTCATTAGATTTTCCTTGCAGATTAGCTACATAGTCTCGTAATTTATTACGATATCCTTGAATCTCCTCTTTAAGCTCTTCATCAGAAACACTGACAATATCTTTATTAAAACGTTCTAATTTCTTCTGCAATTCTCCCAACCGATGTGCATAAAATAAGCGAACATCCAATAAAATTCTTTCTACCTCTACGCTTAATATAGTATTTAGAGTGAACTGATTCCAACCTTCTAACAAACTATATAACGCATCTTCTGTATCCAAAAAAATCACTTCAGAAACCTTAGTATTACCTTTTATTTCTCTAAAAGTTTCTTCACTTCCTAAGAAGTACATATCTTTTTGATTTTGAAATTTCTTTATTTGATATAAATTAAGTTCTTTATATGGAATAATGATATGTTCATCAATTTTATCTTGTAAAAGTTCATAAAATGCATTAGATTCTTCAACATATGTAGGCATCAAAACATAGGCTTCATGTTCATATTTCATTGTATAATAAGAAATGAATGCCTTTATCAAAGACCTAGCTTCCACACCCACTTTATGAAATTGTGTATTAATTAGTCGAAACTCATCACGGCTTATTTCAACTAGCTTGTCACAATATGTTAATGCATATAGCTTATGTGACTCACAATTAAGAGCTGGTAGTACAAGATGAGGAAGATTATTATTAACCTCTAACAGATCTGTATCTTCTGCAACTGTTGACAATGCTTTTTTTAATTTAGAGCCTTTACTATATATCGCAATTAAATGCTTACCAATTAAGCTAGGAATTTTCACCAATACTTCATTCATTTCTAACGTATTAGACATTCTTCTAATCACTGTTGCATTGTCAATATACGCACCTTCATCAAGAGTCTTTGGTAACTCTTTCAAAATTTCATTTACTAACGTTTGATAGCTTGACTCCAACTCTGAAACTTCATCTACATTTTCATCCATCAATTTTGTAATGATGGGAAATATTGATTTTTTATTATCATCTACCATTATCAACCCTCATAATACTCTTCTAATTTTTCTTCTAATTTCTTCATATAGCCATTAAACTGGTATAAACTCCGTTTCACTAAACGTACCCCTTCTAAGGCATCACCATATAAATCAACTAATGTTCTAATATCTAAAATAGACTCTGAATCAGCAATGGTATTGCTCAAATGATTTCGACTTCGAATCCAACTAGCTTCGCCTGCTTTGAGTTCTTCTAGGATTTTAGTTTTAATGCCATGCACTTCTCCCATAACATCGCCACTTTTTACTTTGGTTTTAGATGCTAACTCTAAAAAGCGATTAATTATATCAGAGTTGCCCCACTCTTTATTTTCTCTAGATGAATATGCCGCTACACCAAATACATTAATACCTGCATCCTCAGCTGTTTTAGTAACTAAGCTTACTATTTTTTCAATATCACTATCAATTTTTTTATCTGCTTTATTAACAACGATTAGAATAGGATTTCTCAAATTCAAACTTTCAATAAATTCTATATCATTTTGCTGAATCACACCATTTTCAATATCCATCAACCAAATTAAGTAATCTACTTTTCGTAACTGTTCATACGCTTTATTTTGGTCACTATCACTTTTTTGTAATTGTACCTCATCTACAGCATCTGGCTTGTTATACCCTGGTGTATCTAAAAATGCCATCCCTGAATAGGGCATATCATCTTCAGAAATCACTAAACTATGAATAAAACTAGAAAATCCAATGCCAAACTTTCGATAAAATTTATGAGTCAATGCCTGTAATGCCTCAAAGTCTAATGTGACTTTATCACCACTGTTAGTGTACGCATTAATTTCATCTATTTTCCCCTGTACAATATAGGTAGGAATAGATGTGGTGGGATTTTGATCTTCCGGCAAAAGCTCTTCTCCCGCTTTCAACAGAGAGTTGATAAACTTAGATTTACCTGCACTAAACTTACCACCTAAGCCAATCACAACCTTATCTTTTAACATATTGTATTTTTTCTGTTCTAATAATTTATCGCTTAACATTTCCAATTGTTGCTGCAACTGCGCTTTATTAGATAGTTCAATTTTTTGAAACATATTTAAAAATTGTAATTCTAGCATCTTTTTAAGTTGTTTCTCTTGGTAATAGCTATTGCTTTTCTTATCCTTCAAGGGAATAAATTGTGCAATAAATTGCAATGCATCGTTTTCGCTCGATAAATACTTATTTTCAGGATCTGGTACGTAGTCACTATTTAAAAAACTTTCCTGACTCTCTATACCCTCAAATTCATCAAATAATTCCATCTTACATCTCCATTTCCTTAACTTGCAATTTGTACTCCCCTAACTGAGTAAGTAGTGTCTCATACCGCAATAAGGACTCTTCTTTATTTTGAATTTGATGTTTAATATTTTCAATATTTTGCATCATTTTTTCATGTAAGGTATCTACGAAAGTATCTGCTTGATATGCTAGTTCTACTTTAATTTTTCTTAAACTTTCGTCAATTTCTGATTGTAGTTGATTACAAACGTTTCCAAGTATTTTAGTTTGTGCAATTTTTAGTCGATGAATTTCACTATTTTTTGCACCATACGGAAATTGACCTGCTACTTCTTCGACATAACTATCCGTATCAATATTAATATTGGATACCTTAATTTTTTTCACTAATAAGCTTAAAGGCACTAGTATTTCCTTCTCATCAAAAGAAGTATCACTCATATCAAAACCAGCAAGAATAATTGATTTTAATTTTTGCTCTATTACATGACTATCCACAGATTTATCTAAACACAAATTCGCAATTCTTTTGGATTCAACAATATACTGTCTAATATTATCAACAACATCACTAACATCGGCCTCATGATTAGTAATCGTTTCTGTATAATACTTAGTTGTTTTAAAAATCCACCAACCTTCTTTGCGTTTTGTAAGATTTGTTTCTGTAGATGAAGATACAGAAATATCAGTATGATTAGAAACTTCCGCTTCCATTTCATTCTTCAATCGTAACAACTCTTTTTCTATATCGATGGCAATACCTTCAATAACACCTTTTACGTCCCGTCTTACTGAATTTAATCCCTTTTGAACTACTTCTAATTTCTTTTCCAATTGTTGTTTGTCGGAATGTTCCAAACTTTCTTTATTGGATCTAGCTTGTTCTGTAATATCCCCTAATAAAGATATCAACTTAAGCTTATTATCGTTTAATAAGTTTTCATTTTTTTCATCAATAATACGCTTCTTTTCTTCTTTTAATGGCAAAAGATTTTTCTTGTGAATGTCAGAAATACCAGATAAGCCTGCTAAGAATCCTGCATCATCCACAAAATCTGGAAATTGCGCTTTAAATCTTTTTATCATATGTTCTTGTTCTAATGAATATGGTTTTCCAGATTTTTTAGCTAAAGCTGCTCCATATAAATACGAGGATACATATTTAGGTGGTAAAGACCCTTGAATTTTATATAATCGTTCTTTATTAGGGCTCACAGCAATCATACGCTTAATATTTTCTCTGGCTTGCTCATCATATCGATATTTACTAGCTGCTAAAGCTGTTCGTAAGTCTTTAGATTTATTATCATCTAAAAGCCCAGAGTCAAATTTACTACCAACAATAATAATTTCTTTAACACCCTCACCAGGAAGTGTTTTACACATAAATCCAATATCTTCCTGTGTTAAAAATTGTCCTGTATAGCTAAGTAGGAATACTACATCACACTCACTTAAGAACTTTTTAGTTACCATACAACGACTAACAATTGGGTCATTAAGACCTGGCGTATCTACGATCTCAAAGTCTTGTAAAATCTCTTCATTAATTTTCAACTCCACATGTTTCACAATAGGAGTGAAGCTACCATTAGCACCAATATAATTATCTAATCCTGTCTTCACGTCATCAATAGATACTTCTTTTTTTGTGCCTAAATAATTGTATAAATTTTCCTTAGATGTATGAAACATCGTTACCAGTTCTTTACAGCCTTTTAAATTATCTGGTATTTGAAACGTTGGTAATAATTCTTCTTTAGTTTTTATAACTGGCGGTTTCAAGGAGTTACGAAGTTTTTCTTGTTTTTGTAAATACTCATTATATTTTTTATCTACTTCTTTATCATATTCTCCTGCTAATGCTTCTATATTTTCCCAATCTTTTTCATTGTAAAACTCAATTTTTGCACTAGGAGTTTCACCATATGAAATTTTTGTCAATGCCGCTGTCATTGGTGTACTTGCTTGTGGCAATACATTATTCCCTCTAAATAATAAGGCATTTAAGAAAGAAGATTTCCCTGCCTTTACTTCGCCCACGATACCAATTTTTAAAGCTCGGCCTTCTTGTAACGATTGCTCTACTTTCTCTTTAAGTCCTTCTAAACGCTCTTTAAATTCTAAATATAAATCGGTAGAATAGCAGTCTTGAAATTGACCTAATCCTTCTACGATATTTACAGAAATATTCTCATATTTTGTAGCCATTGTTATATCCCTTTCACAAAATCAATATCTTCTTGAATGCCTTTTAAGAAATGACTATGTTTTTCTAGTTCATTATTTAATTGCGCTTTTGCCACTTCTAATGCTTTATTTTCAGTATCTATCAATTCTTGGATTGTAGCTACTACACCATCAATCATTTGTGCTTCTACCTCTTGTAGCGGTGCATCTAACTCAGTATTTAGCTTAGAAACCACTTGTGGTATTACATCTTTACGAATTGCATTAGCTGCTTTGTCTTCTTTTGATTCAGAGAATAAACCTCTAACAAGATTAATGATATCTGGCAAAAATACAATCAACAACTCAAATATTGGCGCTATTGCACTAGTAGTAATGGCTAATGCTGATGTAACGCTACGATATAATGTGCTTCCTAGACCTGTCTTACTTCCTACATCAGCTAAATTCCCCACTTTTCCTAGGTTAGGCAGCTTAATCATCTTACGATCTACCATATCTTTTATTTTTTCATAAATATTTGTAAGCGTTTCTCCTAAATTAATATCTTCTCCTAGGTTCTCCAAAGAAGATACATTTAAACCTTTTACAAATGATGCGGTAGATATTTCAGTATATTCTTCAATATGTCGTATTAAGATAGGTCTTACAATTTCTACAAGCCGTTGTTGTAACATATCTGGACTTGTCATGGCTACTCTTGCCAATGCATCAGCTTGACTTTCCAAAGTAGTTGCTACATCAGCAATGATTGTACTTTTCATTGTATTTCTAACATCTGAACGAATTTTTCTTCGTTTTGTTTCAATATTTTTTAATAATACTTCCTTAGCTTCTTCTCTTCTTGCAATTTCTTCTTCTATTGTTTTCGTATCACAGGATGCACTAGATTGAATGACTGTAAGAGATTTTATTAGTAATTCTTTTATATAATCTACTTGGGAAGTAATATTTTTATCATATAAATACTGAGCATCAAATCCTACTACCAATTTATTTAATTTTTCCACTACTTCTTCATCAAAAATTGATGTTGTGATCACCGGTAATTCCATACCTGTATTCGCTAACAGCAAGTTAGAAATATAGTCTCGGATTTTCTCAACTTCACTTGGTATTTTTTTATCACACTTAGTAATAACAACAGCAATGTCTGTGCTATAGTTAATGATTTCATTTAAAAAATTTAAAGCACTTTCAGAAACCGTTCCTTTTTCACAATCGACTACTAAAATATAGGCAGTTCCCTTGCCAATATATTGCATTAACGCTTGGTTATGACGTTCTAACCCAGAGTCAAAGCCCGGTGTATCTACCATTGTATAGTCTGCATGCAGTTTAATATTTTCACTATCTACGTAATACACCAGGTTAGAAATGTTTTCAGATTCACTAGATAGACTATTAACATCTGTAACTTCTTCTATATTTCCATCATTTAAAACTTCTAATATGCGTTCATTTTCAGAGAACTTTAACTCTGATGCAAATGCTGTCTCTGGTGATTGACTTTCATTCAGAATAGACTTTCCAATATATTTGTTTAATAATGCAGACTTACCTGCACTAAATCCCCCAACCATTAAAATGTGAGCGTGATACTCTGCATTAGTTTTCTTAAAATCATCCACATTGGTTCCAATATCTGATAATTGATACTTATCTCCAATCTTCCTGAGAAGTTCAACACGTTCATCATTTTTTTGCTTGTTAATCATCTTTCTCTCCTTATGCGTAATACATGATTTCACCATGATAAAATCGTTATCTTTATTGTATACTTTGCCTTGTACCTTGACAAGGTAGCATGAGAAATATTTCTATTTAAAATTACGAAAAGTGCATCATTTAACAATCACCTCTTATTCCTATTTAACGTTGTCATAACTACTATATATATCATTAATTATATATTTTAATAATGACATATTTTGTCATTGGCAATAAAATTTTACTCACCACAATACAAAAACGACCACCCCTCACACCCTCTGTGAGAAGTAGTCGCTTTTGAAAATATATATTTCTACATGTAATACTAACTTTTACCCAGATAATTAACAATTAAACTGTCAAGCACAAATTAATTTGTCATAAAAAATAACTAAACATAGGCGTAATTGGAAATCAAGATAGTATTAAGTCATAAATTTATCCTGTGTATAACAAGCTTCATCAAAAGAGTACTCGTAACGTAACCTATGTACTTCATAATCAAT
>NZ_RQVL01000007.1 GCF_003992005.1 Veillonella sp. VA139 | reverse complement strand
ATTGATTATGAAGTACATAGGCTACGTTACGAGTACTCTTTTGATGAAGCTTGTTATACACAGGATAAATTTATGACTTAATACTATCTTGATTTCCAATTACGCCTATGTTTAGTTATTTTTTATGACAAATTAATTTGTGCTTGACATGAAAGTTGCCATTCAGAGTAACTATATCACAGACTTTCTAGTATAACTTGTCACATCAGTGCCAAGTTTTCCATATAACTCTTTTACAGTGATTTCTTGCTTCCTAATCGCTAGTAACTCTTCCTTTGTAACTCCGATAAATGCTAAGAAATCAATGCGTCCATATGGAGTATCTAGAGATTCAAGTTCTTTATCTGGAAATAGTATAAAACCGCTGATATTAGACTTTTGTTCCGTATCCATCACTTCAGTTTGACTTGTATAGACAAACTCATAGGGTTTAAAAATTTCTCCATGCAATATAGTACTTCTAGCAATAGTCTGCAAAACTCCTACTACATTTTTTAATTCTTTTTCTTCATCCTTAAAAGCAGCTTTTTTTAATTTAAAAGTAAACTCCATACCGAACCCACTTTTTGTTTGATCTTTACTTTCTTTATCATACAGCTCAGTTAATCCATAGGTAACATATTTATAATAATCTCCTCCATCATGAATCGTTACTCTATCGAGTGGGTCTATTCCGCCTAAGTCCCAGCGTTCAAGAACCACATAATTTGTATGTAACGAGTCGCTTGGATATACAGATTCTACTTCATTATCTATTGCTTCCATACCATATAGATTCGTTTTTTTAGCAGTTGAAAACGTATTGTCCTCACTCACTTCTTTAGGTTTAATAGTTGCAAATTTATTGTTTGAGTCTTCCAATGTAAAGGTGTACGTATAGTGCTTTTCACCAGTATCATTGTTTCCCTCTGATTCATCGTCGATACTAGAAGTGCTACTAAGTGCACTAACGCCATTCCTTTCCTCGGATTCATCATCGATAATGGAAGCACCACTAACTCCACTAACGCCATTCCTTTCCTCAGACTCTACAGCATCCATGGCAAATGCTCCAAACCAAGTCATCCCCATAATAGCTGTTAATAGTAATACTTTTTTGCTTACTTTCATTGTAACTCCTTTTTCTATGCTTACAAAATAGTCTATATGGCTATTATATCAGACCACTGTTTATCTTTCTACGATATACTTTAATCCTTCTATTCGTTGTAATAACAAATCTTCCATGGCTTTCTTCCTTGTTGACGTAACCAGGTCATGATCTGAATATACTTGTTGTAATAATTCTGGCACTACCCTTATTAAACTATCTATATCCAGATCTCTAATTGGATGTTCAATATATTTGATTTGCTTATCGTGCGTGGTAGTAAATGGCTGTGACCGATAGGTGTAAAAGGGCTTATCCACTGGTATTTTATATTGGTCATACCAAAGGGAATTACCATTATCAAAAATCGGTGCTACACCTAGATACTCTAATGTACTAGAATCTCTTAAAAATCCGAAATTCCCCCAATGCCTATCATCATTGAGAGTTATATAATCCACTAAAATCATGGCAGCTATATCTCGGCGATAATTAGGAATCCGTAACTCTTCACATTGTGCTAATAACGCTTCGTATTTATTGGCTTTTTTATGCAATCGACCAACCACTGACCAGGCAGGAATAAACTCTATACTTTCATTGGTGAAAATAGGACATACACAAACGTATTCACCATTAAAAATTTGTCGCAATTCATACTGTACATAACATATGTTGGTAGTATCTAGCAACTTTGACACAAACACTTCGTTAAATGGTTCAAGTTGCAAAACATTGCCTGCTTTCATCAATAGCAATTGATTATTTTCGCGTATCCACATTTGACGTAGTGAACCATTGACAGATGTATTAGGTGTGACATCATTAAAATTGACATGTTCCTGTTCTCGAATAAAGATAGTCCTTTCCTTAAAAGAATTAGTAAAAAAATTCACATCATTCCAAGATAGATTCTGTTTTATCGGCTTTATCCAATAATGATCCGATACACTTAACTGATACGATTTAATAGACAATTCTAAAGAATCTTCAGCTTCATAGGCCGATAATAATTGTGATAAATTTTTCCGACTATAGGGGATAGACCGATAAGTCATAAATTCATATAATGCCGATTCTTGATTTTGATCAGTATGCATATTTAACGGCTTATGATCTTCATGAATTATACTAATTATCTCTTTAATTTTATGATTCTCTGTCAAAGTCATCGTTAATACAGGCACATCTTTGTGCATTAATACATATTCTTTACCCATCATAGTCCTCCTCTCTATCGTATATAAATGATACCTTAAGTATACGTTGTTTACTAGAAAAAATCTATATATGTCATATATATCGATATTTAGAAATGACTTTTATCACATTTTTAGATTCTATATATTACAATTTAGCATAATTATTATTTGCATATTTATGTTTTTTATCAATATCATCCTTCACAACGTTATCATTATATAGCACTTAATTGATAAAAAATTTACATTTTTGGTGTAGTTTATATATTCCGTATATTTTAACATATTTATAAAATATAAATTCAATAGCACTTAATTAAGAATCTTATAAATACCAATAAAATGATTAATTGATATGCGAAATACATGAAAACATATGCTATTATAAACGCATAGTAAAGGTCTACTATCAACATCATTGTGAAAGGAGTGTATTTTTATGAACACCAGTCCAACTATTGGTAGTAACAACAGTTTTTGGGATCGTAAATTTAATGTAAGGGAGCGCGGTTCCACCATTAAGCGAGAAATCTTTGCAGGTATTACAAGTTTTCTCTGTGTTTCTTATGTGTTAGCAGTGAATCCTATTATTTTGGGGGCTAGCGGTATGAATGAGGGAGCTGTATTCACCGCTACTGCTATCTGCGGTATTATTATTACTTTATTATTAGGTATTTACACGAATATGCCTTATATTGGCATTTCAGGGATGGGAATTAATGCATATTTTGCTTATACTGTCGTCATCCAAATGCACCACACTTTTATGTTCGCATTAACTGCAGAACTCATTGCGGGTCTATTGATTTTACTCATTGCCCTCACACCCATTAAGGATTATATTTTTGAGGCCATCCCCCATAATTTAAAATTAGCTGTCACAGCGGGGATCGGTTTATTCATTGCTTTAATCGGTCTTAGTAGCGTGGGTATCGTAGTATCAAACCAAGGTACAATTATTGGACTTGGCAGCTTTACAGACCCTAATGTCATTATTGCTATTATTGGAATTATTTTAATCACTGCTATGACAGCTCGTGGCATAAAAGGGACGATGTTTATCGCTATCATAGCTTGTGCTATTTTAGGTGTATTCCTAGGTGTAACAAAACTTCCAAATAGTATTCTATCTTTACCGCCTAGTATGGCTCCTGTATTTATGAAATTAGATGTTTCTGAATTATTAACAGCAGATATGTTCTTTGTTGTGTTTACATTCTTATTTGTTAATCTATTTAACATCGTTGGTGTCTTAATCGGTCTCAGTGAACAAGCAGAAGTACCAGAAGCTGATCGTCAACGCGTGAATGGAAATTGTATGAAAGTGGCAGCTCTTGGTACTACAATTGCAGGTCTATTCGGAGCCTCACCACATATTGTAGCAGTAGAGTCCGCTGCTGGTATTGCTGAAGGTGGTCGTACAGGAATTTCAGCTATCACTTCTGCTATATTATTTGTAATAGCCCTATTCTTTGCTCCCCTATTGATGGTAATTCCAGCAGCAGCTACTGCGCCAGTGCTTATTGTGGTTGGTTTATTCATGTTAATGTGCATTAAAGCGATTAATTTTGAAGATATTACCGAAGGCATTCCAGCTTTCTTAACTATTATCATGATGCCTTTCACTTATTCCATCGGTGTTGGTATCGAATGGGGGCTTGTAAGCTATGTAGTAGTAAAACTATTAGCAGGTCGCCAAAAGGATATTTCTGCCATTATGTATGTGCTAGCACTTATCTTTATTGTAAAAGAAATTATGCCATTTATTATGTAATAACAAAGGAGTCGTTTTATGATTAACTATACTATGTATCCACACATGTCTAAGGTCGCCTTAGGCAAAGAAAAAGCAAGCTTAGTATTAAAACATGCTACCATTTTAGATGTGTTTAGTGAAACTTGGGTAGAAACAGATGTAGCTATTGAAAATGGAGTTATTGTGGGTCTTGGTTCTTACGAAGGTAAGGAAGAATTAGATGTACGGGGAAAGTATATTGTTCCTGGTTTTGTAGATAGTCATCTTCATTTAGAATCTACTTTAGTTAACCCTTCTGAATTGATTCATCAAGCTGTACAATTTGGCACCACTACTTTCATCGTCGACCCTCATGAAGCAGGTAATGTAGCTGGTCTCGAAGGAATCCAATTTATCATTGATGAAACAAGCGATGTAGAAGGTCATGTATATGTAATGGCACCTTCTTGTGTACCTGCTATTACTGGAGAAGAAACTGGTTGTATTTTAGAAGCGCCAAAGCTCAGTGAATTAAAACAAAACCCTCGCATTTTAGGTTTAGGAGAAGTAATGGATATTCCTCGTGTAATCAACGGGAATGAACCAATGCTTAGAAAATTAGAAGTCTATGAAGATCGTGTTATTGATGGACACATCATCGGTGTCGGTAATAAAGAATTACAAGCTTTTGTACTAGCTGGTGTTCGCACTAATCACGAAGCTGGATCCTATGAAGAAGCAAAAGCACAAGTGACGGCTGGTGTCCAAGTCTTAATCCGTGAAGGTAGTGCCGCTCATAACTTAGATGCTATCGTAACAGGTATTATTGAAGATGGTGTTTGTTGTGATAAATACTCCTTCTGTACTGATGATAAACACATCGAGGATATCATTGCTAAGGGACATATCAGTTACAATGTGAAACGGTCTATTGAACTTGGTCTAGATCCAATTCAAACCTACAAAATGGCTTCCTATAATGCTTGCGTAGCCTACCATCTTCGTGACCAAGGTGCCATTGCTCCTGGTTATAAAGCTGACCTTATCATTTTAGATGATTACAAAACAGTATCTATCCATGATGTCCTAGTAGGTGGCAAAAATATTTCTCGTACCTATACACACGTTAAAAAGACACCTACTCACCTATTACATACTGTCAACATCGGGGAATTTAAACCATCTCAACTAGATTTACCTGTCACTGGCCCTATGCCAATCATCAATTTAATCCCTGGTACTTTGCTAACAAAGATGACACATGAAGAAGTTCCTATCTCCAACGGTCTTTTCATGGAGAATAATACTTTTAACAAAATTACATGCATTGAGCGTCACCATGCTACAGGTCATAATGGCGTGGGGATTATTAAAGGATATGACATTAAAAATGGTGCTATCGGTACCTCTGTAGCCCATGATGCACACAATGTCATCGTAGTAGGCGATAATGACCGAGATATGCTAGTAGTGATTGAACGACTAAAAGAAATCGGTGGTGGTTATGTCATTGCTAGGGAAGGACAAATCATTGCAGAACTTCCACTTGAAATTATGGGACTCATTACAAATGAAAGCCATGAAGTAGTTGACGCTAAGGTGGCTGAAATGAAAGAAATTGCCTATTCTATGGGGGTAAACCGTGGATTAGACCCTTTTATTAATTTAAGCTTCTTATGCTTAACAGTAATTCCAGAGATTAAAATCACTACAAAAGGAATTGCTATTTTTGGTGAATAATACCTATTTTTATATGTACCCCTTATACCTAGGAGGGACTTCGGCCCCTCCTTCCTTTTTACAATATCTTCTTGTACAGCAGTAGTCCACATACTTAGTATAGAAACAATATATTTCCCATGTAATTTAATCGTTCAATATATTATGACATGCAGAAAAGCAGCCCTCAAAAGGACTGCTTTTCTTTTCATTGTATATGATTGTGATACACAGTTATTTAGAACATGCATCTAATAGGTATGCAATACCGATGAATGGAATGCCTGCACGTTCGCCTAAACCAATTTCACAGGTGGAGCTAGAGCTTACTCCTAGTGTAGCTCCGTACTCTTTCACTTCATCTCCCAAATCGCGTGTAGCGGAATGGTTCAATTCTGGTGTAAAGAAACCTTTTTGTCCTGCAAAACCACAGCATGCAAAGGATTTAATATTGAATACTTCATCAGTACATGCACGTGCGATAAGTTCAATATATTTTTCTTTACCCACTTTTTTGATTTTACATTGTTTATGAACAATAACTCGTTCCTTACATTTCACAATATCTAATTTAGGCACGATATGAGTATACAAAAATTCAGATACATCAAGAATCGTAACAGATTTGATATGTTTGAAAGCATGAGAGAAACATGCAGAATGATCAATAACTACTGGATATACTCCACCACAGCTTGCTTCTAATAAAGCATTTTCTAAATCACGTAATGCTCGTTTATCAATGTCTTCATAGTTTTCAAAACTTAATCCACAGCATAAATTTTCAATATGAGGTGGATAGATCACATTATAGCCTGCTTTTTTGCACAAGTTTTCCATAACTTGTTGTAAGCTACGTGTATCTTTTTGGCCTTGGTTTGGTTTGAATGCACGGTTTGCACAAGTACTGAAGTACACCACATTGTCGTTGCCCACTGTATTACGTTGGTTTTTCAAAGTATGACGGTTTGCTTTTGGTAATGTCGTTGGGGCATATGGGGTCACACCTGTTAAATCGTGAGCCCCTTTTGTAATTTTAGAGATTAACTTATTAGTAATCACTTTACCTGCTGCACCACCTAATGTCACACCCATACGAGCTGCTGCCAAGGTAGCTGGGAAATTGTCATAGATAGCTTCCGCAATACCGTGGCCTTTTGCAGTTACTTTACGAACGGACAAAGCAATTTGTGCTGTATCAATACCTAGTGGACATAACATGGAGCACATAGAGCATGCTGCACATGTATCCACACCATAATATTGATAGCCTTCTGCTAATGCATCGGCTTCAGCATGTTTACCTTCTTGACGAAGGCGTGTTTCTTCACGCACTAAGGAAATACGTTGACGTGGTGTTAATGTTAAGTTTTTCGATGGACAGTTCTTTTCACAGAAACCACATTCTATACACATATTATATAATGGGTCGATGGCTGCCATCGCTTTTAGATTCTTTTTATATACATCTGGGTCATCTGTAATGATAACATCAGGGTTGATTAAATAATTAGGATCAAATAATTCTTTGATACGGCGGTTAACTTGGTATGCTTTCACACCCCACTCTAATTCTACGAATGGAGCCACCATACGGCCAGTACCATGTTCCGCTTTAATACTACCTTCAAGAGCTGCCACGCGCTCCGCCATTTCTTTCACAAGGCCACTGAAATTATCTCGCTCTCTAGGATCGTTCAAATCTGGAGTGATGATAAAGTGTACGTTACCACTTAAAGCATGACCGAAGATGATACCATTATCCATAAAGTCATAGGTATGGAACAATTCAGTGATCAATTCAATACCTTTTACGAAATCTTCAATTTTAAAACATACGTCTTCAGTAATAACTGTAGAACCGGATTTACGTTGACCAGCGGCAATTGGTAACAAGCCTTTACGGATATACCACCAAGAATTATACTCTGCTGGATCTGTGGAATACAAGCTAGGAATAATGGTTGGAATATCTTTTAATTGGTTTTTAATATATTCTACTTGTTCAGCTAATTCTTGTTCATTGTTACTTTCAGATTGGAACAAGATACAGCTAGTTCCCTCAGGCACCCCACGTACGAAATCAGGCACTTGCTCAAGGTTTTGTACACTCTTCAAGCTAAGATAATCCATCATTTCCGCAGATACTACGTATTTACGCCCCATATTCGCTAAGGTAACAACCGCACGAGATGCATCAGACAATTCTTTGTAGAAAACAAGACCGCAAGCTTTGAACTTTTTGTCTTCTACTGTGTTATACACCACTTCAGATACAAAGCCTAATGTACCTTCAGAACCGATGAAAATGTGGTTCAAAATATCTACGATATCTTCAAAGTCAACTAATGTATTAATGGAGTAGCCTGTTGTATTTTTAATTTTAAATTTGCGTTGGA
This sequence comes from Veillonella sp. VA139, assembly GCF_003992005.1. Taxonomy (GTDB): domain Bacteria; phylum Bacillota; class Negativicutes; order Veillonellales; family Veillonellaceae; genus F0422. The sequence goes on along the minus strand of NZ_RQVL01000007.1, from coordinate 61,265 downwards.
TTAATTCCACTAATTCAGGGTCATCAAAAATCCATTTACGAAGATCCAATAAACCATTTACAAGGTCAGCACGGGAACTTAGAAATGCTTGTACACTGGCAGCATCGCTAGTATCTAAAATAGTGCCATCCACTAGTACCACACGAACAGATTTCACTGTTTGATAAGAGTTTTCCACGGTACCACAGCACATACCGGAAGAGTTATTATTAAACATACCTCCTATTAAAGCACTAGCAATCGTCGCAGGATCGGGGCCAATTTTACGACCATAAGGAAGTAATTTTTCATTCGCATCAGAGCCAATAACACCACAGTCACAACGCAACGCTTTGCCCCCATCGAGAACTTCCATCCGTTTAAATCCATCATTGGCAACAATTAATACATTATCACTGGATGCTTGACCAGATAAAGAAGTTCCTGCTGCTCTAAATGTAACTGGTGTACCATAGCGGTTAGCTAGTGCCAATAAGCGCACTACTTCTGCTTCATTGTTTGCTTTTACCACTACCTCTGGCACATAGGAATAACAAGATGCATCGACGCCATAAGCATAGCGATGTAAAAAATCAGTAAATACTCGTTCAGGGCATACAGCCTGTGCTTCTGTAGAAAAAGAAGCAAAATCGTAACGTAACGGTGCTTTCATAATCGGACCTCCTGGCATTACTATATGTAGTATTATTTACAACTTTGAACCACTCGTTCAAAAAGACATAGCATTCTATGTCTTAACAATAGTGTATCATATGAGTAGAGTTTAGTAAATTACATAAATTAGTTTTTATGATATTTGCTATGAAAAAAAAGCATAATTATTTTACAAATTAATTTTTATTTTATATAATAGAAAATAAATGAAAGTAGGTGAAAACATGCACGTTTTAGGTGAACACGTTTTAATTGATTTATATTCTTGCATCGATGAAAAAATAGAATCTCCTGCTGTATTACAAGATGCTATTGTAAATGCCTTAGCAATTACCAATCAATGTGTCGAGGAAATTGATTGCCAAATTTTAGAAGATGAAATCTTCTTGGTAGCCGTATCTCATCACTGCCATGTAATTCTTCATGCATATCCACAATTAGGCTATGTAGCAGCAGATGTATATACATTTGAAAAATCTGTAGAACCAAAAGTAATTATGAAAGAGTTACAACGTTCTGTGGGTTCTGAAAAAGTAAAGGCTACTAGCATCCGTCGTGGTGACTTCGGTAATGAAAGAGATATGAAACCGCGCAAGCGTACTTCTCTCACTGCCATGGGTAGAGTGACACGCACTCGTACTCGATTGACTAAAACAGGTAAAAGCATTACTTCTAAAGGCGTGAAAGCAATCAAAAAAGTAATGGGCAACAACAAATAACACCGAACATAATAACGGCTAGGACCAATTTGGACCTGGCCGTTCTTTTGTTCGGTAGTATACTTTACTATAGAAAGAGGCTGAACCCCGTATATGTACACTGGGTTCAGCCTTTCTGTTGAAATATATCTGTATTCCATTATAAGTGTAACGATAATTGTCTACCGCTCGGTTTGTAAGCAGTGATTCGAACTCCAGCAGTTTGAAACAATCGTTTTGATGCTTGCACTTCTCGTGTATCTTTGTAATCATCACGCCAATAAATCACTTCTTTAATGCCACTTTGAATAATTGCTTTCGCACACTCATTGCAAGGAAATAAAGTGACATAGATTTTACTACCTTCTAAAGAACCACCACGATAATTTAATATGGCATTCAATTCACTATGAACAATATAAAAGTATTTATTATCTTCATCCCGATTACGATTCCAGGAGAAATCATCATCATCACAACCTAAGGGCATACCATTGTATCCGATAGATAAAATTTTATTATCATCACTAACAATGCAAGCACCTACTTGTGTATTGGGATCTTTCGAGCGTTGCCCTGCTAACATAGCAACGCCCATAAAGTATTCATCCCAGCTAATATAGTCCTTACGTTTTTCCATAGGAAACTCCGTCTTATTTGACCACAATATTAATTAATTTTTTAGGCACTACAATGACTTTTACAATCGTTTTACCTTCTGTAAACTCTTGTACACGTGGCAATGCTTTTGCAGCTGTTTCTAGTTCTTCTTTAGATAAAGAAACGGATACTGTCAATTTATCACGCACTTTACCATTCACTTGCACTGCCACTTCTACCTCGTCTACTACTAGAGCAGATTCTTCATAAGTAGGCCAGGATGCAGCATGAACGGAACCTTCAAATCCACATTCATGCCAGATTTCTTCTGTAATATGAGGAACAAATGGAGCTAACAACAATGTTAATTTTTCAACTAATTCGTTTGCTAAATCGCTTTGTACTGATTCATGGTTGTCTTTGAATTGGTACATAGCATTCACCAATTCCATAACAGTACTGATAGCTGTGTTAAAGTTGAATTTACCATCTAAGTCTTCTGTTACTTTTTTAATAGCACGATGTAGTTCACGGCGTAATGCAGTTTCATCTTTGGATAAGCTATCATGATGTCCAGACGCACCTAATTGTTGATACGTATCGATAATACGCCATACACGACCTAAGAAACGATAGGAACCTTCTACGCCTTGGTCGCTCCAATCTAAATCACGATCTACTGGTGCTGCGAATAGAATGAATAAACGTGCTGTATCGGCACCGTATTTAGCAATGATTTCTTCTGGAGATACTACATTACCTTTAGATTTAGACATTTTAGAACCTTCTTTTAACACCATACCTTGTGTTAATAATGCTTTGAAAGGTTCATTTACTTCTACTAAACCAATATCATGTAACACTTTTACAAAGAAACGTGCATATAATAAGTGCAAAATCGCATGTTCAATGCCACCAATATATTGGTCTACATTCATCCAGTATTTTGCGATTTCTTTGTTGAATACTTCTTTATCATTACGAGCATCTGCATAGCGTAAGAAATACCAAGAGGAATCAATAAATGTATCCATCGTATCAATTTCACGTCGAGCAGGACCACCGCAGCATGGACATGTCGTGTTTAGGAAATTTTCAGATGTAGCTAATGGAGAAATAGCACCACCATCAAAGGATACATCTTCGGGAAGTTTTACCGGCAATTGATCTTCTGGAACCAATTGTTCTCCACATTTGTCACAATATACCACTGGAATTGGACAGCCCCAATACCGTTGACGAGAAATCAACCAGTCACGAAGACGGAAGTTTGCAGTTTTACGACCAGTACCTTGTTCAGTGAAGTAATCACCTAATGCTTGGCGTGCTTCTTCGGAAGTTTTGCCACTGAAGTCGCCGGAGTTCACCAATATACCATCTTCAGTGAATGCTGTATCTAAAGATGCAAAATCCAAATCTTGTGCTGTATTTTGGATAACCCAATTCACAGGTAAATTATATTTTTTCGCAAAGGCATAGTCTCTTTCATCATGAGCTGGAACACCCATAACAGCACCAGTACCATAATCCGCTAGTACATAGTTAGCAATCCAAATTGGCACTTCTTTACCTGTTATAGGATGTGTCGCATAAGAACCTGTGAACATACCTACTTTTTCTGCTTCTGTAGAAGTACGCTCAATATCACTTTGGTTTCGTAAGGCTTCAATGAAAGTTTCAAGCTCAGCTTTGTTGGATGCATCTTGAATCAATTCTTTTACATATGGATGCTCAGGAGCTAACACCACATAGGACACACCAAATAATGTATCTACCCGTGTTGTGTACACTTCAAAGGATTTATCAATTTTAGGCACATGGAACGCAAATTGTGTACCTTCACTACGACCAATCCAATTACGTTGCATTGCTTTTACACGGTCTGGCCATTGATCTAAGGTATCCAAATCATCTAGCAAACGATCTGCATAATCTGTAATTTTAAAGAACCATTGTTTTAAGTCCTTTTTCACTACATCATTATCACAACGCCAACATTTACCATCAATAACTTGTTCATTAGCTAATACTGTATGGTCATGTTCACACCAATTTACTTTGGCTTCTTTTTTATAGGCCAAGCCTTTTTTATAAAATTGTTGAAATATCCACTGTGTCCAACGATAGTAATCTTCTTTACAAGTCGCAACTTCACGGCCCCAATCATAGGATAAACCCAACTCTTTTTGCTGACGTGTCATGTTGGCAATATTATCTAATGTCCAATCTTTAGGAGACACACCATTTTTAATCGCTGCATTTTCTGCAGGCATACCGAAGGCGTCCCATCCCATTGGATGTAATACATTGAATCCTCGCATTTTTTTGAAACGTGCCACTACATCACCAATCGAATAGTTACGCACATGTCCCATATGTAAGTTCCCAGATGGGTATGGGAACATTTCTAACACATAATATTTTTCTTTACTTGGGTCATACTCTGTTTTAAACACTCCAGACTCTTCCCAATATGTTTGCCATTTCTTTTCGATGTCTTGCGCCACGTATTTTTCGTACATGCTATGCCTCCTTAATTGTATGTATTAATACATTTAAATATACTCCAAGTCTTAGTCTTTAGGCAAAGACTTTTTTTCTTTTGTAACCGTTACAACACCTGTTTCATCAGTGTCTTTATGCATTTTCTTAAACTGTAACACAATTTCTTTACCGTCTTTAGAAATCTTTGTCACTTCTGAAGTATCTGTATGTTTAGATTTTTTCTTCTTATCTTTTTTCTTATCTTTCTTTTTCTCTTGTTTTTTTACTTCTTTTTTATGATCTTTTTTGTCTGAAATTGCTTTTCCCTTTTTAGTACTATTTGTATTAGCATCATCTAGAGCAAAACTCAGCACCGGCCATACATCACTAGCTTCAAAACCTTTACGCCAAGCCGCTACGCCTGCAAGTTGTAATTCTTTCACAAGTCCTAACTTATAGCTTAACGACTGTGGATCTTCAAACCAGATCTTAGTTAGTGTCCCCTCATATGGTTTCTTTTCATCATAAATACCATAGACACCATTTTTATTCGTCAACGTTAAATAATTACCTTTTAAATGATTATCCCAACGCATCACATCTCTGTACTCACGTTCTAAATCAAGGGCTCTTGTCATCGCTAGTGTTTTACTTTTTGCTTTTCCTTCCCAAGAACTTTTCACTGGTACAGACCACTCACGCATATAGAATGGAATACCCAGTACGAGTTTTGATGCTGGTACTTCTGAAAGCATCTGTTCCGCATGACTACGCACCCATGGGTAAGATGCCACAGGTCCCGGTGTATCACTAGATGCCCAAGTTTCATCGTATGCCATGAGTACCACATAATCCACAGAATCAGCATAAGATTTACGATCATAGACTAAAGACCAATTTTCACTATTAGAGTAACCCGTTACATCTATGGAACTATGTAGATTATAGTCCCGCAAGCCTTTTGCTAAGAAGTCAACGAATTTGGTTAGTTGCTCTTTATCCTTGTAATGCACATTTTCAAAGTCAAAATTATACCCATCATAACCGTATTCTACAGCATAATTGATAAGTCCTTGTTTATACCGTTCCCACTGTGATTCGTTGTTCAAAATTTGGCTAGTCATATCGGGGTCGAACTGGTTCGTAATGAGCGGCCACACACGATATCCCTTTTCCTTGTATCCATTCACGTACTCATAGGATAGCTTGCTACTTGGTTTCAAACCCGTCGTATCTAACTCAAACAGACTAGGAGACATAATAGATGTACCCTGTTGTACATATTTCTTCTCATACGCAGTATCTGACACAATGGGATCAAATACCATAGTGATGGGTAATGTAACTTCTTGCTTTTTAGGGACAAACAACATAGGACCCATATATTGTGTAGATTCCACTGCTGTGGTTGTATTAGAAAGTGCTGGAAAAGGAATATGGATTGTAGCCTCTACTATTTGATAAGAAGCAAACAAACTACATGCAGATATTCCTAGCACCATATGTTTCATAAAATGTAAGTGTTTCATAAGCGCTCCTTTTAACTTTTTTATTATATCACATTCAGCCTATATATTGGGAACACTATACTAATTCTCTAAAATTTATGGTACACTACAAAAGTAGGAATATTAAAAATCTATGTAATAGAAATATTAGGAGGTACTATGTATCAATATTTATTTTTTATAGGAGGCTTTCCAGTAAGAGCCTACGGATTACTTCTCGCCTTAGGTATTATTAGCGCTGCCATTGTAGGCTACTTCATTATGAAAAAAGATGGTCGTGGATGGGAAAAACATATGGTAGATTTCACCATTACTGTTGCTATAGCTGGTATCATCGGTGCTCGACTATGGGATGTATTCTTCTTTGACTGGGGATACTATCACAACCATTTATTAGAAATTCCTTATGTATGGCAAGGTGGTATGGCTATCCAAGGTGGTGTACTGTTAGGTGCTATTGCTGGCATTTATTATTTAAAAAAGCAACATGTAGATCCATGGGCCTTTGCTGATTTATTTGCACCAGCTCTAATGGTGGGTCAATCTGTAGGTCGCATGGCAAATGTCATGAATGGTGATGCCTTTGGTCACCCTACTGGGGGAAACTTTGGTATTCTCTATCCAGAAACTACCTTGGCATACCGCACCTATGGTAATCAACCATTATGGCCTGCTGAAATATGGGAAGGTCAAGTAGATATTATTTTATTTGTTATCTTACTCTTAGCTAATGTATTCCCACATAAAAAAGGGCAAATCTTCTGCTTATATGCATTCTTGTATTCCGGCTTACGATTTTTCTTAGAATACTTACGTGGCGATTATGTCAACCTTACATTAGGCTTTAAATCGGCACAGGTTACAAGCTTAATTGTCATGGCTGTCTCCTTCGGGATTTGGCTATACCTTCACTACAAGGGAACAACAGATACACATATATTCCCTACAGGAAAAGGTAAAAAAGGAAAATAATGATGTATTAGTTTCAACACAAAGTGATGCCTATATAAACTAACTAATAACAACTCTATAACAAATACAAAGAGGAAAGAAAGCTCATACCGCCTTCTTTCCTCTTCTTCGTATGTATTAATGTTTCAAACACTACAAATTTCTTTTTTTCTGATTTTCTGTTTTAATGGGTGTCTAATTTCATTATACAATTAAACTTCTAGTATCTGTGTATAACTAACGCACATTACCTAGCAGGTACAATACTATTCATTAAGACAGTAACTCTTCTGCTACAATTAATGCCTCTAGTTCTTCTAATGCACGTTGAGCAATTAATGCATTTTTTTCTTTTTTCTTACGTACTTTAGCTCCCCAAGGTTCCATGATACCGAAATTGACATTCATTGGTTGGAAATTTGAACCTTCATAAGCACTAATATAATGGCTTAACCCACCAAGTGCGGTTGTTTTAGGGAATGTAACAAATTCTTTGCCATGCAACATACGCGCCACTTGGATAGCTACCATCATACCTGCAGCTGCTGATTCTAAGTAACCCTCCACACCTGTCATTTGACCAGCAAAGAACAATCGCGGATCAGAACGTAATTGGAATGCTTGGTTCAGCAGTTCTGGAGAGTTAATATATGTGTTACGATGCATGACGCCATAGCGAATAAATTCAGCATTCTCTAACCCTGGAATCATTTGGAATACTCGCTTTTGCTCGCCCCATTTTAAATGCGTTTGAAAGCCTACTAAGTTGTACATAGTGGCTTCTTTATTTTCCTTGCGCAACTGCACTACTGCATGCCACTCAATATTGTTCCGTGGATCTACAAGACCAACTGGTTTCAAAGGGCCATAGCGCAATGTATCTACTCCTCGAGATGCCATAATTTCTACAGGCATACACCCTTCAAAATAGATTTCTTTTTCAAAATCTTTTGGCTGCACTACATCGGCTGTAGTTAGCGCTTCATAGAAAGCATCATATTCTTCTTTCGTCATAGGGCAATTCAAGTAATCTGCATCCCCTTTATCATACCGTGAGGCTGCAAATACTTTATCGTAATTCAAAGACTCTGCTGTTACAATCGGCGCTGCTGCATCATAGAAATAAAAATCTTTTGACCCTGTTAATTCTTTAATCTTAGCACCCAGTGCTTCTGATGTTAAAGGACCACTAGCAAAGATTACAATACCTTCACTAGGAATCTCTGTGACCTCTTCATGAATCACGGTGATTAAAGGGTGTTCTTTAATACGTTCTGTGACCCTTTTGCTAAAAGCATGACGATCTACGGCCAAAGCCCCACCTGCTGGAACTTGAGTGGCATCAGCAGATTCCATGATTAAAGAGTCTAAGCGACGCATTTCTTCTTTCAAAAGCCCCACTGCATTTTCTATCGTATTCGCACGCAAAGAGTTAGAACATACTAACTCTGCAAATTGATCTGTATGATGAGCCGGTGAAGACACTTTGGGACGCATTTCATATAAGTGCACAGGGATACCACGCTTAGCCAGTTGATAAGCTGCCTCAGATCCGGCAAGACCAGCTCCAATAATAGTTACAAAATCTTTCATTCTTTATCTTCTTTCTTTGTTCTAGTTTTACGTTTTGGTCTTGTTTCACAGTCAGGGTTGGAACAAAACTCTTTTTTATTGCCATTTTTATATATTTTTTCAGCCATTAAGCTACCGCAAACGGGACAAGTTTTATCAATAGGTTTATCCCACATTGTAAAATCGCAAGATGGATACCCTTCACAACCATAAAAAACACGACCCCTCTTAGATTTACGTTCTAAAATCTCATGAGATTTACATTTAGGACATGTCACTCCTGTGCTAACTGTAATAGACTTAATATTTCGACAATCTGGAAAGTTAGAACATGCTAAATATTTACCATAAGGCCCTAGTTTATAGACCATATCATGCCCACATTTTTCACAAAGGGTGCCACTCTTCTCTGCTTCCAATTCTATTTTCTCAGCCGATTCAGCTGTGTATAATTCTTTCTCGAAACTTTCATAAAATGAATGGATAACCGCTTCATAAAAGTTAGTCCCTTGTGCAATATGATCTAAATCTTCCTCCATAGAGGCAGTAAATTTCATATTAATGAACTTTTCAAAGTGAGTTGTTAAAAATTCCACCACCGCAAATCCTAAATCAGTAGGAATAAACTGTTTATCCTTACGCTCCACATAATTCCGTTTTAAGATTGTATCAATGGTAGCTGCATACGTGCTTGGGCGACCAATTCCTTGTTCTTCTAATACTTTAATAAGACCTGCCTCAGAATAACGACTTGGAGGTTGCGTAAAATGCTGTATACCATCCATAGAGACAGGCATAATAGCTTGCCCTTCTTCTAGGGCTGGCAATATATGTTCATCTTCTTTTTTAGCATCCTCATAGACTTCTGTAAAGCCTTTAAATACTACACGATTCCCAGAAGCTTTCAATGTATACTCATCTACATGAAATTGCATAGTTATCGTTTCACTTTTCTGTGGAGCCATTTGACTCGCTAAGAATCGATTCCAAATCAAGGTGTATAATTTTAACTCATCACTAGATAGATAGGATGCTACCGCTTTAGGTGGTAATTCCAACATAGTGGGACGAATTGCTTCATGCGCATCTTGAGCATTTGCTTTCACTCCAAATACATTTGGTTTACTAGGATAAAACTCCTTCCCAAAGGTCTTAACTATATAAGATTTAGCTGACTCTTGCATTTCATTTGATACCCGAGTGGAATCCGTACGCATATAGGTAATCAAACCCACATGACCATAGCCACCAATTTCTTTACCTTCATATAAATGTTGCGCTGCAGACATAATGCGTTTCGCATTCATATTCAGTTTCCGTACACCTTCTTGTTGCATCGTAGACGTCGTAAAGGGAGCAGGTGCTTTACGACTACGTTGTTTTGATTGTACAGAACTAACTACACTTTCACGACCACGAATAACACTTAATACTGCTTTACTTTCTATTTCATTAGAAATTGTTAGCTTTTCATCGCCTTTGTGAGTCACTACCACATCAAATTGTTCATTCTTAGCTGTTTGATACACACCTTCGATGGTCCAGTATTCTTCTGGTATAAACGCTTGAATTTCTCGTTCCCGATCGCAGATAATTCGTACAGCTACAGATTGCACACGTCCAGCACTAAGTCCCTTACAAATCTTTTTCCACAACAAAGGGCTTAATTTATAACCTACAATACGGTCCAATACACGACGAGCCTGCTGTGCATCCACCATATGCATATCAATCGGTCTAGGTGTTGTCATCGCCTCTTGAATAGCATGTTTCGTAATCTCATTGAAAGTCACCCGACATGGCGTAGTACCATCTATATTTAAAATATGTGCTAAATGCCAAGAGATGGCCTCTCCTTCACGGTCAGGGTCAGTTGCCAAATACACAGCCTTCGCCTTATCTGCTTCTTTACGCAAATCTTCAATAACAGCCTTTCTACCTGGTACATTCAAATATCTAGGTAAAAACCCATTAGTAATAGAAACACCCATTTGCATTTTAGGTAAATCCCGTAAATGGCCCATGCTAGCTTTTACCACATAGTCATCACCTAGAAACTTCTCTATAGTTTTCGACTTTGCTGGAGATTCTACGATAATTAAGGTTTTTCCATCCTTGTTGAAAGTCCGTTTATGTTCCATGGTAATCGGTTCTGGACGCATCACCAAAGGTCTAAGCTCTAGTGCTTTGGTACTTGATTTGATAGTTTCTTTTGCGTCTTTGTCTTTTTTCTTCTCCCCTGTAACGAAGGATCTCGTAATGGCCAAAAATCTTCCTCCTCTAAGTATGTAGCACGTACCCCTGAGAGGTATGTGTAATCATTTGTTTTAGTTCTAACTGTAATAGCAATGTATGAAGATTGGATAACGACAATTGCGTAGTATGTACTAGTTCTTCCATCGTTGTAGTTCCACCTGGATTCATAGCATCCAACAGGCGTTGCTCTTCTTCATTCAATGCGTTTACTGTATCACTATCCATGTTACTATACTTTTCGACTTTTTGCCAACCATATTCATGCAATACTTGTTCTGGATCTGTTAATACTGTTGCACCTTGTTGAATGAGCCAATGATTTCCATCACAAGTATGAGTCAACACATTACCAGGTATGGTAAACACATCTCTCCCTTCATTTATCGCCATATCAGCCGTAATCAAAGATCCGCTACTAGCTTTTGCCTCCACCACAATAGTGCCTCTCGTCATACCGCTAATGATTCGATTCCGTAAAGGAAAGTGATGGCTCTTTGCCTGTATATGTGGTCCATACTCAGATAGTAATAGTCCATCTTTCTCTAAAATTTCTAAAAATAAATTTCGGTTTGTTCTTGGATAGATGACATTTAAACCACATCCCATGACAGCAATCGTTGGAGTTTGCCCTTGTAAAGCCCCTTCATGGCTAGCACGATCGATCCCCATGGCACCACCACTGACAATGATAATGCCTAGATTAGATAAAGCACGACCAAAATGTCTAGCTACTTGTACACCATAGGTAGAGCACTTTCTAGCACCCACCATCGCCAAAGACCGATCCATATGCTGCAACACTTCTATATTTCCACGTCCATACAACACTCGGGGACTATTATAAATTTCTAATAAAGATTTGGGATAGTAAGGAGATTCCCAAGTAATCACTTCCATATGACACCGCTCTAAATCTTCTTCTAATTGTAATAGAAAGCTTTCATTAATAGGGCGACGAATTTCATCAAACAATTCATATTTACAACCTAATGATGGTTCTACACTATGATGTAACACATGGTGCCAAGCTTCCTTAGCACTTTCATAATAGGTAAATAAATTACCTAAACTAGCATTTCCCAATCCCACCACATGTTGGAGAGCGCTCGCATAGATTTCATCTTTCATTTACAATCCCTCCTGTACTTGCCGATAACTCAAAGCTTCTGCTACATGGTCCGTTAAAATCTCCTCAGATTCTGCTAAATCAGCAATCGTTCTTGCTACCTTGATGATGCGGTCATAACTACGTAAACTCAAATGCAATGTAGTAAACGCTGAATCTAATAATTCCTTAGCTTGCTCTGAAAGTTTCCCATAGGTTTCAATATCACTATGGCTTAAATGTGAGTTCACACCAATATTCGTTCCTTTGTATCTTTCGCTTTGCATAGCTCTAGCGCGGATGACACGTTTTCGTACTTCCTCTGTACTAACTTCATCCTTAGGTGCATATATCTCTGTTAAGGTCGGTCGTTCTACTGGTACTACTAAATCCATCCTGTCTAAAATAGGACCTGATAATACTCGTTGGTATCTTTGAATTTGAGTGGCTGTACAAGTACATCGATGATCTTCTTCCGTTCCAAACCATCCGCATGGACATGGGTTCATAGCCATGACAACAATACAATCACTAGGATAGGTGGTGGCCATTCCAATGCGTGCAATATGTACTTGCTGTTCTTCTAAGGGTTGTCGCAACACCTCAATAACAGGCCTACGAAACTCTGGTGCTTCATCCAAGAATAAAACACCTTTATGAGCCAATGTAATCTCTCCAGGCTTAGGTGGCTGTCCCCCGCCTGACATAGCTACTAAAGTGCTAGTATGATGGGGACTTCGAAACGGTCTTTCTTCCATTAATCGACCACTTTTTAATAAGCCCATCACACTATAAATACGGCTTACTTCTAATTGTTCCTCCCGTGAAAGTGGTGGCAATAAAAACGGCAATCGTTTAGCTAACATAGTCTTACCCGACCCTGGAGGTCCTGTCATGAGTAAATGATGACCACCCGCAGCAGCTATCTCTAAAGCTCGTTTCCCCATGACTTGCCCCTTCACATCTCGTAAGTCTAATCGTTCTGTCCTACCTTTTGATGGTCTCTTAGAAGGCTGAATAGGCAAGGTTTCTTTCTTCTCAGGATGCTTTACTAGTTCTACCACTTCAGAGAGTGTGGACAATCCATACACAGTCATAGAGGATCCACTAGTAGCCTCTTCATAATTTCCCATAGGAACAATAATATCTTCTACATTAGAAATATAGCTATGGTCATCCCCTAACTCCTGATTTGTTACGCCCATCACCATAGATAACATCCCCATCACTGGTTGCAAAGACCCATCCAAAGATAGCTCTCCTATAAATACATGATGATTCCAATGGATAATTTGTTTTTTCTTCTGTTTTCCTGACTCTTGAGCTGCTAAAATCCCCATAGCAATAGCTAAATCTAGGGATGAACCGTCTTTGCGAATATGTGCGGGTGCTAGATTGACCACGATGCGCTTCATGGGAAACTCAAAGCCACCATTCTTGATAGCTGATCGAACTCTCTCTTTTGCTTCTTTCACAGAGGTCGTTGGTAACCCCACAATATCAAAGCTTGGTAACCCGGGGCTAATATCTACTTCCACAGTCACCACATAGCCATCAATACCACTCACACAGACTCCGTAGGTTTTTGCATACATGATACTCCTCCCATCTTATAAGTGACACGCTTTCATGTGCCGTAACTCATGATCTCCTACTTGAGGTATATATACCTCTATCACATCAAATCGTATAGACTCATACTCGATATCTCGTGTTGCCAAAAACATAGATATAACATGGCGTATGTGTTGCTTCTTTTTCCAATGCACCGCCTCACAGGGCATTCCATAGGTTTTGGTCCGTCTCGTTTTCACTTCTACCACAATGAGTATATTCTCTGTTTTAGCGATAATATCTACTTCCCCAAACCGATAGCGTATATTTCGTTCCAATACATCATAGCCTTGGCTCTTCAAATAATGGGTAGCTAGATCTTCTCCGTATCTTCCTAATTCAATATGATTCATAGGCACCTCCTTAGTTCTACATTACTTTCATTATGAAAGGATGTAAACTATGCACCCCACACTGTTAGGAGTGTGCTATACCAAGAGTGTTATAATCCATTAAAATAATTAGATGTAAGACCATGAGTTGAATAAAAAATATAATACTAAGGTCTAGGGAAGCTTTATTTATCTCTAACCTAGTTATTTTTTTGGTTATAGAAAAAATGAGTTATTAGACTAGTTACTAGCTTTTTTGTAATATAAAAAGCACCCTTATAGAGTCCGTTCTATAAGAATGCTTTTCATATATCTATTTCATTTTTTATACGCAACATCTGCGTTCATATGTTTAATGCTCGTATAGCATTAGTATACAGTTTTAAATGAAAGTATTTTCCACATATGTGAATCACAATACGTATCTGCATAGACTAATCACTGTAAAACTAAGATCTATATCTCTTCAACCGATTTACCTGCCACAATGGATTTAATTGGTTCAAAACTATGACGATGCAATAGTGTAATTCCTAGGTCTTTAATAGCTTGCTTATGCACATCTGTATAATATCCTTTGTGAATGGCAAAACCAAATCCTGGATACTCTTCGTCCATGGATTCCATGAAGCGGTCCCGTGTTACCTTCGCTACAATGGAGGCAGCCGCAATGGATGCACTTTTAGAATCCCCTTTAATCAAAGATTCTACAGGTACCTTTAAATCTGGTAATTTCATGGCATCAGATAGCACAGCTTCTGCCTGTACAGGCAAATTGCGTATGGCTTCGTACATGGCTTGTCGTGTAGCTTCATATATGTTCAGTGTATCGATCTTCTCTGCCTCATAAGACACGCAGTGTACAGCTACTGCTACCTCCATAATTTGATCAAATAAGGTATCACGCTTTTCTGGAGTCAACTTTTTAGAATCATTCAGGCCTACTAGCTTGCAATGAGGCGGCAAAATAACAGCGGCTACTGTCACAGGACCTGCAATAGGACCTCTACCCACTTCGTCTACACCCGCTACTAAGAATTTTCCTTCTTCATAGAAACTATCTTCATAGGCATACATAGCTTCTAACCGTTGTTGCTCTTCTAAGACCTTTTTCTGTTTTCGTAAATACACACCAGCTGCGTTCTTCACAGATTCACGAGAATCTTCTAATGCCCATTGTACATAGTCAAAAGGGCATTCTCCTTGCAATAATTCTTTAATTTCTTTTACTTTCAACTGGTGAAAGTCATTCTTCGTCAACATAGTACGGCTCCTCATCGACGCCATCAAAGGTAATATATCCCAACTTGTTATTGCGGTAATCGGTTAAAATCACACGACGTACCTTATCATAATCTACGACACCACCACTCACTAAGCAACCACGACGACGACCAATTGCCTCTAGCATTGTATCTACGGATGTCCGCTCTTCTTCCGTCAATTTATAGCGTTCATATAATAATGTCGGTTCATGCTCTTCTAGATATGCCAACAACTGCTTAATAACAGAATCTAAGTCATACACATCATCAGAAATAGCCCCTGTCATTGCCAACCGTGCAGCTGCTCGTTGGTCTTCAAACTTAGGCCACAACACACCTGGCGTATCTAATAGCTCCAAATTTTTACCTACTTTTACCCATTGTTGACCCCGTGTATGACCTGGTTTATTGGCAGTTCTTGTCGCAGCAGAACCAGCCAATTTATTGATTAATGTAGATTTACCTACATTGGGTATCCCTAGAATCATAGTACGTACTGTACGACCTTTGATACCTTTTTTTAACCATCTATCTATAATTGGTTGCGCTAAAGATTCTACAGTTTTTACTAACTGTTTATTACCCTTGCCATTTTTAGAATCAATAGCAATAGCATGAATACCTTCATTTTTGAAAAATTCAATCCATTCTTTTGTAGCTTTTGGATTTGCCAAATCGCATTTATTTAAAATCACTACATGTGGCTTATCTCCGATCAATTCTCGGATGACTGGGTTGGCACTACTCCGTGGAATACGCGCATCTAATAATTCGATAACCACATCTACTTTCTTTTTATGTTCCGTAATCATGCGAGTGGCTTTGGCCATATGGCCTGGGAACCACTGCACGACTGGAAAAATTTCTTGACTCATACTTCACCTATTCGTCTATTATTTGTATTATACAATTATTTTAATCAGTCTATTCCCATGCAATTCTTATATCTATCATGGTACTACTATCAAATTACATCATTTCTGTGAAAGTATGTACCTAGCACTATGACAAGATTTGTAATAGACATCAAATTGTATGGTTATTGCAATAGGAAATAAAAAAAGGCTAGCCATAGACTTACGTCTCATGGCTAACCCTTTTAAATTAGCGTTTTTCGCGAATACGAGCAGCTTTACCAGTAAGGCTACGTAAGTAGTACAATTTAGCACGACGAACGATACCGCGACGAGTTACTTCGATTTTTGCTAGACGTGGGCTGTGAAGTGGGAATACACGTTCAACACCAACGCCAGAAGCGATACGACGAACTGTGAAAGTTTCACGAACGGAACCACCTTGACGGTTGATTACTAAACCTTCGAAAACCTGAATACGCTCACGGCTACCTTCCACAACTTTTACGTGTACTTTTACAGTATCACCAGCGCGGAACTCAGGAATGTCAGAGCGAAGCTGTTCTTTTTCTAATACATCAATAATATTCACGATTTTTTCCTCCTATTTTGCAGACGTTCATTACTTACACCTTATAAGCAGAGGACCATCTCAAATTAACAGTATTATTCTATCATAAATGAAAGTTTTTATGCAAGAGGGAAATTATAAAATTTGAAGCACTTATTTCAAATTTGTTTCCATCTCCCAATAAACTGGAATTATCATTTTAGTACTTAAGTATATAAAATCCCCATACATTATTACTAAATTCACCGGCAGCAAATTTATGAAGTTCATCGTTAATATACACAACATAAATAGGAAACCTACAACTCTGATGATATAGCGGATCCGTTACTGATACGTATTCCCCTGTTTCATGCCAGTCATACTCAAAAATATTTGTATCAAACAGAATTGCATTCCCTTCTATACCTGTAATTTCATATTGCCATGTCATTTGTTTGCATTTTTTCAATCTTATTTACTCCTCTTAAAACTGGAATTCGGCAAGATGTTAGCTCTATATTTTAGTTTTTGATCTTTTTTATCATATCTAAATACAATTTCTTGCCACCATCATTATTAGCTAAATCATGTTTTGTTTGTAAAAAAGAAATTACTTCTTTTTTGTATTCTTCAGGGACATTTTGGATATTTTGATTAATAATATGGACCAAATTTTGATGTGCAATTTTTTTTGGTGTCATTTTTTGCATACTCATAAAGCATTTCCATTTATCAGGGTAATATTTAAAATGTTTTAAACGCGGTAAATAGTTAGAAACATAGCCTGCAAGTCCTTTTTTATAAGCATTTGATAAAATAAATTTATAAATTTCAGTGCTTTCTTCAAGTTGGTATCTTAGTATCATATTTCCCAAAATAGATATGATATTCAATAGTATTTTTTCATTATCTGAATAATTAAGTGCTATCTGTAAAAGTTCCTCAGCAAATTTGTCATCTTTAAAATACGGAGAATAGTATAATGACATTTCATCTCTAGGTGTTTTTTCAAATAACTTAAGAATATTAACTACTTCTATTTCCGTTTTCATTTTCCAGTTTTTAATCTCTACTTGAAGTAATCGAATATCATTTATTTTTTTCTTGATCTTGAATGGAATATTTTCACTCATGACTCCCTCTTTTAATATTTTACATTTTATTCAAGCTCTTCCTCTGATATTAGCATTCCTATAAATTCTTCAAAATTATTTGCAAGGACTTGAACTTCATAATCATATTCCTGAAAACAAACGGATACTTTGGGTTCTCCATCTTTTCCACATTCACGATAATCTAAATAGATCATATCATGTCCACCAGATTCTGTATCTACAATAATAATACCTATATCTCGTGGATATTCCCATTCCTTAAACCAAAATTCATTTCCAAATTTTCCAAATAAAGAGTTGCGCTTCTTACCCCCTATTCCAAAAAATCCAGCAAGCCCAATTGTGTTTACCTCATTTCATTTAGCATATTCATTAAACCAGTATTCTTTTTTTGGAGCACCACCATTTTGTATTTTCATAAGTTGAATATAAGACTGAGGCAATTTGAGCCCTAATTTATTTTCATAAAATGCTATTATTTCATCAGTTAATGGTTCTTCTACATAGTTTTCGGTATAGTATTCATGACTATTCCAAAAATCCTTTAAATCACTATTTTCAAACATTGTTAGTCCCTCTTCTTCCATGCTCTCCCTCCGTTGCTTAATACATATATACCTATCCAACAATAGTTGCTTCTTTGACGATCAGATTGTCAAAATCCATGGTAATTATTTTTTCGGTCATGTCCATGTGCTTCAACCGTATAACCACTTACTGACATGGTTGTTCCCTCCCTACACAAATTTTTCTAAATGTACAGTTAATAGATTGACACTAATACGGATCTTTCTTGCTCTGCCATTTTCTCATAAAATTTTTTCAAACTTTCAAATGAGGTTCTTACATCATCTTTAATTTCATCAGCTTCTTCTTCGTATTCCCAAATATCAGGGTAAATATCATTTTGGCGAAACGCACTCAGATCAAATTTATCAATATATGTTTTAAAATCAAGCTTTTGTAACGCTTTTGCTATTTCTTTCACTCTATCACTTTTCGTTCCAGATATAAATTCTTCGATTTCTTCCCCAGAAATATTAAACTGCCCTACAATCGCTTCGCTGATTAAATTATCTTTAATCGGTTCGAGGGCAGATTTTCCTGTCAACAAAAAATGAAGTGCATCCCACATTTTATCTATATCACAAATTTCTAAGTTCTCTTCATCTTGTGCTTCTTCCACATCATCAAGACACATAAATTTTTCTAATTCAATGTCAGTAGTTGACTGATAATTTGCAATCATTCCCATTTGTTTTTCCTCCATATTTTACCGTATTGTTCTTTACTTCCGCACCCGCTGTAGGTTGGATTTTATAGATTGCCGTTGACTGGCTTTGCTATCTGGCTGATAAAATGGTATTCATAGCGCAAATACGCCAAATATCATTTACATGTTCAAACTCAATTTTCAAATCTTGCTGAAAATGAGCAAGTACTGTTTGATTATCCCATTCATATTTCGTATTGTTCCACGAGAGAAATCCCTCCACAAAAATTTTGTGATCAATATTAAATTGTTGAATACATTGCGTCGTTATAGATACGAATTTTTGAACATCGACGGAAGCAAACACACTATCAGGAACATCTGAAAATGCAACAAAAATTGCTCCACCAGAATGTGGGCCTCTATAATAACAATACTTATCAGCCAAGCCACAAGTTACTATAGACAGGTTATGTCCGTTGAATGTATCGTCTAATGTAAATTTTGCAGTCGTTAGCGGATCTAAATTCCAGCATTCCCCAACTACTTTTGCGTGTGTGGCTACCTGAATAATTTTCTCGGAAAATCCATTGATATTTTCCCACCCCCACATCCATGTGTTACTTAATGTTGCCTCGCTTCCGATAAATTGAAGCGGATACTTTTGATTTCCAAAAACTATTACGCCCTCTGAAAAATCAACACTCCAGTCCTGCCCCTTTACCACCTGTTCACTACAAGCAGTCTGTATTGCTATCATTTTACCTAAGCAAGCTGAAAACACTTGAAACCAGTTTCCTGTATCAATATTGAGATACTCAATCCAAATATTTTTTCTTTTATCCTGTTTTCTGTCTTTTCCCCAAAATCTCATCTGTATTCCCTCCATATTTTAATGTATTGTTCTTTACTTCCTCCCCCTTTATGGGTTTGGATTTTTCAGCAAGTCCGACTTCTGTCCAATCTTTTTCAGCCACTTCTTTTCTTCCTCGGACAGCTTCTTCAAATTCAAAAATCCATCATGTTATTTTTCATCTCATTTTGTACAAGTTCCCGTATTTCTTTATTTTTCATCAAGTCCTCTAAATTTAAATTTACAAAATTATATTTCTATAATAATTGTGTAAATTAAATTAGAAATGCTTAATGCACATAACTACTCTATTCTAGTTCCATCTGGTAATATAATATCGCCTTTTTCTCCACTCACATCAAAAAATCCCACATTATGTTTTTTAGCTAAATCTCGCATAAGTTCATAGGCTTCATCTGCTACCGACCAAGGAAAAGCTACATAAATCACATCATATCCGATACAATAATCAGCCATGGGCATTTCCATTTTTGTAGCTTCATCTTCAGCAAGATTATCAAAATTTGGTGCATACTCTCCATTCATAGGTATGAATGTATCTTTCATTTCCATAAACCAATTTTGCAAATTAGGAGAAGATACTCCTATTGTTTCATAATCGTGTTCTTCTTCCCATTCTGTTTGCTTGTCATACCAAACCATAAATTCTTTTTTTGTATTAGGTGCTTTTGTTTTTTCAAAAACCATTAAATCATAACTCATACTTAGTTTCTCCTGTTTCTTAGTTTGCTACTTTACCGCCTCGGTATGCATGTAGATTGCATAAACTTCTTCTTTTTTAATAATAAAAGGCAATCTTTATACAATAAGCAAAGATTTCGTCTTTTGTTAAAATCTTATATTTTTTATCTCATTCACACTACTCCCTACATTTTTTAAACCAATAACATCTAAAGCCTTATTATCCACCTCAGCACCAAAAACACAAAACCACAAATAGCTAATACTAGTCCACAAATTCCAATAAAAACTCTATATCCTTTTTCTCCCCACACTTCAAAAATAAAAGCATGACGAGCCTTATCACCAACGGTTGCGCTAGAAATCCATTTCCAATCTAAAATAGCCCCTATGAAGAACAAAAGCCCTCCGGCTATGAGCACATACTCAAAATGGAATCTTAAAAATTCAAATATATTTTCCATACGATATGTTCTTTCTCATCTTAAATTCTAAAGATACGATTTTTTACTATTCAAATCTGTTACAAAATACGGATTATCTTGCTTAATCAATTCGTATAGTCTTAATGCATTATCACTATCTTCTTTTAGCTTTTGTAAATCATTTTCTGTTATTCCAACCATTTGTAAAAAATCTGTTTTTCCGTAAACCGTATCTATTGTGTTTAACTCAGTATCATTCACAATGAACAGAGCAGTAATTTTTGATTCTTTATCCTTACAAATCGAACTACCGTTACCTTGTATATATTGATAGGGTTCAAAAAATCTTTCAGATGAATAAGTGTATCTAGCCAAGTTACCTAACATATCCATAGCCCACATACAATCATCGTTATCAGCTTTAAGTTTGATCGTCATCTCATAGCCCCACTTGTTCCATTCGCCACCAAATGCTTCCTCATTCCCATAAAGTTCTGTCATACCAAATGTGACAATGTGTTTATATCCGTTAGAAGAATCATATATTGAATATCCATCTAAATATTCATCACCACCAAAAATCGCTCTACTTGTAATGAGTGTGCCAAAGTGCGCAGGTTCTTGATCTTTGTAAATGACTTTTAACGCTCCTTCGATTGCTTCCCAACCGGGTGCATAGTCTTCATCTTCTCTTACTCTTTTAATAAATTCTTCTTTTGTTATTTTTTTGTCACCGTTATTTCTTAGCTTGTCAAATAATCCCATAAGTCATACTCCTATTCCTTCACTGTAACACAACCCCAGCCGTCATAATATCCCTCTAGTTCTTCAGCTAAATCCATCAAATACCAAGTTACTCTATTAGTATCTTTAAAGTCATCTTCTCTACCTACAACAAGTTGGTATGGATACTCGTTTGTCTCGTCTACAACCTCATCTGCCCTTTCATCAATTCGTCTAAATCCTTCAGTTTCCACTTTCTCCAAAAATTCTTTTCTTGCTTTTTGTGTCTTAAAGTAAAGGCAATGCTCTAAAACTCTAGGCACCATCGTATCGCCATCCATTTGTATTTGGTAAATCAGTTTATTATTCAAAATACCTTGATAGTTATATTTGTCAGGATAAAGAGCATTAAAATAAGTCTCCCACTCTTCGTCTTCATCCACCCAGAACTTATATTCATAATCTGGGAATTGTTCTTTTAGGGCAACTGCAAATGTTTCTTCATAACCTTTTTCATCTTCTACATAAGCAAAAACGCTAAGTCTCTTGTCCCATCTTAAGAAACCTGCCAATATGCCTTCTTTTTCTTTGATGATGCTTTCAAGCAAATCTTCGATTTTGTATAAAGTTTCCTCTTCTTCCTTAGTTGGAAGACCATTTTCATCAGGATTTTTTAGCATGACAGAGAGTTGTATTCTTTTCGTATATTTCACCTGTGGGTCAAACTCAAGCAGAGCTAAGCCTAAATTCAGTCTAACACTTGCCAGTTGTTCATCAAACCATCTACAAAGATATACTCCCCAGTCCTCTATGATTTCACCATCATCCTCGTCTCCTACTAAAATTTCACGTAAAAGACCTTCTGTGTAGTCATCATTTAAATCATATTTTTCTTGAACCTTTGTTATCTTTTCATAGATGGCTTCAAATTCTTCCTCGCTTATACTATTATAATCATCAGCATTTTCTATACCATGCTCTTTCAGAATTGCTTCAAATTCTTCTTTTACCACACCCTCTATTTCAGCATATTTTTCACGGATTTTCTTTCTTTTTTCAATTTCCTCTTGGCATTCTTTTATGACTTCCAGTGCATCTTTATCTTCCGGATCTAACTCTGCCCATCGCTGCGCATAGGGAATTGCTTTTTCTTCTTGGCGAAATAAATATTGATAGCCATACGCCATACGCATATTCCACTCTGGTCTATCTATACCTTCTGCTCTAACAGACTCAAGGATATCCAATGACTTTAATAAAACTTCATATCCTCTATTGTATTCTGTTCCCTTGTCATCATCCCCTACAATAGCAAAATTCTGTAACGCACGAGCAAGCTGATACGTGATTTCATAATCTCTTTCTTCAGCCGGAATACGCTCTAACGCATTGATACATTCTGTATGTTTATCTTTCTCTACAAGTTCCTCAATTTTTGCAAAAAATTCTTCTCTTTTTTCTTTGTTATAAATAAGCTCTGTTTTCATAGTAAATTTCTCCTTAACTTTTCCACTTTCCTGATGGCTTAAGTATCCATTTCCATTTTAAAATTTAACTTTCCCATGCAATATCCATAATTTCAAAATTACCATTAAATTTAACTGCGAGTATTTCATCACTTTCTTCAGGAGATATCATATAGTCTACAATAATTATATTTTCTCCATCTGCCCAAAATCCTATATTTGTAACTTTCATACATTGTACAAATTCTTTTACATCTTCTGGTAAATCAAGTTCTATATCTTCTCTATGAAAATCTATATATTCACTATCTTCTAATAAATATGCTTCTAATGCTTTCCTAGCAATTTCATCATTGTTATCAAAGTTCGTTAAAAAATTAGAAAAAACATCTAACATTTCTGTCGTAATGTTAATTGATTTAGCATACCAAAGTGTTGTATTGATTCCATTTACCTCTTCTTCCCACAATACAATAACACCGTCACTAAATCCAAAACCATCGTCTAATCCATTTTTTAAATCTAATTCTCCAAAAAATCCATGATTTATTTTTTCCATATTCTCCCTCATTTCAATTTTAATCTCTTCTGTTATCTTTTCATCCATGGCTTCAAATTCTTCTTTACAATAAGAAATCTTTAGTGTGTCCTGATCTGGAAGAGCTACGCCTTTACTCAATGTGATTTGATGGATATCCTCTTCAGAAAGTCCAATTGTTTCTTCATCCTTAAATTCCACATCATCTTGCAATACATATGATGCAATTGCGGATATAAACGATAGCAATGTATTTGCATCTTCATCTGCATCTAAGATTTCAAGCTCTAATTTTCCAAAATCTTTCATTCCGTAAGTGTAGGTAGATAGCCCCTTTTCAGTCCGATATAAGCCGAACCACACCCAAGTAAAAATTGGTAGAGCCCCATCTCTAATCATCTCAGCAGCTGTCATATAATAACTAGGCTCAAATACTACACCACTTGTGAATACGCCAATGGCATTTTCTTGTTTACAACAAGTAGCCATGATTTTTGAATACAGTAAGCCCCTTGAGATTACATCTTCTTCATCTCCCAAAATCGCTACGACAATGTGCGCCTTATGAGTCTTTGTAACTTCTACAGCCTCTTCCCACATCCAATTATTTTCTGCGTTTATTTCAGCTTCTTCGTTTGGTACAGGTGCAGGGAATTTACTGATTACAATTCTACATGTATCAATGTCGGTAACGATTGTATCTTCATCTAACGTATCTTCTTTTGAAAGTTCAATCCCCCAATCTACTTGCAAATCGCTTATTAATTTATCCTTATCCCATTCATCTTCTGAAAGTAAAACGCTTCCACAAAATGTACCTGCAGCTTCCTCTTCTGTTGCAGAACCTTCTTCGTTAGCATAGTCAGAATGTATATAGTAATCATATATATGCGGAAATGATGTTTCTTTTGACTTTATTATAACTTCAAGCTCCGGATCGTAAGAGATTAGTTCCGTACACCAATCCTTTACTTCATCATCTAGGCTCATTTCACAGGCTTTATCAATTAAAGCAAGTACCTCTTCATGTTGATCACTAGCTATTGGAAAATCTTTATAAAGGAGTGAATAACCATATCGATAGTACCACTTTGCATCTCTTTCTGGTTCCGGGATTAAGTTCATAACTTCCATCGCTTTATCGTATGAGTCCATAATGATATACGCTGCAGCAAGCCAATTTTGCAAATTAATACTCAATTCTTTTAGTGGACAAGCTGTCAACAGTTCGATAATTTTATCAGGCTCTCCTGCTTCATGTAGTTCTTTAATTAGATTGATTTTCTCATCTTCCGTTAGTAAATTAAATTCTTTAATTGTCATTTCTTTGTTCATAAGTGGGACTCCTTTACACATACCATTCTAGCTTTCATTCCTCCGAGTTATCTACAATTATTTTATCATCCATATATTTAGCAATCAATATCAATATCTGCCTTTAGGTCAATTTTCACTGTTATTTTCCTTTCTTTTAATCTTTTAACCAATACATGAGAGATTACGTCCCCTCCACATATTGTCGCAATCGTTCAATACGTTTTTCTGTGGCTGGGTGTGTACTATAGAGTTTACTCATGAGTCCACCTTCACCAGTTTCAACTGTATAATTACGTAATGTAATCAATGAATCATGGAGTTCAGCACCTAAGCCGATTTCATAAGCATATTTATCAGCACGGTATTCTGCTCTTCTACCTGTGAATAAGTCAATAATGATCAAAGGCGCTTTAATAACCCACTGCATGAAAAGTATCTGCAATACCACGCAAAGGTAGAAGATTTGTACAATGAATGTAATTATTGGCAGTCGCAAATATTGAATCCATAATATGACACGTGCAAATAGTTCGTACACACGAATGCACATTTGTCCCAAATAGTTCATATAGAAACAAGAAAATCCATAGGCCCCATCTTTATGATGAATATGTCCCATTTCATGAGCCACTATGCCCAATAATTCATCATATGGCAACTGTATGATAGCCCCCGTATTAATACAAATTCGATTATGCCCCATTGCAAAAGCATTGATGGAATCATCTTTTTTGATAAACCAGTCGAATTGCGACATATCGATGCCAGTATGGTTTTGTATATCCTTCTGAATCATCTGCAGAATCTCTACCTCTTGCCCAAGGGGACGACGTCCCCCATAGAGCCACATGGTAATACGATGAAACCAAGGAATTTGCGCTAGTGCCGCCACAAGTAACACAGAGGTACCTGCTACGGCATAGCTAATATTTTCCAAATTGATACGCACATGAAAGAGGTCCATCGCTTTCATTAAAAAAGGATGATTAATAGGTCCAAAGATGACTTGATACATATACACAATGCTACCAATGATGAACAGATTGGCAAAAAATGTTAATACTGTAACAATCATAAGAACCTACTTCAATTTGCCTAAGTTACTTACTTCGTAAGTCATACGCAATAATTGAAGACGATTTTGTTTCACAGCTTCGTCTTTATCCATAACCATAACATTTTCAAAGAATGTTTCAATGTATGGCACCAAGGATTCTGCTAAACTTACAGCTTTCACATAGTCCCCAGCTTCTAAGGCATTGCGATTCGTTGTATATACCGGTAATGCCGCTTTGTACAAGGCTTTTTCAGAATCTTCTTTTAACAAGGATTCGTTAACGCCTGTGAAAGTCACGTCTTTTACCATGTTAAAAATACGTGTGTAAGCCTGCATTAATGGCTCGTTTTCATCAAGACGATTAGCTGTTAAGGCTTGTCCTAAACCTTCTGCTAAGGTAACTGTGACAGTCTCTTGGCTCAATACGATATCTACCACTTGGTATGGCATACCTTGTTCTAACAAGATATTTTTCAAACGAAGGATGAAGAAGTTTTCTAATTGACTTAGTAATTCTTCTTGTTTTTCACTGGCCACACCTAATAATTCCATTGCTTTTACCCAGATTGGACGCATGGATAAAGACCATTTGCTATCCATCAAGATGTTGATGATACCGATCGTTTGACGGCGCAATGCATATGGATCTTGGGAGCCTGTTGGAATTAAACCACGGCTGAAAGTAGCTACAATGGTATCTACTTTATCAACGATACTCAAAATACGACCTGCATCGGTACTTGGCAAGATATCCCCTGCAAAACGAGGCAAATATTGTTCAAAAATTGCTTCCCCTACAGCTGGTGTTTCACCGTCTAGTAAGGCATATTCTTTACCCATAATACCTTGCAATTCAGTAAATTCGCTCACCATACCTGTCGTTAAATCTGTTTTCGCAAGATGTGTAGCACGTTCTAAGGTAGCTGTATCTGCAAAACCTACTTCTTTTGCTAATGCAGCACCCAATGTTAATAGACGTTCTGTTTTATCTTTTAAATTGCCCAAACCTTCTTGGAAGACAATTTTTGTCAATGCTTCATAACGGCCTGCTAATGGCGTTTTACGGTCTTCGTTAAAGAAGAACTTTGCATCGTCTAAACGAGCACGAAGTACACGTTCATTACCCGCTGCCACCACTTCCAAGGATTTACTATCCCCATTGCGAACTGTCAAGAACATAGGAAGTAATTTACCTTTGCCGTCCACCATTGGGAAATAGCGTTGATGGTCTTTCATTGGCGTAATGATGCAATCAGATGGCAACGCTAAGTAGCTTTCATCAAAGGTACCGCAAAGAGCCGTTGGATATTCTACTAAGAACGTAACTTCGTCTAATAAATCTTCATCCCATACCACAGTAGCCCCTTTTGTGGCTGCTAGTTCTGTTAATTGTTTACGGATTGTTTCACGGCGTACATCTTGGTCAATCATAATGAAGTTTTTATTCAATGTATCTACATAGTCTTTTGGTTCTCCGATAGTCAACTCAGATTCACCTAAGAAACGATGTCCACGGCTTACATTTGTACTTGTTACATTAGCAAATGTCACTGGTACTACGTCTTGACCAAATAATGCCACCAACCAGCGTACTGGACGAACGAAACGTTCTTCTAAATCGCCCCAATGCATGGATTTAGGGAAACTTAAACCTGTAATCAAGGATGGTAATACGTCAGATAAGACTTCTTTTGTATCTAAACCAGCTGTCGTTGTGTCCGCAAAGATGTAACCATCTACTACTTTCAGTTCAGATACATCTAATCCTTTGCCACGAGCAAAACCGATAGCTGCTTTTGTAGCATTTCCATCAGCATCATAGGCAATAGATACAGATGGGCCTTTATGCGTTTCGTGAACATCTTCGCCACGTTCTGCTACGTCATTGATAAGTAATGCAACGCGGCGAGGTGTGGCATACACTTTCACAGCCCCATGTGGAATGTGACGTTCCGCCAAAGCTGCTGTTGCTAATTCACCTAATTGTTTGATAATATTTGGCAAAAATCCTGCAGGAATTTCTTCTGCCCCAATTTCAAAGAGTAAATCCTTAGCCATCTTATTTATCTCCTTTCAACAATGGGAAACCAAGTTCTTCTCGTTTCGCCAAATAGTTTTGTGCACAAATACGAGCCATGTTACGAACACGACCGATGAAAGCTGTTCTTTCAGAAATAGAAATGGCACCACGTGCATCTAGCAAGTTAAATGTATGGGAACATTTCAATACATAATCGTAGGCCGGCAACACAAAGCCTAATTGACATACTCGTGTAGCCTCAGATTCGTACATGTCGAACAATTTGAACAACATATCTGTATCTGCTAATTCAAAACTGTACGTAGATTGTTCTACTTCGTTCGCATGCCATACATCACCATATGTATATTGTTCATTCCATTGCAAATCGTATACATTTTCTACGCCTTGAATGTACATAGCCAAACGTTCTAAGCCGTATGTAATCTCAACGGATACAGGTTTTACGTCGATAGATCCCACTTGTTGGAAATAGGTAAACTGCGTTACTTCCATACCGTCTAACCATACTTCCCAACCAAGACCCCAAGCACCTAATGTTGGAGATTCCCAGTTATCCTCTACGAAACGGATATCGTGATCTTCTGCATGAATGCCAAGAGCAGCCAAACTTTGCAAGTATAATTCTTGAATATTGTCTGGAGACGGTTTGATGATAACTTGGAATTGATGATGTTGGAATAAACGGTTCGGATTATCACCATAACGTCCATCCGCTGGACGGCGGGATGGTTCTACATAACATACAGACCATGGTTCAGGTCCTAAGGCATGTAAGAATGTAGCAGGGTTCATGGTACCTGCCCCTTTTTCAATGTCATATGGTTGTTGTAAAATACAACCTTGTTCACCCCAGAAGTTTTGGAGTGTAAAAATCATCTCTTGAAATGTCATTTCCATTCCTCCTTATGTTTTACAGGGAATAAAAAAAAGTCCCTGCAACGAAAATCGCTACAGGGACGAGATATACCCGCGGTTCCACCCTAATTGGCTAATGCCCTCTTTTAAAAAATAGCCTTTACTAATTGTCCATACCTAGTATGGTACAACGTTCCTGCCCATGCTCCACAGCGCCTTCTACTCATTTGTGAGCTTTCACCGTCCTCACTCGCTAAAGAGAGTATACTCCTCTGCTTCATCGCTTATGTATATATACTATTGTATGAATAAAAGGGATTAGTGTCAAGGTGTATCGTATATCATTTCTCTAAGAACATCTTACACCACTCCATGTTCTCTATCCACATGGCAGTTTCATATTCGACATCTTCCATTTCTGTGATGGCTGAGATCACCGCAATACCATCCACTGGTTCCGCTAAGACATCATCAAAGTTATCTCGATTGATGCCACCAATGGCCACCATAGGAATGGTTGGATTATGAGCACGTAAGGCTAAAATTAATTCTGGACCTCGCACGGCTTTGGCATCTTGTTTTGTACTTGTCGCATACATAGGACCTACGCCGATGTAATCCACATAGTCCAACTTTGTATTCTGTAACTCTTCCACAGAATTAATAGACGTACCCACAAGAGCTTTAGGCAATCGTTTGCGTACTTCTTCAAGGTCCATATCGTCTTGACCAACATGAACGCCATCGGCACCAATTCGTTCCGCTAATTCTACATCATCATTGATGATGAAAGGCACTCCATGTTCCTTACAAATGTGTTGCAACTCTCGTGCCAACTGTTCTTTTTCGTCACCTACAAGAGCAGCTTCCCCTTTTTCACGAAATTGAAAGCACGTAATCCCACCTTTACAAGCTTCTGTAAGGGTCTTGTGAATATCCTTAGTGTTAGGTGTCCCACAAATGAAGTACAACCCCATCATAGATCGCACTATATCTATATCATGATGTTTCAAAATAATCCTCATTTCTTTAATGCCAACGATAAAATATTACCTATAGTATACCACGATACTCAAACCATTCGATATAACTTGCATCATATCTATAGACTTGGGTAGATTATTCAGAATACTCATCTCCATAGGCCATATGATTCACTGGTCCATTGCCTGTGCCCAACCCTGGATTATGCAAGATTGCTAGGCGAATATATTCTTTACCAATAGTAATAGCATCTTCCAAGGATTTCCCTTTGGCAAGTTCTGCTGTAATGACAGCTGAGAAAGTACAACCTGTGCCGTGTGTATGTACTGTATCGTATTTAGGACTCGTCCAAGAGCGACGCATGGACATCGTATCTTTTGTAAACAAGTAATCTGTGGCCTCATCTCCGATGTGACCACCTTTAATGATGACTGCTTGAGGGCCTAATTCTTGTAAAATACGAATCCCTGCTGTATGCATAGCTTCTATCGTATCGATTTTCATGTCTGCCAACACTTCAGCTTCACTGCGGTTCGGAGTAATCAAAGTCGCTTTTGGAATCAATTTGCTTTGTAAGGCTTTCACCGCCTCATCGGAAATCAATCGATCCCCACTGGTGGCAATCATCACAGGGTCTAACACATACGGTACCTTAGGATCTATATATGTTCCTATGAGTTCCATCATCTCTGCTGTGGCTAACATACCCGTTTTAACTGCTTCTGGAACAATATCTGTATACACAGATTGTAACTGTGCTTCAATCATAGATACATCCATATGGGCAATGTGGGTTACACCACGAGTATTTTGTGCCACTACAGATGTGATCACAGCCATACCGTATACATGACGACTTTGAAAACTTTTCAAGTCCGCCATCACCCCTGCACCACCTGTTGGATCTGTTCCTGCAATCGTTAACGCTCTATGTAATTTCATAGATATCTCCTTTACTAGTAACAAAAAAGAACCAATCCTTTGGACGGTTCTTGTACAATTCCTAGTATTCGATGCCATCCACTTTCCTACGCCAGTATTATCTGGTTCAGGTCTAGGGTTTTGATACTCATCAATCTCAGCATAAGCACCCCTAGTGGTTCTTATATTAATTTAGTTATAACATGAAATAGGAACCAATGCAATATAAATTCCTATTGACGTAGTATCATTCAATTCGTATAATACATCTATAAGGGGTGCTCACTGAAGTGGGCTGAGAAGTAGCTACGTGTTACTAACCCATAACCTGATTTGGATAATGCCAACGTAGGGATATATTAGTATATTTTGTAGTACCTATACAAACACATAAGGACATATTACCATATGGTTCCTACTTGCAATGCTAGGTCTCTTAAGAATATCTATCATCTACAGGCTAATCGTTTCAGATTAGTCTTTTTTGTTCCCACTGGCATGGATAGGAGTATTCATGACTGATTCAAAACTTTCATCATCGCGGTTGTCCCTCATTTGGTTCGGCGCCGCTCTTTCTATTGCAGAGATTATGACGGGCACCTATTTTGCGCCTCTAGGATTTTCCGACGGACTATTAGCCATCATCATCGGTCACATCATCGGATGTCTATTATTGTTTGGGGCAGGACTCATCGGTGCTCGTGAACACATGAGTTCCATGCAAACTGTATCCACCGTCTTCGGCAATGGAGGCATGAAATTATTTTCCATTTTAAATGTTCTTCAACTCATCGGTTGGACTGGCATTATGATCTATGACGGTGCTCTTGGTGCTGTAGAATTATGGAATCTGCCGTTCACTGCTTGGACTTTCATTATAGGAGCTTTAATCATTGTATGGCTGTTCATTGGCATCCGTAACATGGGCTACATCAACAGTATCATGGGCTACGGCTTAGGTATCCTATGCATCTATTTGTTGATTAGCTTGTTACAAGAAAGTTCCATTCACAGTCAAGGAATCATCACTGATGAAATGACTTTCACAGCAGCCTTAGAATTATCCATTGCTATGCCATTGTCTTGGTTGCCATTAATCAGCGATTACACTCGCTTGTCCAAGAACCCTGTAGCAGGTACTGCGGCTAGCGCCATTGTATATGGTATCACAAGTTCTGTCATGTATGTGTTAGGCCTTGCGGCTGCTCTCTATACAAATGAAACCAACATTGCAAAGGTTCTTCTTCATGCTGGTTTAGGATTTAGTGGGTTAATTATCATCGTATTCTCTACTGTCACAACTACTTTCATGGATGCCCTATCTGCTGGTATTTCCTCTGAAAGTTTGCAAACTAAATATTCTGGTCGAACAATCGGTATCATCGTTACCATCATCGGTACCATTGGCGCATCTATCTATCCGATGGACAATATTATTCCTTTCTTATATATGATTGGATCTGTCTTTGCTCCAATGATTGCTATTTTATTAACCCATTATTTCTTATTGCGCAAATGTCCGCGCCTTGACCATGGTCCAACTCTCTACATCATTTGTTGGGCATCCGGTACCGTTATGTACCATCGTTTCCTAGATAGTAACCCATTCTTAGGAGCTAGCTTGTCTACCATCGTAGGTACAGCATTGGCAACCATTGCAACAGCGTATATTATCAGCAAATTGAGCAAAAGTTAATATACCCCTATTACTTTATAACTATATTTAATTTACATTGTAAACTGAATGTAGTAGAATAAGAAAAGGAGGTAAGACTATGGCGACAATTCCTACACAAATACGTATCGACGAACATGTAAAAAAAGAAGCTACTGAACTTTTTGGTTTACTTGGTTTAGATATGTCTAGTGCTGTAAATATGTTTTTAAACCAATGTATTCTACGAGGTGGTATTCCATTTTCAATAGAAGTACCGAACTATTCAGATAAAGTATTAGCAGCTATGAATGAAGCTCGACATATATCTAAAAACCCTAACATAGTTGGTTATACTACCATGGAAGATCTAAAAGAAGCATTAGAGGCATAATATGTTTACAATTGAGTTTACTACTGCATACAAGAAAAGTTATAAACTTATGAAAAAAAGAGGTCTCCATACAGATTTATTAAATATCTAATGCTGTATCAAATATCATTTATATTAGTATCTTATTAACAACAAAACGCGGTCACATGACCGCGTTTTTATTATTTATATCATCGTCTCTAAAAACTCTATACTATGCAAGGTATATCCCAACTGATATGTCAAAATTTTTCGTAAAAGAATTTCTAATTGATCCCATTGATTCGCAGTAAGACGTAGCGGTTTTGTAGGAATCCAATCATACTTCAAGACCGATTCTATCCCCTGTTGTACATCTTGCTTCACTACATATTGGCAACTTTCATAGAGCTCATCACATAAGCTTACCATGGTCTCTGGATCTTGAAAATGTGACCCTTGAGGCACGAATCCAGCAATACTTAACATATGCCAACCTAATACAATAGATCCTAATCGTACTGGTTTATCTTGTATGGCTTGTAAAAATCGGCTCATATTCGTATACACACCACGATCTAATGTACCTTTTTCAAATAAAGTACTTACTAGTTCACCGCTAAAGGTAGCGTAGGAAATATCTTCTAAACTTTCATAATTACGTGTAGAAATCCCATCCATCTGAATAATATCGTACATGTCTCCATTAGGCGATACAGTCAAATATAAACGGCTTAAAGGTTGCAAATAGGCCCCTTCTTTATAGTTAGCTTTACGCTTATGAGGCACAGAGCAAAGTATAATGCCTTCTAACTTAGTGAGGAACGCATAGATGCTGTAATATTTTCGTTTTTTACGCCACAGTACGATGGCTTCACTGGTAAATGTATTTGCTTTCATCTATGTGTCCTCTCCATACAGGATACTCCAATACTATTAACAGATATCTTATCAACCTAGGAATTTTACAAACCATTCTAAGATTACTTCAAAATATGACTACATATACATCAATTTCTATTGCACTGTTGCAAGAAGTGCCAATTATTGTTTCCTCAATTCTTTCAGTATCAACTAAGTTTAAGATGCGTATCATTCATTCTGCCCAATTATTTCATTTCCTGAATTTCCTCGACATCCTTAGGTACTGGCACGGCATATACACGTTCAATACGATATCCCTGCATTTCTGTGACTGTGAAAGTATATCCATCTACGGCGATCACATCACCAACGGCTGGAGTTCGTTCTAAAATACCAAAGATAACACCACCAATAGTATCTTCGTCCACATCACCGAAGGAAATATCTAATAGATCTTCCACTTCATCAACTAATACTTTTCCGGCAAAATTGTAAGTACCGTTGGAATTTTCCACAATCGCCGGTAGATCACGTTCATGTTCGTCTTGAATATCTCCAACCAGTTCTTCTAGAATATCTTCAAGACCTACTAAGCCTACCATACCGCCGTATTCATCCACCACAACAGCCTGATAAATACGACGTGTTCGCATGTGCTGTAATAGAACAGATAATTTCATCACTTCTGGAATAACAAGAATATTACGGCGTATAGACCGTAAATCTTTACTTGCTTCTTCACGACGTTCCATTAAGTCCTTAATATGGACAAGACCAATAATATGATCTTTATCTTCTAAACACAAAGGATATCTTGTGTGGCTTGTAGACGATACGATATGCATGGTCTCTTCAAAACTATCTTGGGTATATACGCACACCACATCTTGACGAGGAATCATAACCTCTTTTGCAATGCGGTCAACAAAGTCGAATACATTGTCGATGAGCTCACCTTCTACATG
Organism: Veillonella sp. VA139; assembly: GCF_003992005.1. GTDB lineage: Bacteria > Bacillota > Negativicutes > Veillonellales > Veillonellaceae > F0422. The sequence goes on along the minus strand of NZ_RQVL01000007.1, from coordinate 26,771 downwards.
GTCAATTTCACCTTGTTGATGACTACGACTCACCAACGCACGGATTTCTTCTTCTGTATGAACAAGGTCAATTTCTGTACGATAGGGAGCTTTGAAAGCTTTCAGTACCGTATTACCAATGCGTTCTGCCAAGTATACAAAAGGAATTACAATTTTTCCAGCTAAGCGCACAATGGTCACTGTTGTTCCCACATAGCGTTCAGGGAAAGATAGGGCCAGTCCTTTAGGGATAATTTCCCCGAAAATAAGTACCACCATAGCAAATAAAGCTAGCACAATCCATTCCACTACAATGGCATATGTGGCATCATACACTCCTAAATAATGTAATACCACATCAGTCCCATCTTCTAAATAGCGACCCACATAGACTGCTAAAACGACTATAAAGAAGAGAATAAAGAAAGTGGATGTATTCATAAACCGTTCAGGTCGTTGGTATAATTCACGTAATTCGTCTTTTTTGCTTTCGCTCAATGTATCCATATCTTCCAGATGTTCTTCTCGAAGTCGAGCAAAAGAAAACTTACTAATCACAAACACACTAATAATTAAAATACAAAAGATGGCAAATAGAATCATGCCACCCGTGACGGGGGTATCGATATAAATCAGTCCTTTCTAAAATTAACAATTCAATTGTATGATGCTATATGTCACTATCTTTATATATAAATTCTTCTACCGTAATACCTAACATGGTAATACCTAAACCAAAGGCTACTGTTGCCAACAAGACTAGAATTAGCACACCACGTTGGTTAATGGAGTCTAATAGTTTTGGGCATCTCCTGATTTAGATAATGCGTACAGCATACGTGTAGAGGAGAATAAACTAGAATTAGCAGCAGTTAATACCACAATACAAAAATAAGTTAATATCTTGTATAAACAATAATTTTTTAAGTACTAATTCCGATATCCCAATTCAGATAACATACCAGATTTATTGCGCCAGTCTTTTTTCACTTTTACCCATAAGTCTAGGAATACTTTTGTAGCTAACAAGCGTTCCACATCACCACGAGCTTGGCGGCCAATAGTTTTCAACATAGCTCCTTGTTTACCAATGATGATACCTTTTTGAGAATCTCGCTCTACATAAATAGTAGCGCGTACATAGGTAGTTCCATCGTCCCGTGTTTTCATTTCATCTACATCTACAGCGATAGCATGGGGAATTTCATCATGCGTCTGCAATAGGATTTTTTCACGCACAATATCAGAGATAATCAAACGTTCCGGCTGATCCGTAATCATGTCATCAGGGAAGTATTTTGGACCTTCTGGTAAATGTTTTTCCAACAAATTGACCACTTCTTCAATATTGTCTCTTTCCTTTGCAGAAATCGGTACTACCGCCTCAAACGGATAGCTATTTTCGTAGGATACAATGGCCTCTAACAAGTCTTGTTTTTCCATCGTATCAATTTTGTTCACAATGAGGAACACTGGTACATTTACCTTACGCAATTGTTCAATAACGAAGTTATCCCCAGGACCACGTTTTTCATTAGCTGCCACTACAAATAAGACAGCTTCTACTTCTCGCAATGAATCCACTGCTTGATCCACCATGAATTCACCTAACTTATGTTTTGGCTTATGTATGCCTGGTGTATCCATGAACACGATTTGTTTCTTTTCATCTGTATAGACACACACAATACGATTTCGTGTCGTTTGCGCTTTATCAGATACGATAACAATTTTATCATCAATTAATGCATTAATTAAGGTAGACTTCCCTACATTAGGTCGTCCTACAACGGCTACAAAGCCTGATTTAAATCCTTTTCCACTATTCATTATATGGCATATCCTCTCGTACATAACCTAAATTACCAAGCACAAATTCTTCCTCTGTGCGCATTTCTTTTTTATCTTCATCTGTCATATGGTCATAACCTAAAATGTGTAAACAGCTATGAACAGTTAAATAGGCAAGCTCACGAATAAAATCATGATTATACTCTTTCGCTTGCTCTGCCGCTCGCTCTAGGGAAATAACAATGTCACCTAGTAATTGCCCTTCTTCTTCCGTATAGGACATATCTCCCTCATTGAGAGCAAAGGATAACACATCTGTAGGCATATCTTTTCCACGGTATTCACGATTTAATTCCTGAATTTTTCCGTTGTTACAGAGCAGAACACTATATTCATCTTCCTCATGCAATCCATACACACGAGCCACTTCATTACAGCACCGTTGAATGACCTCTTCGTAAGTGCTATTTTGTTCCATTCCCTCATCATAGGAAATACTTACAATCATTCTTGTTTCCCTTTCTCTGAAAGTTGATACTCTTCATAGGCTTTCACAATACGACCTACTAAATCATGACGCACCACATCTTGATCGGAAAAATAAATAGACCGAATCCCTTTGATACGTTGTAACACTTGTTCTGCTTCGATTAAACCGGATGTGATTTTCGGAGGTAAATCAATTTGTGTTGGGTCTCCATTAACCACCATTTTCGATTGATACCCTAAGCGAGTTAAAAACATTTTCATCTGTTCTGGCGTCGTATTTTGTCCTTCATCAAGGATTACAAAAGAACGTTCCAAGGTGCGACCACGCATGTAAGCCAATGGTGCTACCTCGATAGTCCCTTGTAAGAGCATCTTCTGCACTCGTTCTACACCGAACATATCATGTAAAGCATCATAGAGAGGACGTAAATAAGGGTCTACTTTTTCTTGCAAATCCCCTGGCAAATAGCCAAGTTTTTCACCAGCCTCTACAGCAGGTCTCGTCAAGATAATACGATCTACTTCACGATTTTTTAAGTAAAATGCTGCCAGTGCCACTGCTAAATAAGTTTTTCCTGTTCCCGCAGGACCAATGCCAAAGGTGATCGTATTGCGACGGATACTATCTACATATTGTTTTTGGCCCACTGTTTTAGGAATGATAGGATTCCCTTTCACAGTCACATTGATAGTATCTTCATATAACTGAAAAAGTGATTCTTTTTCGCCTTTCAAGATCATCGTGGTAGCTGTTCGCACATGATGATCGGTGATTTTAATATGATTTTTAAACAAGTATAGCAGTACATCTAACACTTCCATTGCTACTTGTACAGATTCCTCTGAACCTGTTATGTCCACAATGGTATCTCGATGTAATATATCTACTGTTACTAGTTCTTCTAATACTTTCATGTGAGATCCTTGAGGTCCCACGATAGGTCCTACCATGTCATAAGTAGGTATGGTAAATCTCTGATTAGCCATATGCTCCCTTTCACAGAAATTTTTGAACCGCAGCGCCATGTAAATAATCATAACCGCTGCCTTGAGAAATATCTTCGTCTTCCATAATTTGATCAATCAAATCTTGTACGCGCCACCAGCCCATAGACCAATTCGTGAAGATTGTATTTTCCTCTGGCGCACGCCCCACCAATCGTTGTAATACAATCTTAGGGTCTAGGTAACGTAAAAATTCTACCACTCGTCGAGCGTATTCTTCTGCACTGATTAAGGTAAATTCACCAGTTTCATAATCACGTGCCATTTTCGTATTCTTTACTAAGTATAATGCATGGAGCTTTACTTGGTCTACTTGTAAAGCTGATAAAGTTTTCGCTCCTTCAATGACATCGTCCATGGTGTCCCAAGGTAGGTTCAATATCATATGAGTACACACTTCAAATCCATAACGCTTGATGCACAATACTGCATCGATAAACTCCGCCATCGTATGTCCTCGGTTTACCTTTTGTAATGTATGATAGTTCACCGATTGTAAGCCTAATTCTACATAGATATCAATGCCATATTTAGATTGTATATCTTTTAAAATATCTAAATAGGCATCATGTACACAATCAGGTCTAGTTGCAATGGCAATACCTACCACATGTTCTAAGCAAGCTTCTTCCACATACTGGCGAAACTTCTCTGGTGGTAAGTAGGTATTACTAAAATTCTGAAAGTACGGTATGTATTTATAGGCTTTGTACTTTTTCGCAATATGCACCACAGTCTCATCAATTTGCTGTTTCACCGTCATTGAGGCGGGTCTATTTTCATAACCTGCTCCAATTTCACCGCAGAACGTGCATCCACCTACACCTGCGGATCCGTCACGATTAGGACATGTCAACGGCAGTGCCACTGGAATTTTATAAGCCTTTTCTCCATATCGTTCCTTATAAAACGCAGATATCATACGATACCGCTTTGGCTTTGTCGTATCACTCATATCACACCTCCGCCCTGATAGTTGGACTAGTATTACTTTCTAGATTATTTAGATGGGTATTTACATATTGTTGGGGACGTATAAAAGGTTTCGTCTGACCTTTGACATCAATGATGATAGCATATCTATTATCTGCTATAACATTATCAGTCATAGCCTCATCATAAAGTATATTGCTTGGTTTTACTTCACTTATTTCTTGAGTATTGCATTCGTCAAAACTATGTACAGATCTTGTATTAGAACAATCGGATGTCTTAACGTTTAATAGTGCAACTTCTGTAACACTGTAGGGCTCCCTTGGAATTCCTAAGTATGGCAATGTAGCACCACACACCTCAATGGTATGGTAATCCTGTCGGATTCTCCGCCACTCCACAAAGGAATAGTTAGGAATGTATTGTTGTACCACTTCTTCCTCACGCCAGAATACCTCAGCATCTTGCATTTCTTGTTTCCTATCTTTAGATAGACCAAATCGTTCATCCCGTATTTTTCCATTGAAAGAAGTTAACACATCGTAGCGCAGTAAGTCACAAGCCACTCGGTCCTCTTTCAAGCTAAAGAACTCATAAAGGAATGCTATTTGATCAGCATCATTTAATTTGCGGTCTTGATTCCCTTTTTCTAACCATAGCTCGGTCATCTCTTCAAAATAAGCAAAGGCCGATCCTTCTTGGATTAAGCTTTCACTTATATATCCAAAGACTGTGCGATACCGTTCACTATTATAGAACCGTTCGAACACATCTTCAAAATGTTTTAACATGCGTACATCATCATATGGTAAGACATGGGTTTGTAATACTTCGTAAGGTGCTTTTGGATTCGCAATGTACTCGTACTCTGCCATAGAACGCACGCCGGAGCCTTTTAATAACTTTAAAAAGCCAATCTGCAATGCATGGGGTTGTAAACTAAACAAATCATTAAAGGACTTCTCGAAAATAGCTTTACTTTCATAAGGCAACCCTACAATTAAATCCATATGCACATGGGTGCGCCCTGATTTGATAATTGGTGGTATCACAGATTGAATACGGCCCCAATCATTACGACGATGGATGGCCTCCAATGTCTTATCATGAGTACTTTGGACTCCTACCTCAATCTGTATTTGTCCATGACGAGTAGAACTTAGAATATCTACTTCTTTTTCAGTCATTAAAATGGATTCCATTTCCAAGTGAAAGTTCGTCTGTCCCCCATGGTCACGCATCCACTCCATCAATGGAATATGATGATGAGGCGCACAGTTGAAAGTCCGATCCACAAACTTCACTTGTTTTACATTGTGATCTACGAACCAAGCCAACTCTTCGAGTACCCGTTCTTGGGGAAAGAATCGTACGGTGTTGCGATTTCCAGATAAGCAATATTGGCAACTAAAGGGACAACCACGAGAAGATTCGTAATAGACAATTTTATTTCCCAAGGTAAGCATATCTTCTTCCGTGTACGGGAAGGGTATGGTGCTTAAGTCCTTCACCTCTACCGCCTCTTCCGAGCCTTGAATAGTGCCTTGTTCTCTACCTAAGATGCCAAGTATGACAGGGTTAACAGGAGACTGACCTATACGGATTGCTTTCACAAACGTAGTAAAAGCCTCCTCTGCTTCCCCTTGCACAATATAGTCAATATATGGGTGGTCTTCTAATAGTTCTCGCGCCGTATAACTCACCTCTGGACCACCTAATATAATTTTCGTGTTAGGGCGGACCGCTTTGATCATGGAACACAGATGCAATGTCATATCAATATTCCAAATATAACAAGCAAACCCCAACACATCTGCATCTAAGGTAGTCACATTATTTAAAATATCTAAAATAGGCATATTAATAGTGTACTCCACTATCTCATATGCCTCGTCCTTAGTTCTTCCATAAGCCTGCAAATAGCGCAACGCCAAAGAAGAATGTATATATTTTGAATTCAACGTTGAAATGATAACTTTCATTTGTACCTCACTCATCGAATGAACCTCGTTCATCGGCTATTGTTCTATTATACCATACAATGCAAATACCTCACTACTGGAGACCCAATAGTGAGGCATTATGTAACTTATTCATTTCTTAAGAATCCCATACGTGTGAGGTCAAGCATAAACTCTTCTAAGGCCTCTCGTATAGTCATAGGACTCTTTTCTCCTGTATCCAAATGATACCGATGGACTTGCAATACTTGTTCTGCTTTCTTGCATAATGCATCCCAAGTTTTTGGCGTTGCCAATTCTTTCATGACAAACACATGTCCTTCATTACAACCTTCGATGGTCTGATTGAATGAATCAGCCAATTGAATGTAAGGGCTAGCTCCTTTCATAACTACTGTTTCCACATAGTTTGCCAACATGGCCGGCACCGTTGACACCCCTTCCACAAATGGATTGTGGTGCAATGGTTCCGAATGAGCGGTGATTAAATCCATGAATAAGAATCGCAGTACTAATGGATATACCTCACCTAAATCGAGCGGTTCTGTGGCTAGTGCCTTGGCTTCTTCTACCACATCATTGATAGTAAATGTACTTTGGTTACGACATAGATTCACCAATGCTTGTTCCCACAGGTATGCACTATCTTTCCAATCGGATAAATTCGTATTAGAACTATAATATAAACGATTCAAAGTACTAATCTTAAACTCTTCATGCAGGAGCAAGTCCTTCTCCAATTCACCGTGGCATAGCATGGATCGACGGAATTGTGTATCGTGATAAAAGTCTAACATTTGCAATTTGTCTGTGAAAGACCCTTCACTCAAGATTTCCATCCGTTTTTGCATATCTTCCTGCATATAGGAAATACAATTCAAAGTAAACTCTGTATCCCCCACATGGGCCAATCCATGTTCTTTAGCCATCGCAATAAAGTCGCTCACATAAACGGGATCATTGATGTCTTCAAAATACTCATGAGCAATGTAGTACGGCATATGGTCAAACAGATTTTTAATATCTCGTAACTTCCAACTTTGTCGTTTCGATAATGTGTTAGAATTAGAAATTAACTCTTGTAATAACTTAATTGCCCCTAATCCTTTATGAGTTCGATCCATCAATGATTTATCTGTATCATTCCGTGTTGCATAGAGCATAAAATCACGTGTTTGAGACATGCGCTTCCACCCTGGCAACGTGTTATACGAAATATAAGCAATCCCCTGTTTCGATAGATTGACACGACAAATTTCAAAAATTTTATCTTTCACCGTATCTGGTACCCACGACCAAATACCATGAACGATGACGTAATCAAAAGTGCCAAACTCTGAATCAATGTCCATAATATTCTTCGCTTCTAATCGGATGTTATCCAAACCAATGGTGCGAATAATTTCATTGCCAATGTCCACCTGTTGCTCTGCTAAATCAATGCCCACATAGGTCCCCATAGGGTGCTCAATCGCTTGTGCTATGAGATTGCCCCCCATAGAGCAACCTAACTCAAGGACACGAGCCTTCTTTGCTGGCACTGGGTTCAATCCCCACAACATGGCTCTTGCCTCTAAGGATGAAACCGCGGTAGGAGAAAATGGCTTCGACCGATATAACACCTCATCATAGGACGTGCTCTCTCTTCTATCTTCCTGTCTAGTCCCTACAATTACTCTATTCCGGTTGTTCTCGTTTCCTAATCTTTCCTGTGTCATCCTTGCCTCGTACTCATATTTACATTCTATATTTACTAACTATGTGTATCCATATGAAAGTATGTCAACTAACTTTTAAAAGGGACTATATCCCTTCATTGCATATATCTAATTATACCAAAATAAACCCATCCTATCTATAGAGTATAATTCAGATTCTATAGCACATGTGGAAACACAACTCTTATGCGGATAATCTCACATATAACGATGAGCCAACAAAAAGTCTCACAAGCATAGAAGAGAGGTCAGTCGCCGAAGCAACAGACCTCTCTCTTACACACCTATTCAGTTACATAGCATCCAGAAAGAACGACTATTTACCTTGGGTTGCCAATAATTGCTGTACCATAGCCCGCAATTCAGCTACCTCTTGTTTTAATTCTGGTAATTCTTTCAATTGTTCTTTTTGTCTTGCATTTTCTTCTTTAAATGCTGCAATTTCATCTTGCATTACATACACAGAAGATAATGGTCCGCCTTTATAGCGTTCTGGAATCATGCTTGTATTACCACCGAATCGGTATGTCATACCTGCGTTCATCATATGTTCATTTTCACCCATACTAATGCCCACATTGAACATAAAGTTTTCACTTGTGTAATGCGCTACACCCAATGCCAAGGCTTGTTTACCACGGTAGGAACCAATACCTGCCATAATTTGAGATTTGCGCATTGGATCAAAGCTTAATGGATTCATCGCCGCTAACGCTGCCGCATGAGCACCGATGGCATTAGCTTGATTAATAATCGTAGTTGTACTACGTTTCAACTGTCCTACCGTTGCGGCATCATCCATAGCTACGCCGTCTGCTACATTCGTAATACGGTTGCCACCATTATTTAAACCTTCATGACTTAATGTAACAGTTTTCGATGATAAACGATCTTTTGGAGCAATCACAATACCGCCGGACGTAACAGTAGTACTTACATTAACATCTTTATTTTTGTTTGCATCAGTAATGATATTACCAGCAGCATCCACATTGTACAAGGTATATTTCATGGAATCTCCATCCATAACACCAGTACGGACACCGACTTTCTTACCTGCTTTATCAGTCACATCTTTTGTATAGGTAGTAGAACCATCACCCATGTTCACATGTTTTGCCAACTTCACAGTCATCGTTGTTGGTGTTGTTACACCATCTTTCGTTTCAGCAGCTTTTAATTCTACGCCGATGTTATTATCAGTTAGAGCATCCATCTTAGCTCCACCAACGATAGATAAAGTTTCACCAAGGCCAACCATGGCTTCTACTGCTTTATCCTTTGCATCCTTAGTGTCTGCCGTGAACACACGACCTTTGTTGACTTTATCGTCAACAACTTTCAACTGATCTTCCGTCGCTGCACGACCGCTGACAATACCATTTGTTTTAGGATCCCAAGTTTTGTTATCCAAACCAGTGATGAAGTTGCCAGTTTCTGTTTTAGTAGTCGTATTCGGAGCTTCACCAATTTCAGTAGTCGTAACGGATTGCTTACCAATGCTGATACCATTTGTAATTGCCCCAGCATTGTTATCGCCATTCACACGAATCAACGTAGCACCTACTGATGTACCATTCGTTGCATTTGTGAAAGTACTATTCATTGCATTGATAGAGCCACTGTTAGCACCATCAGTGACAGTGATACCCTCTGTTTTCACTGTTAAGTCTTTACCATTCGCTTCGTATTTCGTTTCGCCCGCTTTGGTAGTTGTCTTAGTAGTACCATCTGCAACTGTTACACTTTCAGCAGTAGTAACAACTTTTTTACCATTTGCTACACCATCAGTAACCGTCGTACCCGTTGCATCCACAGTGGTTTTCTTTGCATCATTCGTTGTATCTGTAATGGTCACCGCAGAACCGCTCACCTCTGTCTTACCAGTCTTGATTATGCCATCAGTTCCGTTAATAGTCACTTTATTAGTACTATCTGTAGCGGCTCCTGTACCACCAACAACAAGAGTTGCATTAGTGCCATCCGCAGTAATTGCATTTGCTCCAGTACCAGCTGTAATACTTGCTTTTGTACCATCTACAGTAACAGCATTGCCATCTTTACCAGCTGTAATACTTGCTTTTGTACCGTCTACGGTAACTGCATTCGCATCCTTACCAGCTTTGATAGTACCATTTGTACCGTCAACAGTAACTGCATTCACAGCTGTACCTAATGTCACTGTATCTGCTAATTTCACATCATAATTAGTATGTTTATCTTTAGCATCTGTGCTAGTCGTCAATACAAGATTATGGTTAGTGGTAGCGGCATTATTATCATTAACAGTTAGCGAAACTTTGTTAGCTTTTAACTGTTTCACATTCACTGCATCCGTATCAGCCACACCATCACCTACATGAGTAATCGTATTGCCACCATTATTTAAGCCAGATGAATTTATGGATACACTACCACCGTTATCAGAATTAATTCTAATACCTGTAGCACCAAGCTCAAAGTGATTTGTACCATCATCATAGGAAGAACCTGTTGCAGTATGGCTAGCCGTGTTATTACCTTCTGTGAAAGTAGACCCCGTAGCTGTATGCGTTGCACTACCATGATCATCTACGATTGTAGATCCATTAGCAGAATAAATAGATGAGTTGTTACCATCTGTAAATACACTGGAGCCAGCAGAATGCGTTACCGTAGCTGTGCCATCTGTTACTTTCATACCATCTGTATTAACAGTAGTTACATGATTGCCATCTTTGTACTCCGTATTACCAGCAGTAGCCGTTGTTGTCACATTACCATTAGTAATCGTTGTGCCATTAGCTGTTGTTTCCACAGACTTGTTAGCTCCATCGGATAGCTTAGAAGTTGTAGCCGTATATTCAGCTGTATTCGTACCATCTGTTACCGTTACACCCGTAGCACTAGTTGTAGTCGTATTTCCAGCACCATCCGTTACTGTCGTACCTGATGCATCTAGAGTTGTGTTCTTATTCTTATTATCTTTGTCTACTACTGTGACTGATGAACCATTGACCGTAGTGTTACCCGTTGTAATCGCACCAGTGTTACCATTTACTGTCACTTTCTTATCATCAGCTGTACCAGCAGTAATCGTTCCTTCCTTGCTATTGATTTCAATTGCATTGTTAGGATTTTCACTGTTGGTGAAAGTCGTTTTACCATCTTTACCTACAGTCATCGTTGATGTTGTAGCTGGTGTACCTGCTTGGGTATTAGTAACTGTAAATCCATCGTTACCGATTTCTAACTTAGTACCAGTAGCATCTTTGGTTCCATCTGTATTAGTGATAGAGGTAATACCACGTAAATCTTTAGCTAAGGAGATATTTAGTCCATCGCCATTAGCATCCGCATTTGCTTTTACTAAGATATTGCTAGTATTACTATCATTCGCTCCACGAGTGTAATTATCAGCACCTTGTACTTTTAAGGTCGCCCCTAAATCACGATGTACGTTTACAGTCGTATCATTACCAACGAAGTTAATACCTTTCGCAAGAATTTCTTTCGCTGTTGTGTACAAGTCAGTGGCATTGACAGCTGCAAACTTACTTGCATTTGTTTTTGATGCTGTTGTTAATTTATTAAGATAACTTTGATCATCTAGATCAGCACCAGTATCATCTTTTGCTGTCAGTTTATCAACCGGAGATGCTACATTACCAAATACTGTTGGTGATGTTGTAGCACCATCTGAATTAACTACACGAGCTTGTGGATTATCTACTGCATCGAGAGTTACATCTGGTGGTAAATCTGCGGCAGCTTTCAAAGTACCATCAGCATTTACTGCTTCAGCACGATGGTATTTACCATCTACTGCTTTCACTAAGCGATGACCTTCATCATCCGTATACACAACGGAACCAGCTTCGCCATGGCGCAATGCATTGACCTTGTATGTGGTCGTTTTTTCATTGAGACCATCTGCTTTTGTCAATCCATCTTTCGCAATGGCACCAGTTTCATTGCCAGTTTTACCATCACGACCATCAGAATTTTTCGCATCCAATTGGTCTAATTTTTTCTTCACCGCATCTGCAAGGTCGATGTTGATTTTGCCATCTTTCGTCGCTTTCGTTACCACCTTATCAGCAGTACCCGTAATTTCCAACGTACCATCTAACAAGTTAATTGTATGGTCTGCGACAGCAGTACCCGCATCATCCACAGTAGTATCTGCTTTATAGCGAAGTTTCGTACGCGCATCCACGTATTTCTTATTCGCTGCATCCGTATCATCAGTTGGATCCGCTACATTAGTAATACGGTTGCCACCGTTGTTGAGACCCCCATTAGTCAAGGATACAACCTTACCGGCTACATTAGATGGTGTTATGGTAATACCATTCGCTCCTACAACGGTTGTATTTGTACCATCAGTTATAGTTGTACCACCTGTATTTATTTTAGTGAAATTCTTACCATCTTTCACAATGACTTCAGCGCCATTCACTTCTGTTTTACCAGTGGTAATTTTACCATCTTTACCATTCACAACAACTTGTTTATCTGTATCTTTACCAACAGTGATAGTACCTTTCTTGCTATCAATTTCTACTGTGTTATTAGGCGCAGTACTATTCTCAAATGTTGTTTTACCATCTTTACCAATGGTTGCTTTTGAAGTTTCAGCAGTTCCACCTGCAACTGGTTGCGTATTTGTTAATGTCACACCATCATCAGTTAATTCCATTTTACTGCTTGGTTTTGTAGTGTCATTAGTATTGGAAACTAATGTAATACCTTGCAAGTCTTTTGCTAAACCAATTTCTAGGTCTCCATTAGAATTACGTTTTGTTGCAATATTATTAGCTGCTGTTGTAGTCGGTGCAGTACCTTCTCCCACAATATTAAGTGTTTCACCTAAATTTTTATGGATAGCATTTCCAGTATTACCTTTGAAATCTATACCTTTAGCAATAATCGCATCGGAAGTGTTCTTCAAATCCGTTACATTCACTGCTGCATGTGCTACCTTGCTGCCTGCTTCTGTAGCTTTATCAAGTTTATCCAAGAACTTCGTTTTATCTGTATTAGTATCTAACGTAGGTAATACACGAGATAATGCAGAGCCTACATTATTCAACACCGATGTAGCGCCCGTTGTTTTACCATCTGGGGATACTAAACTAGAATATGCTTTATCTTTGTCTGCATTAAGCAAATCAAGACCTACAGGGGCTGTGCCACCTGCCGGTGTAGCTTTTACTGTTCCATCTGCGTTTACATCAGTCGCTTTATAATATTTGCCGTCAGTAGCTTTCACAAGACGATTACCATCTTCATCAGTGAACACCACAGAACCTGCCTCACCATGGCGCAATGCATTCACTTTGTACGTCACATTTTGACCATTAATGCCATCAGCTGTAGCAATACCAGTAGAAGCAATCGCATTTGCTTCGGAGCCTAATTTGCTATCTCGACCATCGGAAGTTGTGGCAGCTAATTGATCTAACTTTTTAATCACCTTAGGTGCTAAGCCCACTGTGATTTTACCATCTTTAGATGCTGTTGTTACCACTTCATCAGTGACACCTTCGATGTTCAATACACCATCTAATAAATTAATCTCATGATTTGCCTTAGCTACACCTGTTACATCTGGTTCCACAGTATTAGCTTTATAGCGAAGTTTCGTCCGAGCATCAACATATTGTTTGTTCGCTGCATCTGTGTTGGCTGTTGGATCTGCTACATCAGTAATACGATTGCCACCATTATTTAAACCAGCATTGGTTAAGGAAACCGTTTTTCCTGCTACCGCAGATGGGCTAATGGTGATACCCGTAGCATTCGTTGTTGTTGTATGAGTACCATCTGTCACGGTAGTTCCATCTACCGTAGTCACTACAGATTTGCCATTTGTAGCTCCATCAGTGACAGTAGTACCGCTAGCCGCTAATGTTGTTTTAGCAGTACCTGTACCAGATACTGTAACAGAAGTTGTATTCACTACTGTATTACCAGTTGTAATAGTTCCCGTTTTGCCATTAATAGTAACTGTGTTGCCATCCTTGGTACCATCATTCGTTTTGAACTCTGTAACGCCATCTTTTTTGATTTCTACCGTAGAGGTAGTAGCTTTGCCACCAGCTGTTGTTGGAGCTTGTGTATTTTTGAAAGTCACTCCATCATTGTTTAAGGTCATAACAGTACTTGGTTTCGTTGTATCTGTTGGATCTGCCACATTCGCAATCGTTTCAATCTCTTTTAGGTTTTTAGATAATTTAACCGTTAATTTTCCAGTATCACCGTTATTGATAACACCAATATTATTGTTTGTTAAATCTGTCTTAGCACCACCAACGATTTCTAACCGTTCATTCAACTTACGGGTTACAACATGTTTCTCAGCTGCTGTAGCAGTGCTCGCTTCATGGTCGTCACCAGAATATTTCATGCCGTCATCCATCGTGGCTACCACATGGGTAATCGGTGTGGCTGAGCCATCTGGATTCGCTGTTTCATACACAAAACGAGTCATATTTGGTTTCGCATCGCCAACTTTTACATCAGCTCCTAACACTCCTTCCACTTCTTTTGTTTTAAAAGAAGCTTTGTTAGAACCATTAGCACCATATACAGTAATAGAACCATCAGCACCTTTGATCTCAACACCAGATCCATTAGCACCAGTTACCGTTACAGTACCATCTACACCACCAGTTGTTGTGCCCGTTGGGTTTTCCTTGCCTACTGTCACTGTATTCGCTTTCACAGATGTTGCATCTACTTCGTTGACAGCGGTCACATTTTTACCACCTGCATTGATACCGTCTTTGCCAATAGTAACTGTCGTTGTCGTAGCGGTAGCACCAGCACCTTGTGTATTAATAACTTTTAGATCATCGTCTCCTAGCTCTAACTTAGTAGACTTACCTGCATTTTCTTTGCTGGAAACAGAAGAAATGTTTTGTAAATCTTTCGCTAAACCGATTTCGAGTTTACCGCCATTTTCTTTCGTGAAAATATTGCCCGCCGCAGTATTAGGTGCTGTAGCAGGAGTACCATAACTACCTTCACCAACAATGTTCAATGTTTGACCTAAACCTTTTTTGATGTCCTTTCCATCATTACCTTGGAAAGTAATACCGCGATCAATAATGGCAGCTGCTGTTTTTTGTAAATCAGATACATTCACAGCTGTAGCTTTATTTTTTGCACCATTCGTAGCATCCGCCACAGTAGCATTTAATTTATCTACATAATCTGGATTTGTACCAGTTACAGCAGTATTTTCTACAATAGATGATACATTGGTAATTGGTGCAGCACCTGTTGTATTAACTTTTGTACGAACCGTATTAGCTGCAACTACTATACCATCCGCTTTTTGGAAAGTACCATCAGTTTGTTTGAAAACTTCATTACCATTAGCATCTACGTAGATAAGGGCTTTTGCTTCTTTTAATTTATCTAACTCATCTTTCTTGGCTACATTTTTAATTTTTATCGTGTTTACACTAGTCGTGTTAGAAGCATCTTGAACTTTTAATTCTATTGATCCATTCGCAGTTAAGGTGTATTCACCGTTAGCATCATCTGGGTTTGCAATCAAACGATAATCAGAAGCAGATTTAGCACTAATTTTATCGTTCAAGACTTTCAACTGATCTTCTGTAGCAGCACGTCCACTAACATATCCTTTTGTATCTAAATCCCAGTCTTTATTGTCTAAGCCCGTGATATAGTTTCCTGTGTTAGCCTCTGTAGTAGCATTATTCTTGGTAGCCGTTACTGTTTGATTACCAATAGCAATACCATCTGTTACAGTGTCGCCTGTACCTTTAGTACCGTTAATACGAATCAACTCAGCACCAATTTGTGCACCTTTTGTGTTGTTGATGACTTTCAAACCATCTACTGTTGTAGTTGTAGTTTTGCCATTCGTAGCACCATCAGTGACAGTTGTACCACTAGCATCTAAAATCGTTTTATTCGTATTAGTACCTGTACCGGATACTGTGACTGAGCTTGTATTCACTACAGTTTTACCAGCCGTAATAGATTCCATGCCTGTAATAACTTTAGACAATCTAACATTCAACTTACCATTGTCATTGACCACACCGATATTATTAGTTGTTAACTTAGTTGTTGTGGCACCACCAACGATATCAATAGTTTCATTCAACTTCTTAGCAATCACTTTGGTTTTGTCTGTAGCTGTTACATCATCACCAGCATATTTCATGCCGTCTTTCATAGTAGCTACTTCATAGTCAGTATCTGTACCATTCACTTTGCTTGTATATACAAGACGACTCATGTTAGTAGGAGCCGCTGCGCCACTTTCACCAACAATTGGTCCAGAGCCCTCTTTTGTTTTGATAGACACCGTATTCGTAGTAGTTCCATTAACCGTTGTTAATGTAAGCCCACCTGTTGCACCATTTAGCTCAACAGCAGATCCATTTTTACCAGTTACCGTTACTTTGCCGTCTACACCATCATTAGCAGCAGAGGAAGAATTTGCCTTGCCTACTGTCACTGTATTAGCTTTTACAGTTTTTGCATCTACTTCGTTAACAGCTGTCACATTTTTACCACCAGCATTGATACCGTCTTTACCAATGGTAATCGTAGTCGTAGCCGCACCTTGTACATTTGTAACTGTTAATCCATCATCACCAAGTGCAACCTTAGTAGATTTACCAGCATTTTCTTTGCTAGAAATAGAGGAAATATTTTTCAAATCTGAAGCTAAACCAATTTGTAATTTACCACTATTTTGGGATGTATAAATATTGTTAGCCGCTGTAGTTGGTGCTGTTCCGTATGTACCTTCACCTACTACGCTCAGTGTATCTCCTAACGCTTTTTTGATGTTGTTTCCATCATTACCTTGGAATGTAAGACCACGTTTTACAATAGCAGCTGCCGTTTGCTGTAAATCAGACACATTCACTGCCGTTGTTTTATTTTTACCTGCACTTGTATTCGAATTATCTACAGCTTGGTTTAATTTATCAAGGTAATCTGTATTTGCACCAGTAACAGTAGTGTCTGCCACAATAGATTTTACATTAGTAATTGGTGTAGCAGTAGTTGTATTGACTTTCGTAACAACATCACCATTTGCCGCTTGTTTATTTGCTTTTTTGAAAGTTCCATCAGCTTGTTTGAAAACTTCATCACCATCAGCATCCACAAAGATGATAGTTTTAGCTTCTTTTAATTTATCTAGCTCATCTTTTTTCGCTACATTTTTAATCGTAACTGTTGTAGTATTCGTATTTGCATCCGTATTCGATTTATCTACAACTTTTAAGTTAATATTACCATCCTTATCAGCTGTATATGTACCACCTGTCCCAGTCTCTGGATTTACTACCAGTCGATAATCAGAAGAAGATTTTTTCGCCACATCATCAATCACTGATTTTAACTGTTTACCAGTCACAGCATCAGTAGATGTAGCTGTCAACGCCGCATCCTTCAAACCAGTGATATTAATGTTGTTCACCGTAATATTTGCAGCTTTTGCATTCTTACCAGTAGTAGCATCGTTAAATGTCATCACTGATGCACCATTTTTAATCGTTAAGGTATTTGTACCACCTTTACCCGCAATGGATGCCATATCAGTCAACGCTTCATTCAAGTTGTATTTGTACGGATCAGCAGCAGTGCCTGTACCAACTTTTGTTGTGTTCGTACCGCTTGCAAACACATCTTTTGTAACAGAAACAGTATATTTCTTCGTACCAGTTTCGTTGTCTATTGTAGATTCGGCAACTGTTACATTACTGCCAGAAGCTGCTACCACTGGACCTAATCCTGTAATAACTTTTTTACCATCATCTGTAATATTGTCTAATGTTTTATTTGCCAATGGAGTAATAGCTGTATTCACGGCACCAACAGTAGCTAATTTGCTTGCATTTGCTTTGGTATTATCAATAGTATTGCCTACATTAGCAGTTAATGTCACATTACCATTGGCATCAGTTGTTGCATCAATAGCATCATTCGCACTAGTAACTGTTTTCAATCCACCTTTAGCAGTAATGGTAACGGTTCCATTATTGTGACTTAATTCAACATTATCTCCTGCCTTTAATGTCATTTTACGACGGGTACCATTTGTAACATTTTCTGTTTTATCAGACGTACCATTCTTCGTGATGACATCTACATTCATCAAATTATCATCAACGTATTTTTTATTTGCAGCATCTGCATCCGCTGTTGGTGCTTTTACATTGGAAATCACTAAATTACCAGCATTAATACCAGCATTACCAATAGATACAGTGCCTGTAGATGTACCATTATTATTTGTGAAAGTAACACCTGTTTTACTAATTACCACATCTGTTTTAGGAGATGCCGCCGTCCCAGCACCACCGCTAGATAATGTTAATCCCGTTGTGGAATTACCTGCTGTTACAGAGGTCATGCCAGTCAACGCTGCATTCACACTGAATTTATATTTATTAGTCGCAGAACCATCACCCGATAAGGTTGTGTTCGTACCGTTTTCAAAGGCATCTTTTGTAACAGCAATTTTATATTTCTTAACACCCGCAGTCGTAGTATCTGGTGTAACAGTGACATTAGTTGAATCGCTGGCTACAGTAACAGCCGCTTGTGCAATTTCAGCTACTTTTGATTTTGACACACCTACTTGATACGTAGCATTCGCTGCACCTGCGGTACTGCCCGTTTTCACATCTACAGTAGCGATATTTTCATCACCGCTAGCTGCAGTTGCTTTTTCTACAGATTCCACTTGCTTATCTGCGCTTAGTGTATATGTTTTTTGACCTGTAGTATTATCAGTAGTCGTTGCAAGGCTCACTCGATCCCCAGCCGCTACAATCGTTCCTAATCCTGTGATTACTTTTTTACCATCATCAGTAATATTATTCAATGATTTAGTAGCCAATTGGTCAATAGCCGTTTTCACAACACCAGCTGTGACCAATTTATTAGCATCACCTGCAGTACTAACCGCCCCTGCTAATACAGGTGTTACCGTAACGGCACCACTAGTAGTGCTCACCGTTAAAGCCTTCGTATTTCCACTTGTAACTGATTTGATGCCACCATCAGCATTGATAGTTACCGTACCCGTTGTTGCATCAGTCCCTAAGGTTACATTTGTACCAGCTTTGAGTGTAACAGTATTTTTCGAACCTGTTTTTGCCACAGGTGTCACAGCCACGCCTGTTGTAGCGGTTCCACTTTGTACGGCTAATTGCCATTCATCAGATTTTTTCGCTACATCTTTGATAACAGTAGTCGTGTCAGTAACATCTTCGCCCCTTCCGTTAACGTAATTTAATGTTACATTACCAGAAGCATCTGGTGTATATGCATCATTGCCTGTTTGAGCTTTAATATGACGTTCATTAGTTTCTAATGCTTTCAACTGTTTTACGTTCACAGCATCATAGTCATTGATACCACCTGCAACACCAACTAAACGACGAGCGAAGGTAGTCGTAGCATCAGTACTATTACGTCTTGTACCGAAGGATACAACACCATTACCTTTGTCATTAGAGTAATCGTAGGCTATCTCAGCAGCAGTACCTGTAGTAAGTAAATATGGAGATACCTTTGTGGCTGCACTAGCAGAATTTGCGATATCTGCGGAGGTAACTTCTGACTTATACCCTAATGCAATATTACCTACACCATTAGTAGCAGATACTTTAGCCATATATCCCAGTGCTACATTGCCTGTACCCTCTGTGTTGCCTTTATTATCAGCAGTTAAAATTTTTGCATCATAACCTATGGCAACATCCCCTACCTTAGAGTTAACTACGGAAGCATTACCAATGGCCACAGCACCAATACCACCACTATATTTAGTAGTAGTTACACCTGCTGTATCGGTTGTAGTGGTAGCAGTCCCTATTTGAGACAAACGACCTATGGCAACTGATGAGACACCATAACTTCTGGATCTCGTACCAATAGCAATGGCATCTTGACCACCCGCTTCAACACGTGATGCCAAACCATCTCCAGCACCAATGGCAATAGAGTTTTTACCATCTGCCAGCAAATTAGAACCAATAGCTACCGCACGCAATGCATTAGAACTAACATTGGCACCGACACCAACACTATAATCTGCTTTTGAAAGGACTTCACGACCAAATGCAATCGATTTTTCACCACTTGCACTTGTATACGAACCAATAGCTACCGCTTTCGTACCAGTAGCACCATCATTATTTCGATTCGACTTAATACCATTTTCACCATTCACCGTATCATCCTTACTATCTGTAGTATTAACAGAATAATACGCCGTTGCTGCTTTCAACTGTTTTACGTTTACTGCATCGTAATCGTCGGAGCCACCAGACACATGAATGATACGACGTGTTATGTTCATGTTATTATTCGTAGAACCAACGGATAGAACACCATTACCTGGATCTGTATTCGTCTCCCCTGTGAAAGCAGCTGTCGTAGCAGTCGCCACATCAGAGGCGATAACTTCTGAGTTTTCACCTAACGCAATAGAGTGTTGAGCTCCTGTGACAGTAGCATTTTGGCCAATAGCAATAGAGGAATGGGCCTCTGTATACGTAGTAGCTCCTTTCGCACCGGTAGCTTTCACAGGCACTACACTAGCATTGACACCTAATGCAATGGCTCTATCCGCATTCACATTCGTGCCGGACCCGATAGCGATACTGGATTCATTGGATCGACCTACTGCGGTAATACGTTTATATGTTGCACTAGTTGTAGTAGTATCCCGTGTTACTTCACCGATGATGCTATCTACCCCCATCGCAATGGAGTTCTTAGCCGCTGCCGTTGCATAGGATCCCATTGCAGTACTATTTTCTCCCAATGTAAGCGCATTTTGACCAATGGATACAGATTGCGTTCCTCTTGCTACCGCGTGATCTGCGATAGCAACACTTCGATCTGCCATAGCATTAGCATAGGCGCCTACTGCTAAGGCGTTGGATACTTCTTTAGTTCCAACTGTATGCACAGCACCTTCATTCTCAAAGTTTCCTTTGATATTTAATGTGCCAATGGCATTACCATCCGCATCATTACCAGCAATAGACCAGTTTTCAGTGGCAAAATCTGTTTTCGATTTACCGCTAGCCCCAGAGATGGATAAGAAGTGAGCCGTTTTATCTGTCCAGTCGCGCAACTGTGCCACTGTTACAGCATCTGTATCCAATGCGCCTGGTGCTACATTGACAATACGACGAAGGCCTAGCACATTCTCTTTAGTAGTTGTACCATTCGCCTTAGTCGTAACTTCTTCTGTCCAACCACCTACAGAGACATAACCGGCTGCCGTAGCATCTAATTTTGCCAATTTATCGGCTAACTTAGAGCCCTCTGGCAAATAAGCCCCTATTTTTAACCCATGCACATTGGTAGCAGTTTCAGTATTACTCAAACTAGCTTCACGACTATTAGGATTACCATAGTAGTGGGTGGTAGATTGGAAACCTAATGCCACAGAGTTGGCATACTCTGCCCGCGCATTACGACCAATGGCGATAGATTGGTCTTTATTAACATAGGAACCTTCCCCTAATGCCATGGAACTTCTTGCATTAGCAGCAACACTAGCGGTGGTACCCATAGCAAAGGATGATTTCGCATTATCCCCAATACTAGCGTAGGCACCTATAGCCATACTGTTATAGGCCCCCGTTCCAATTGTGGATTTAAACCCTTGTGCTACGGTATTAACAGAATTTTCTCCAATCGTAGATTTATTACCAAAAGCAAGAGAGTTCCCTGAGTTTTTATTAATCACTGCATTGGTACCGATGGCTTGTGCATTACCCGACCCAAAATCAATTTTTGAGCCTACACCAATAGCCGTACTATTAGCAGCCATTACAGTAGAACCATATCCCATAGCCATAGAGTTAGTATTGTATACACGGCTACCTGCACCTAATGCAACAGATCCCGCACCATACACACTAGACTGTGTACCAAGAGCTATGGAGTTTTCTTTTTTTACGGACGAGGCTACACCGATAGAAATAGAATTTGTTGCCGTATCTGTAGTGCTGGCTAAGGAGCCTAAGGCAATCGAGCTTCCACCCTCTGCCACTGTACCCGCACCTTGGGCAATAGAACTATTGGCAGTGGCCACCGAATAATAGCCGATAGCAATCGAGTTAGCTCCCTTAGCTACAGTCTTTTTTACTTCGTTTTTGGTACCATCAGAGCTTTTAGTCGTCAAATAAATATCTGTGCCTTTTTTTGTATCAATATTAGCAGCCCCTGTTTGCAACGCTTTAATTTTATTGGTCACTTCTGTACTTTTATTCTTATTTCCTGCTTGGCCGTCTGCAATATACGTCAAATTAGCCACGTTGGGAACTGAAAATCCAGTTGCTGTTAACTGTGTATATGCCGTATCCATAGCGGTTTTCGCAGCCACAACACTTCCTTGTACATCAGGATCTTTAGGATATTTTTCCACCTCTGTATAGTATGCACTGGCTTTAGCAACATAATTGTCCCATGCGGTTTGTTGTGCCGATGTTAAAGGTGCGTTAACCCCTTGTACTCCCGATATAAGAGCTGCTGCCCCTGCATTAGTGCCAAATTCTGTATTGGCATACGTATGGTAACCAATGGCCAAGGAACCAACACCTGCCGCTTTAGCACTATATCCATAGGACATTGAACCTTGTTGCGATGATTCATTGTGGTTACCTACTGCTAAGGATTGCGCCGCAAAGGAACGAGATTCTTCACCAATAGCAACGGCGCCAGTTGCGTCCTCCCCTGTATAGGCACGAAGACCCATAGCTGTGGAACCTTCTCCTAAGGCAAAGGCAAGAGTACCGATAGCTGTGGAACCATCTGATTTAGCAATGGAACGTGAACCGACGGCAATAGACCCAATACCCCTCGCCATAGTAGGACTGTATATATGAGTATCTTCAGTAACATTACCACCACTATCCTTTGTTACTTTCATATAAGAGCTTTTGAACCATTCCCAGCTACGTAATGTGTCATATCCACTCGGGTCCAATGAAGTTCGTTTGCGTTTAGTCCCCGTACTATCAATAAATTCAACATCTTTGAAAATTCCTTGTTTATCTTTATCTGTAGATGTCCCATCTCCATAAATAGATTTAACCACATCATCGGTCATGGTATCCTTATATTTTTCAGAAATATCGTCATTACCAATGGCAACAGAGGATGCCCCAATTGCCATAACGTCATTACCGACCGCTGTCGCTTGGTCCATGGCAAAGGTACCAGAGCCAACTGCCGTAGCTTGACCACCAATACCTGTTGCATTGTTACCTATCACCGTTTGTTGAGATGGTCTATATTTACTAGGATTGTTAATATAAGATCTTGATAAGCTGGATCCAGCCGCCCATGCATGTCCACCAATAATGACTGAGTTATATGCTTGACGGTTATAAATACCTTGAAAACGTTCTGCTGTAGTCCCTACATTGTCATCTGTAACTGGTGCAAAAACAATGGACTCATGAGTGAGTAAATCAGCCCCCGCCCAATGATAATCAATTGTAGTACCACCACTATGGGGATTACCGATTACACCAGCCTGTGCGGCTTCTACCGTATGTCCGCCTAGAAAACCAATACCCCCTGTAATGAGGAAGGCAATGACTGCCCCTTTGGTGAACATACCACGGTCTTTTAACACTCGTTTCAGAAATCGTTCGCATTCTTTAAACTCAAAACTATTTCTCATGTAATACTTTCCTTTCTAATAGAGAAAATTAAGACGTTCTTTCACAGGTCCTATTATCGTAATATGACCTTTTAGAACACTTTCACAAGAATACGTATACATACAGACATAAGCATATAGTGCCATCGCACCTAGATAAACTGTTATAAACAACAAGTATCCTAAACGATGTTAGTGGTACTTATCATTTAGGATATTCATTACATCTTATGTCACAACAACTATGAGACATTATGAATTTATACTGCATAACGTGTATCTTGCCTCTAGGAATGCAATATGTACATGTCTCTATGTATACATATATATGCTATATTATACTATTTCGGTGTACTTTAAACAATAGTTTTGCCCTATATTTTTAAGAAATTTCTTCGTACCCCCCCCCCATTTTTAAACGAATTGCATAACATTGATAAGCACCTATAGCACAAGGGATAATAGTTATTTTTTAGGACTTATTTTTAGAAAAATATTCCTTCATTGTGCACCATGTATATACGTGGTAATTAGATAGAAAAAAACTCTCTGCTATATGAATACAATCTATAATATTCCAAAAATATGAATAACAAATAAATTAATTGATAATTTTTGTATGTCGTGCTCTAACTACCCCCTGAGGAACGCAGTTAGACGTAGTAGCCTTTGTGGAGAGTCTTACTGACAATATACTACAAACGCAGAAGACCGTAACATACCCCTGAGCAAACATAACCACTGTATAGTTTGTGAAGGGGTGTGTTACGGTCTTCCCTTTATTATATTCAGTTAAGACCGCCATAGGCTACATAGACTCACAAGTGACGACTTTAAATAATTTAGTAGTTTTTCCTAGACCATTCTAACATCGCACTTTCTAATATTTCAAAATTACAATTACGAATATGAACAATTTTATATAAGTGTCCAATTTATATTTACAATTTAAGATTAAGTATTTTTTATTTTCCAATAACCTTTTTTTGAACTTCCGACATATTCTATTCTCCCCTCTTCTTTTAATTTAGAAATATCTCTTTCAATTGTAGCTTTGGATACCCCTAATATATCTTTAAGCTCACTTGATTTTATATTATTATTTTCCATGATTAATTTCAATATTTTAGTTCTTCGTTTTAAGACTCCTAATTTTAAATCTGCTACATTATTTTGACCCTCATTTTGACCCTCATTTTGACCCTCATTTTGACCCTCATTTTGACCCTCATAATTACGATTAAACAAAGTAAGAATTACACCATTGTTAGAAATATAATAATCAGGTTGCTTTTTAAAACCAGCATAGTCATCAAATATCCTCCTAACACCTGAAGCATAATTTTCTATAACATCAATTTTATCTAATGCATTAACAATTAACTTATTTCTTTTTGCTACCATTCCCATTTTTATATTCTCAAGAGTTAGACCATCAGGATTCGCTTTCTGTTTGACAAACTCGAAAAATATAATACATCATCAAGCTGTTTTAAAATTGAACCTGAAAATTCTTTTTTGTCAAGGAATATGCTTACATCTGTTCCTTGAAATACTGCAAATTTACTAATTGTCGTATTTTGATCGCTTAGAAGTAAAGCTGCCTGATTGTATTTATTATCTTTACCTATTAAAGACAATGCAAAAACATCAAACTTCACACCTTTTTCATTAAATCTTTTTTCAATATATTCAAAGGTTAAATCCCCTCGGTCAATACTAATTCTTTCAAAATCATTTGATGAGTGGCTTCTAATCATTCTTTGAATCTCATCAAAGCTAGCAACTCTTTTGGTGCTCCCCACTCTAACATAAACACCTTTAGAATTAAATCCTTCTCCATCCTTATAAAAATATGGTTTATCTTTTCCTGATGATATTTTAATCTTAAACGGTAATTCATTAGGATAGATATGAATTAAATTCGTAACATCGGGGCTAAACGCATTAACAGCCCAATTAGATAATATATCTTCCCATTCTTGTTTTTTATTTTCGATTAACTGTTTATCTATTGTTCCATCATCATGTACACCTAAATGAATTTCTCCACCTTCAGTGTTAAGGAAAGATACAATTTCTGCTTTTAATTTATTTTGTTTGTCCGGAATATCAATTTTAAATTCAATTCGACTATCTTCCATATATTCACCTTTCTAGATACTATATGTTATTTCCAGTCATAGAAAACTAGCTATCTATAAATAGCACCATAATTATTATTTTCCCATTTTGAGCAAATTTATTGCTTTTATTATATCATATGAGTACACAATAATAGCTCTACAAAAATCTATTCACAAATCTCCCATACCAGGAAAAACACCCAATGAACGCAGTTAGACGTAGCAGCTTTTGTGGCGACCCTTGCTGACAAAATTACACAAACACAAGCAGAGCACGGCGTGCTCCGAACAAACATTATGAAATACTGTTTGAGAGGGGGATGCCGTGCTCTTCCCTTAATCTAGTTAAGCTCTCCACAAAACTGCATAGACTCACAAGAGACGACCCACAAGGCTAAATAGGCTAAAAAGTAGTATTTTTCCTCAGATTATGGTACAATACAAGTGTAAATAAGAAGAGCCATCAACGTGTGGTTGGCGTTAGGCTCATCTTAAATAATGTGAAAAGATGACAAGCCTAACGTGTATAAGTGGTACGAACACTTATTATTTACGTTAGGCTTTGTCATTTCTAATTAAAGAAACAATAAATATCTATAATTAATTTCAAAAATTTTACTACTAAAAGTAATTTTTTCCAAAATTTCATAGAAACCACCTCCTCCCATAGTAGGAAGAGATGAGCCTAACAACACGTTAATGACTCTTCTACATACTTATTATACCACAAAATTATACAAATCGTTGATATAATTTGAACTTAATTATCATAAATTACAGCACTCTATACATAGTAAAATCACTTTCACCTGAGGAACGCCATTAGACGTAGCACCCTTAGTGGCGTCACTTACTAACAAAATTATATAAACACAAGAAGAGCACGACATGTTCCGGAGCAAACCTAACCACTGTATCAGTTTGCGTAGGAATATGTCGTGCTCTTCCCTTTATCTAATTTAGGCCGCCACAGGCTGCATAGGCTCACAAGTAACGACTTAGAGGAGCGCATGCTCTTTTCCGATTTTAACAACTTGTTCTACTGACATATTCGTGACACGTGCAATCATTTCAACCGATAATTTCTCACGTA
>NZ_RQVL01000006.1 GCF_003992005.1 Veillonella sp. VA139 | reverse complement strand
TTTCCTTCTTCTTTCCCTTCACGCCAATACATCTTCCGATCCATTTCTAATTTCATATACTCACCCCTCCATTCTTTACTTTGCTTCACAACATGTACAATCTCATCCATTTAGTGTACTAAAGCATCTGCTGGTGGTTGTCCATCTATATAGTCTAACACATTCTGCAATAACAATGAAACATCGTTTATTTGCCCTTTAGTACTTAAAAATATTGTGGTTAAACCATCTCCTAGCTCTCTGCCTACTTCTTCTGTACATTTTTTTGTATACGTATACTTATGACGCTTTCCAGAAAAAATAGGGAACGTACAGATAAAGATAACATAACAATCATTCAACGTCATATAATCAGCACCTTTTTCCATAGAATAGTTATCAATGGCACTATGATAAAACCTTGAACGTTTCACCATCTCTAGCATATTCTTGTACGTTTGCATTTCAATATTATATACGGTTCCTTTATCATCATTGACATACACATCCAAACGAATCCCCTTATCATCAAGACCTGACTCCATCGTTTTTTCCGTTTCAATGTACGCAATATCCCGAATAGAAATCTCCAATAACCGTTCTAACAATTCCTTACAAATTGATTTCTCACGCATTACCTTTTCAAAGATAAAATTATCCTGAATACTCAACTCATCAAAGGACTTGAATTGCATAGACATCCCCCGTTACTTAGTTAATTAAATTATAACACATACACAATGCAATACGGTAGTACATCACTCACCACCTATCCATATAATTCTTCGAAAAAAACATAATCCCTTTAAAACTTCCTACCAGTGTAATATTAGCAACAATAATTCAAATTTTGTTATAACATACAACTCTCCCATATCACCCCACCTGAGGAACGCAGTTAGGCGTAGCAGCCTTTGTGGTGCCCCTTACTGACTAAATAACGCATATACAAGAAGAGCACGACATGTTCCGGAGCAAACCTAACCACTGTATCAGTTCGGGTCGGAATATGTCGTGCTCTAACTCCCCCCAAGGAACGCAGTTAGGCGTAGCAGCCTTCGTGGCGCCCCCTACTGACTAAATAACACAAACGCAGAAGACCGTAACATACCCCTGAGCAAACATAACCACTGTATAGTTTGTGAAGGGGTGTGTTACGGTCTTCCCTTTATCCTATTCAGTTAAAACCGCCACAGGCTGCATAGCCTAATTAGTGACGCTTAAATCCCATTTTTTCCATAATAATGAACAGCATAGGAATGATCGCCACCCCAAAGAATGTCGCTGTAATCATACCAAATACTACGGTCACACCCAAGGATGCACGGGCACCAGCACCGGCACCACTTGCCAACATCAATGGCAAACATCCAATGATGAATGCTAAGGACGTCATCAAGATAGGACGTAACCGAATCTTCGCTGCTTCAATAGCGGCATCCACATAGTTCATACCTCTTTCATCGACACGAATCTTAGCATATTCAATAATCAAGATTGCATTCTTCGCTGCCAAGCCCACCAATGTAAGCAAGCCGATTTGGAAGTAAATATCCAAAGCAAAGAAATGTGTAGATTTCATCATGGCACCGATCATATTGAATAACCATGGACCAAGAACAGCACCAAAGATACCTGTTGGAACAGATAATAATACGGCAAATGGTACTTTCCAAGATTCGTACAAGGCAGCCAATACAAGGAATACAAAGACGATACCAAATCCGAAGATAATCAACACTTGAGAGCCTGCTTTGATTTCCTCACGTGTTTGTCCACCCCAATCATAGGTATATCCTTGTGGCAATGTGTTTTTCGCCACTTCTTCTAATGCTTTGATAGCATCACCAGAGCTGACACCTTGGTTTGCACTACCACCGATGCTCACGGCTGGGAAGTTGTTATACCGTGTTACCACAAAGGCAGATGTCGTTTTCTGCGGTGTAATATACGTATCAACTGGCACCATTTGACCTGCTGCATTACGTACTGTCAACAGATGATTCATACTTGGGTCTGTACGGAACTGATTGTCCGCTTGTAACATCACTTTATAGTTTTTACCGAACTTAGTAAAGTCATTTAACTGCATACCACCATAATAGCCTTGTAAGGCTGTATAAATATCT
The DNA here is from genome assembly GCF_003992005.1 of Veillonella sp. VA139. Lineage (GTDB taxonomy): Bacteria > Bacillota > Negativicutes > Veillonellales > Veillonellaceae > F0422. The sequence goes on along the minus strand of NZ_RQVL01000006.1, from coordinate 10,758 downwards.
GTTACGGCTACGCCATCACGAGCTGCTCTATCACGATTGACATCAAAATTATAGGACGGTGTAGATGTATTGAAAGTCGTGTAAATACTGCGGAACTCAGGACGTTTTTGAGCTTCTTCTAAGAACTGTTGCACTACCGCATTCATTTGTTCTGTACTATGACCCGCTTTATTGATAAGATACATGGAGAAACCACCTGTATTACCAAGGCCTGGAATGGATGGTGGGTTCAACGGAATAATGGTTCCTCGTGGATCTTTAGAACCATGGATGAAAGTATTTCTAATCTTTAAGCCAAGCTGTTGATCTGGTTGTGTTCTTTCACCCCAATCTGTTAAAGATGTAAAGATAACACCACCACTCGTTTGTGCTGCTCCAGCTAAAACATCAAAGCCAGGTACTGTTATAGTCCCTTCAGAATCTTTATCTTCATTCAAGAAGTGACCTAAATCAGTCAACACATCTTTTGTACGGCTTGACGTTGCCCCTGGCGGTAATGAAACAGCAACCATAAAGTAACCACTATCTTCGGCTGGCACGAATCCACTCGGCACCATACGCATCATACCTAATGCAGCACCCACAAAAATAGCAAGAGCTAACCACGTTGCCCATAGACGATTGGACCAACGAGCTAGTTGAATACCATATTGATCGATTCTTCGATCTAAGAATCCATTAAACCACTCCAAGAAACGACCCACAATATTAGTCGTTGCTTTCGGCACATGTGGTTTCAACATAATGCCACACAATGCCGGTGTCAATGTCAATGCCACAAAGGCAGAGATAATAACAGAAACAGCTACTGTTAAAGCGAATTGTTTATACAATACCCCCGTTAAACCGCCCATAAAGGCAACTGGAACAAATACAGAAATCAATACGAAGGCAATACCAATAACAGGACCTTGCACTTTTTCCATGGCTGCTACGGTAGCCGCCTTTGGTTTTAACCCATTGTAGCGCATTTCATATTCTACGGCTTCGATTACGACGATGGCATCATCCACGACAAGACCGATGGCTAACACCATGGCTAGTAAGGTCAGTGTATTAACAGTAAAGCCCATTACTTGGAAGGCTGCAAAAGTACCAATGAGTGATACTGGTACAGCAATCATAGGTATGACTGTGGATTGCCATGTTTGTAAGAACAAGTACACGATAATTGCTACGAGAATCAAGGCTTCTGCAAATGTTTTGACAACCTCTTTCATGGATGCATTCACAAATTTCGTATTATCTACAATAATGTTTGCTTTCATATCTGGCGGGAAAGATTGCTCTTGCTCAGCGATTACCTTCTTCACTGCATCAATCGTCGTTAATGCATTGGCATCATTAGTTAAGGATACAGCAAACACCGCTACTGGTTTATCGTTACCAGTTTCCTTAGAAAAGCTCGTAGCTTCCACCGAATAATTTTGAGCGCCTAATTCAACACGAGCTACATCTTTCAGATGTAATAAATTATTCTTTTTATCTTTTTTTATAACAATATTTTCAAATTCTGAAATTTCAGCCAAACGACCTTGTACTTTTACAGATGTGTTGAAAGCTTGATCTTTGTCAATTGGATCCGAACCTAATGCACCTGCTGCAGCCTGCTTATTTTGACTGCGGATGGCATTACTTACATCCGTTATGGTAACGCCATACTTAGACATTTTTGTAGGATCTAGCCAAATACGCATAGCATAGTCAGCACCGAACTCCTGCACCGTACCAACACCATTCACAGATTGGATAGCATCCATCATATAGTTAGTGGCATAGTTTTTCAAGAATGTTCTATCATAACTTCCATTTGGTGATACCAAGGAGAATACCATAGCCATATCTCCAGAAGATTTCGTAGTGGTCACGCCCACTGTTTGTACTTCCGATGGCACGGATGCCAAGGCACGGGCTACACGGTTTTGTACGTTTACCGTATCCATATCAGCGTCAGTTCCTTGTTCAAACTGAACTGTTAAATTATAGGAACCATCTCCTGTGCTGGTGGATTTCATATAATCCATATTTTGTACGCCAACGATTTGTTTTTCGATGACTGCTGCTACCGTTTCGCTTACTACCTCAGCATTGGCCCCCATATAGGCAGTACGTACCTGTACTTGCGGTGGGGAAATTTGTGGATATCTGTCGATCGGCAGTTTTGATAAGGAAATCAACCCTAGCAATGTAATAATAATAGAGATTACAATGGCAAAGATAGGGCGATTAATAAAGAATTTTGACACAATATCACCCTAATTACCTTTCTCAATATCTTCCTTAGTCAATAAAGTAGCTTTTACTTCTGCTCCATTCTTCGCTTTTGTTAAGCCATCTACAACGATTTCATCGCCTACAGTTAAACCTTTACCATCTTTGGAAGGACGAATGATGGTGTATTTACCACTGGTACCACTTGTTGTGACTGGTACTTGTTCTACTTTACCATCGCGGATGACCATGACAAATGTTTTATCCAATACTTGTAATAAAGCACGAGATGGCACTAAGATAGCGCCTTGAATAGTTTCACCACTAGTAATAACGGATGCATACATATTTGGCAACAACATATGATTTGGATTCGGGAATGCCGCTTTCAAAATAAGTTGTCCCGTACCACTATCTACGTTTTTAGCCGCCTCTACGATGCGACCTTTAATGGTGTTGACAATCTGATGATTATCATCGTAAGTACCATAGATTTCACCATTGGACAATTTCAATTCTACTTCCCCATCAACGGAACGATGTGCCTTTTTATAGTCTAAGTATTCTGCTTCACTCATGCTAAATTGTACATATACAGGATCTGTGGAGTTCAATGTCACAAGAGCTGTTTGACCTGCTGTCACAAATGTGCCTAAATCTACATCATCCATTTCTAATGTACCATCAAATGGCGCATATACTACTGTATCTTGTAAATTATTTTCAGCCAATCGAATCTGCGCTTCCATAGCCTCTACAGCTGCACGGTTTTGAGCTGCCACACTAGCTTGTGTATCTAATGTTTGGCGGGCAATGGCATCTTCATTTGCCAATGTTTGATAGCGTTGTAAATCTACTTGAGAGTTTTGGTAAGCAGCGCTAGAGCGTGCTGCATTGGCTTGTGCACTAGCTAGATTCACTTCATATTGACGTCCATCGAGTCGATACAAAGCTTGACCGGCCTTTACTGTGTCTCCCCCTTTTACATATTTTTCTACCACTCGACCAGATACATTCGCGCGAATCACAATGGAATTTTGTGCTAATACAGTACCATTGAAAGATTCTTGGACATTTGTATCAGTAGCTGTAATTTTATAGGAGTTTACCTCCGTAGGACCTTGGCCTGGAGCCTGTCCACCACAACCAGATACGAGTACAAGGGCTGCCAAGCTAGCTGCCACTAAACCATTATACGCTTGTTTTTTCATTCGTTTCACCCTTATTTGTAATACCTTGTAATATGACTGAAGTAACCTTTGGCATATATTTATATATATCCTCATGATGATTGGAGCTTTCAAACACAATGCGCCGTACAACTCCTTGCAACATCATAATGATAATATCAACATCCACATAGCGAGCAATAGTTCCTTGCTCCTGTTGGTGTAATAAATAGTCTTTAAGTAAGTCCCAATCCTTCTTGAACAAAGTGTTCATAGTTTGTTGTAACTGGGGTATAGCTAAGAAGATTTCCTTAAAAGATTCTCCATTAAAAGCCTCATATAAATTAGATCGTACTTTAAAATATCGATATAGAACTTCCTCTAAACTTAGACTTTTATTCTTTACAATATTTTCATGCTGTCTGTAAAAATCTTCTGCCCCATGGACTAAAATGGTTTCCACAATTTCATGTTTAGAATGAAATTGTTCATACAACGTGCGCTTACTAATGGTCAGTGCTTTTGCTACATCATCCATACGAAATGATATGCCTCGTTCCTCAATCATTATCGCCGCCGCTGCTAAAATTTTCTCTTTAACGGTAACCAATATAGCCCTCCTTTCACACTATAAGTAAAGAGTTACAAAACTCAACTAATGTATTTCAGTACCAATCTTTAGTTTACTTAAAATAGGAACAAATGTCAAACTATGAAAGTAGCCAATCTACTATGCTTACTACATGTATACCATCATAATCATCATCTAATGCCAAATCCATAGAAAGAACTATTTTTTTATAGTTATTAGGAATTTTTTGTAATGGTTTTAGCTCCCTTTGTCTTACTGTTTCATCCTTCATCGTTTCCGTCACTTGAATATAAAGTTTTTCCGTTGCTGTTGTTGCAATAAAATCCACTTCTAATGTATCTACTTTACCAATAGCTACATCGTATCCTCTTCGCAATAGCTCAAGATATACTACATTTTCTAAAGCATGCCCTCGATCCCTATCACGTATTCCTAGTAAATAATTACGTAATCCCATATCGACAATGTAGTACTTACCCAAGGTACGCAAATATTCTTTTCCTTTTATATCAAATCGTTTGACATCATAGAATAAATAAGTTTCTTTTAACGCGCCTATATAGGCAGCAATCGTTTGATTGGCTGGCTTTCCTTGTTTTTCACGATTCACTATCATCTGTTCAGATACAAGAGTGTTGCTAATAGAGTTAAATGATGTAGTATTTCCAATATTATCGGCTAAAAATAAAATTATTTTTCTAAGTAATTCTGCATCGGTGACTTGCCGTCCTTTTCGATTTCTTTCACGCTCTAAAATATCACGCACCACTACAGTAGAATACACGCCATCTAATAGTATGAAAGCTTTATCCTGTTCTAATCCTACATCTGCTATCCCTGGCATGCCACCATACCGCATATACGCATCGAATAAATCACTTAGTTCTACAATATCCTGTTGCTCATTGACAGCTCGTTTCTTATTATGTCCCATGGGCGTTTTATATTCTGTAACTTCATATCCGTGAAAGTCTATAAATTCAGCAAACGATAAGGGGTACATTTTAATTTCAATATATCTTCCAGATAAATAGGTTGAATATTCCGATGATAACAAATACGAATTAGACCCCGTAATATATATATCACAATTAAAATCAACTCGAAACGAATTAATAGCTAATTCCCACTGATCAATCTTTTGAAGTTCATCAAAAAATAAATAGTATGTATGGTCTGTGGTAATTTTATCTTTTACATAATTGTATAAATCCTTATAGGTCATTTCTTGAAATGTCAAAGATTCAAAATTAATGGCTATAATTTGCTCTTCTGGGATTCCTCGGCTTATTAAATATTCTTGCATTAAAAGCAGTAAACTAGATTTTCCACAACGTCTGATTCCAGTGATAACTTTAACGGGTTCTGTATCTTTAAAAGTAATCAGCTGATCTAAATAATTTTGACGTACTTTTAATGGTTTTTTACAGTTCATAAGTCATCCTCCTTTTTATTTATTATACCCCAAACTTCTAATTTTATAAAGTTTTTGTCATTGATACCCCAAACTTTTATTTTTTAAGAATTTAGGGTATACATGCCCTAAATTTGTAAACAAAAAATGCCACGCCTTAGCGTAGCATTTCTTTTAAAGCAGATTAGTTATCCCATACTTTAGGAATATAATACTCAGTAAATAGTTTTATCGCATAGTTGTCCGTCAGTCCCGCCACATAGTCCACAATATCTTGGTCTGTGATAGGATTGTCATGATGGATTTCATGGCGAATCGCCTCAGGGTGTTCTTTATAGTACATAAATAAGTGTTTTACCACATAGTCACCTTTATTCCGATCCGGAATTAACGACGGTGCCCGATAGACACGTTCAAACATAAAGCGGCGGAAAATATTCATAGTTTCCACGCCACGGTCGGACATAGATATAACTGGTTGATCCATAGAGGATGTCACCATGTCTGTGACCATGGCAGTAATCATTTTAGAATGGGTATCTCCAAAGACTTGTACCACTTCTCTTGGCAAATCATCAACCCGTAGCATATGGGCACGCAATGCGTCATCAAAGTCGTGACATAAATAGGCAATACGATCAGCAGTCCGTATAATCTGACCTTCTAAGGTGACAGGCATATGAGAACCTGTATGCCCTAAAATACCATCACGAACCGCAGTGGTTAAATTTAACCCTTGACCGTTCTTTTCGATACTTTCCACCAAGCGCAAGCTTTGCTCATTATGATTGAAGTGCCCTACCATATCACGAAGGGCATATTCTCCGACATGCCCAAAAGGTGTATGTCCCACATCATGACCCATAGCGATGGCCTCGGTCAAATCTTCATTCAATCGCAAGGCACGAGCGATGGTACGTCCAATCTGTCCCACTTCTAAGGTATGTGTCATGCGAGTTCGATAATGGTCCCCCGGAGCAATATAGACTTGAGTTTTATGTTTTAATCGACGAAAACATTTGCTATGTAAAATACGATCTCGATCTCGTTGAAAATCCGTCCGATACGCATCGGGTTCTTCCTTACGATCTCTTACAGATTCTCTACTCTTAGCCGCATAAGGACTTAACATAGTATATTCTCGTTCTTCTAGCATTTCACGAATACTCATATGACATCTCCTAGCTTAGCGTGTATCCATGACACGATTTTTTTGAATGATTTGCATCACCATACCAGCTGTTTCCTCGATAGATTTATTCGTTACATCAAGTACTGGGCAATGTAACCGTCTCATCACAGTTTTTGCATAATTTAACTCTTCTTCAATACGGCTTACATTCGCATAGTTAGCGTCTGCATGTAATCCCATAGTACGAAGACGTTCTTCACGAATATTGTTCAATTTGAAAGGATCAATAATTAATCCCACAATCTTGCGCCCTGGAATTTGGAATAATTCTTCTGGCAAAGGCACTTCCGGAACTAATGGCAAGTTCGCCGCTTTAATTTTTTTGTAGGCTAAGAACATAGACAATGGTGTTTTACTGGTACGAGAAATACCAATGATAACAATATCCGCTTTTTCAAAGCCTTTTGGATTTTTACCATCGTCGTATTTCACGGCAAATTCAATAGCCTCTACCTTTTTGAAATATTCTTGGTCTAGCTTATGAATCATACCCGGTGCCAATCGTGGCTCTGTCTCTGTCATAGTCCCTACTGCATTCATAACAGGCCCCATAATGTCTACAGCTTGCACACCCTGTGCTTTGCAAGCTGTATCTAAATAAGACCGTAATGTTGGTGAGACGATAGTATGACAGATGACATGTCCACCAGCGGCAGCCTCTTTCACCACTTCATTGATTTGTAATTCACCATTAATATAGGGCACACGAACAATATCAATCGTTTCTTTATCATATTGACTAGCCGTTGCACGTGCCACTGACTCAGCTGTTTCCCCAAGGGAGTCAGAAATTGCATAAATAATTTTAGCCATAATTACTCCTATCGTTTTCCACAGTCCCAAAATAAACGGGTCACTGTTGTTTTAGAAATACGTCCTACCACTCGATATTCCTTACTTCTCTCTAATAATACCTTATCTACCACAGGGACGCAATCTATTTCAAAATCAATCATCCGTTCTACTGCTTCCACAACAGGCATATCGGGATATGCCACTACGACTTTACTAGTAGGTGTCATAATCATAGAAATAGGCATGGAGTTTAAATCAGATCCACCCAAGGAGGCTCGTAATAAATCTTTACGAGATACTACACCTTTTAATATGCCATCATCGCAGATTAGAATGGTTCCCACATCCTCTGTAAACATGGTGACAATTGTGTCATACACAGATGCTGTGGAACTCACCGCTACCACACTGGACATAACTTGTGCCACTGTGAAACTATTAATCTCAGCCGCTAAGGGATTATTTGCCACTTTACCAACATAGTAATACCCTACTTTTGGCCGTGCATCTAAAATACCCATCATCGTCAGTACTGTCAAATCTGATCGCAGCGCAGACCTCGTTAAGTCCAATTTTGTGGCGATAGCTTTACCAGTGATAGGCCCTTCTTGTTGTACAATTTGTACAATCGATTCTTGTCGTTTTGAAAGATTCATATTGTTACCTTTCTATGAAAAAGGAGGCTCCTTCCAAAGCCTCCTTATCTATTACCAATCTAAAGCTTCTGTATTTTGACGACCTTTGCCTGTCAAAGCATCTAACATAATGCGTTGTTCTAATTGTGCCACCATTTTTTTCGTAGACACCACAGCATCTGGATTTACAGAAATAGAGTCAATACCATGTTTTACTAAGAACTCACAGAACTCTGGATATACACTTGGTGCTTGTCCACAGATAGATACAGTTTTGCCATCTTTGTGTGCTGTTTCAATTAAATGTTTAATAGCACGTTTTACAGCCAAGTTTCTTTCATCATAAATATGTTGTACTGTTTCATTATCGCGATCACAACCCAATACAAGCATAGTCAAATCGTTGGAACCGATAGAGTAACCATCCACATATTGATTGAATTGATCTGCCAAAATAATATTCGCAGGGATTTCAGCCATCAACCATACTTTAAAGTCTGCATTGCGTTGTAAACCATGTTCCGCCATGATGCGAGTCACTTCGGCTGCTTCCTTCACAGTACGACAGAATGGAATCATAACTTGCAAGTTTTTGAAACCAAATTCATCGCGTACTTTCTTGATGGCTTCTAATTCTAACAAGAATGCAGGTGCATAGCGTTCATCATAGTAGCGAGAAGCGCCACGGAATCCTAATAAAGCGCTAGATTCTTCTGGCTCGTACTTGTCACCACCATTCAAATCACGGTATTCACTAGATTTGAAGTCGCTCAAGCGCAATACAACTTGACGAGGCGCTAAGGCTGCACATACTTTACGCATACCTTCTGCTAAGGTATCGATAGCAAAATCACGACGTCCTGTTTCGATTAAATGCATAGGATGTTCATGTATGAAAGTAGTCCAAATGAACTCTTCACGCATTAAACCGATACCATCACAAGGTAATACACCATATTTTTCAGCCAAGTCTGGATCGCCTAAGTTCATGTAGATTTTTGTGCCTGTAACTGGAGTTGGCTCAACATAGCGAGCTTCTGCTACAGGTTCTGCTTTTTTAGTAGCTTCTTCTAAAATTCCATCATAGACAATACCATTGGTAGCATCTACAGTAATCATTTGACCGTCCGTAATCGTTTTAGTAGCTTCTTCACTGCGAGATTTTGTACCTACAATACATGGAATCCCCAACTCACGGCTTACGATAGATGCATGACACGTCATACCACCAGCATCGGTGACAATGGCTTTCGCTTTTTTCATCGCTGGTACCCAGTCAGGAGCCGTCATAGTAGTAATAAGGATTTCACCTTCTTTAAAATCATCGATATCTTCTGGATTTTCGATGACATGGGCACGACCTGCTGCTTTACCTGGGCTCGCAGGAAGACCTTTTACAACAATCTTACGTTCTGTGGTAGTCGCTTCTACTACAGCTTCTTCTTTTTCTTTCTTTTGAGAGAATACAGTTTCTGGGCGAGCTTGTAAAATCCATACTTTTCCATCGCGCTCGTCAATGCCCCATTCCATATCCATGTAGCATCCATAATGCTTTTCAATCGCTTTCGCATACGTTGCTAGTTCGATAACTTGTTCGTCTGTGATAACTTGTTGACGGGCTTGGTCTTCAGGGATTTGAATTTCAACGCAATCCCCTTCTGGTTTACGTACTAACGCAAGATTTTTATCATTAATCATACGATCTGTAATTTGCAAGGTAGCTTTATCTACAGTGAAATTATCTGGTGTCACAGTGCCTTGTACGACATATTCACCAAGGCCCCAAGAGCCTTCGATAATAATGGATTTGTCATCTCCATTCATGATATTCACAGAGAACATAACCCCTGCCGCTTTGGAGTATACCATCATTTGTATGGCTGCGGATAAGGCTACCGTCATATGGTCGAAACCTTGTTTTACACGATAGTAGGTAGCACGGTCTGTGAAAGTAGATGCATAGCATTCTTTTACTTTCGCAATGATCATATCAGCACCACGAACATTTAAGTATGTATCTTGTTGACCTGCAAAACTAGCATCTGGCAAATCCTCCGCAGTGGCACTAGAACGAACCGCCACAAATGGGTTCACTTCCCCTACTTTACGAGCTAATTCTTCATAACCGTTACGAATCGCCTTAGCTAATGGAGCTGGCATTTCCTCATCCATAATCATTTGACGTACTTCTGCAGTGACCTTACGTAACAACGCAGAGTTCTCTACATCATGTAATTCTTCCAATTTAGCTTTAATGCGTTCCACTAAACCAGTTTCTTCCATGAAATAACGATAGCCATGGGCTGTCGTAGCATAGCCATAAGGAACAGGAACATTCGTAGAAGAAGTCATTTCTCCTAAAGAAGAAGACTTACCACCAACAATATCCACATCCTCACGATGCAATTCATCAAACCAAAGAACATATGCAGTATCACGACTCATGATTATCCCTCCATCAGAAATAGTACTCATAATTTAATTATATAGTACAACACATATAATAAATAGTCAAGCATTATTAAGAATATAAGGAAAGGTGATTTAGTAACATAACCGTCATATACCCTAATTTATTAATAGAAAACTCCATAGACAGTGTAAAATATTTTGTGTAAACGTGTTTAGTTAGTATTGAAAAAAGAACTGAACTTCTTTAAGATTTAAGTGTCAAATAAAAATCACAGAAAGAAGGTTCAGTTCTTATGACTAATACTAACACAAATTTATTAAATGCACTACCAGTAAAT
>NZ_RQVL01000005.1 GCF_003992005.1 Veillonella sp. VA139 | reverse complement strand
ATTGATTATGAAGTACATAGGTTACGTTACGAGTACTCTTTTGATGAAGCTTGTTATACACAGGATAAATTTATGACTTAATACTATCTTGATTTCCAATTACGCCTATGTTTAGTTATTTTTTATGACAAATTAATTTGTGCTTGACATATATTAACCTAGCTATGGAGTATATATAATGTATAGCACTATCTAATACGTCCTGTAGCAGATTATAAGCCGACCTTCTTGTACTATCTTAACATCAACTTTATAGTATTTACATATCGCTAACACATCTCACAGATATATCCACATTCCTCTTATCTTCTTATTTTGCAAAGGATACATTCATTTCATCTAAAGACTTAGTCAAACTAGGCACATAGACTTTCAAAAATAGATCTACTTCTGGCAATTGCATCTGTACTAATCGTTCGTGAATCGTATCATAGGCTGCATTGAATTCATTATTGCCAGCAGATTTTTCCGCCACGCATTTCATGAATGCTGATAAAGTGTCCGCTGCTTTCACAAGTACTTCGTATTCCTCTGGAACAGATACTAAGGCTTCCTCATAGGCTGGTTGCACCGGTTCTGGTAACGTACGCCATAAGGTTTCATTGGCCAACTGTTCCACTTCCCCATAGAGAGCACGCAATTTAGGATTAAAATATTTCACTGGCGTGGGCATATCCCCAGTGAACACTTCACTCACATCATGGTACATGGCAAGCACTGCCAAGCGATTCACATCCAATGTACCATTAAAATATGTGTTACGTAGTACTCCCAATTGATGAGCAATCATAGCCGTTTCTAAACTATGACCTTGCAAGTTTTCTACTTCTGTATTACGCATCAAGCTCCAACGTTGAATATATTTCATACGCCCTAAAAGAGCAAAAAAATGACTTTCTTCCATGGTACACGCCTCCTTAATCCAATATATTCATTATACAAAAAAAAGCCCGTTACCGCCATTCTGGTAACGAGCTATCTAGTTCGACACTTTCCTTTATACTTCATACATATCTCTACTTTCCTATTCTATTAACTTACACACATGGGTCATACACTTCTGCAGAAGCAAATACGTCTATATACATGACATCCTCCTTTATATTCACACTATCAACAATATACTTTTCTGAATACTTACACCTCTACGACACCTTCCCAATATCCATCATCTAACAATTCTACCCAATATCCTTCCTCATCTTGTACAAACCATGGTTCACATACATATTGCATTTCTAACATAGTATTTCTCCTTTTTACAACACACATTTCTTATACTTCTTACTTTTACTATTACAACACTAACAATACATACAAGCTCATCTTATCACCACCTTCGCTATATCACTACCCATCTATCTTACCACTCTATATATACATCTATTTCAAAATCCATGTTCTCATCTCCTTTCATCTATATCATCACACCACACTTCTTACCATTCTATGTATACTTCTAATTCCATATTCTCATCTCCTTTCACCTATATCACCACTTCACACTTCTTACCATTCTATGTATACTTCTAATTCCATGTTCTCATCTCCTTTCGTCTTACCTCGTGAACATAGTATACTTCATCTCAAATCTTACTTTTTATAAAAGTCCCGATAGTTACTATATTAGCCATTGATATATAAAATATACTAAAATCAATATCCCCTAGGTTCCATTTTATGGTACTATAACTATATACTAACAGACTTTATTGCTCACTAACTACAGATACACTGAAAGGAGCTCACATGGCAGGGAACACAAATTTTTTTGCTACTAGCGATGAAACAGAATCCCGCTTTTACCGATTCTTAAATTTAATCGCTAAAGGTGGGGTGTATAAAAGTGCAGATAAGGATTTCCATCCTTTTAAAGGTACTTCCTATCAGGAAAAAACAAAGCAAGCTCATTTTTTTATAGATGCCTTATCTCCCCAATCACTGTACGAATTTTCCTATGGTCGCGCTAAGCTATTAACATTACCTGGTCTAAGCTATTCTCCTTATAACCTAAATCCCTTAGCCTTTGCCCATGCAGTACGCAAAATGTTGCCTACAGACCTTCGTCGCAGTCTATTGCTATACCATCTAATCGCTACAAAAGATGTTGGTGAAGATGATACTGCTATAAATACCTATCAAAATGGCTTACAATACCCCTTGTCATATTATGCTAGCCATTTAGATACCGCCAACAAGGATGAAGCCCTATTAACAACAAAAAAACTAAGACGGTACTTAACATCTATTCACCAAGATATACTGTTGACCCAAGATGCAAGCAACGAGTCCATAATTAACAGTACTCAACTCTTCGACAGTGCCTTCGGTACGCTACAAGCAATGGGAGTCATAGCTCCTCATCCTACCACCAAAGATGCCTATGATATCACACCTAACCCTATCAGTGAATCCAATCTCACCGAAGAAGAGCGGAAAGAATTAGTCTATGCCTTAGACTTTCAAAAATATCTATCGCCTATCTCATCCTATGCTCATTATGTACAGTTTAAATTATCCCTAAGAAGTTTAGACGATGATGCGCCGGAAGATATCCTCAGTGATATCAATTCTGGGCAAATGCCACAAGTACCTTCCCCTATCTTGGTGCGCCAAGTGCCTCCTTTCAAAACACTACTGGATGACAAACGATTGTCTTTCTTAGCCGGCATGAATACATGGACCACGGTAACAACCATTGATCGGAGCAACCCTAAATCCACTTCCAAATTACACACCACTAAAACGATTGTGCACATAGATAACCTCGAAGAACATCGAAATGATTCTAGAGAATACATATACAGCACCAGCAAGCATGGTCGCCCTATGTCGCCAATTTCATTAGATGCCGTACATCACATCGACCTATACCCATCTACACCGCATTCACGAAAGCAGACTAAACCACCTACTACCTATACGGTGTACTTCGCATTTCATTCCTCCCCCTATAACGGGACGGAATTACAACAAGCCTTACATCAATTTCGTACGAAGCGTCTATCCATTGATTGCATGCACGAAGTTTCAACAGAAGATTGTCCATTTCTCGTAAAAGTCACCTACCTAGAGCCTTCTGCAGTATTACCATTGCTCTATCAATGGGGACCTTATCTTCATTTTGCCACCTCCACGGGAGAACCCCTCACAGAAGAGGACTTACAAAGAGACCCTATCAAAACATTACAAGACCTGGTATTAACTAGAGTAAGGAGTATCGTATCCCATTATGAATCCTAATCCATTTCTCCAATCCTATACGAATCCAGACCACGCCTCAGTCGGTGCCTATACCTTTTATTATATCCGGTTCATGCAACTTCTCCATTTCATTTATGTAGATCGTTTGAATTGTGATGATTTAAAAGTAGAATATAATCATTTAGACCCTCAAGAAATCACTGCTTGGTTGCTACAGGACTATCAACATACAATGGACAATGGCAGTGCTGCGGACATAGTAGAAAAAATCATTGAGTTATTCTTTCACCCTAGTACCGAAGCAGGAAAAGTACAACCTTATTTTATTCCACACATGCCAGAACCCTATCTATTCACAGACCGTGAGGTCCTAGCACTGTATTTACTCATCCACGATGAACGGGTATTCCCATTCCTATCACAATCTGTACGAGATAAACTAAAAGCTGCTATGGAACAACATCCCTTTCACCAAACGTTCAAAACGATCCTAGAGAACTATCAATCTACTCGACCAGCAACGCAAATCGATGCCCATACGTTAGAAATAACGCATACCTTGTTCCGTACCATTATAGAGGAGTCGCATACGGTAGAAATAGCTACCACAGATGGTAACCATATGGTAACCCCTTGTCATTTGCGATACTTTGCCAACACCGAGGACTATCACCTGTTAGGATTGCTCAATGAAAGCAAATACATCTATGTCCCTGTGAAAGATATACAAAGTGTCTGCCTTCGCGAAGACAAAACTGTATCCAACCGTTACACCATACTCACAGAGTTACTCGAACAGGATGCGATCACCCTCAAACTACGTGTAACGAACGATAAAAATGCCCTAGAGCGGGCCTATCATCTATTTGCCGATTATACAAAGGAAACTACCTTAGTGGAAACTATACTCGATGACGAAGATGAACTACAAGATCATACCTATCATCTGAATATCACCTATTATCCATTCGATGAAGATGATATATATCAAAATATACTCGCCCTCAGCGCTATGGTGACGGTCTTGGAACCTATATCCATACGGAATCGCGTTCTACAACATTTCACCACATTCCTAGAAAGATGGGGATAACCTACATCCAGATTAGACACCCCTACTACACCCTTAGGGAGCTACGTAACACCCTAGCCATAGATTCAACCATAGGAGGATTCATGACAACTCAAAACTCACATCTTGCCCCGTCTACACTACGTAGTGGTGGCTATGTCGATATACACAATTCCGCCATCACTGTGACCTATGACATGCCCTATTATGCCATCAGCACAAGTCCTTTCAACGGTGGCTTGCATCATGTCATGGCAGTGCGCAATCAACAACTCACATTTTTCGTCAACGATGAAAGTGAATTGCCTGGTGGATCCACCTCTGCTTATTTAGCAAAAGAATGCGTACAACAAGACCTACCGATTCATTTTTGTACAGCCTTATTGACTAGCGCCTCTATGGATCGACATGCCTATGTATGCTTACAAGAGGGAAGCATCATAGTCGAAGTCATTGCCACCGCTGGCGTTGAAAAAACAGCGCATCGAGCAGGTGATGGCTATACCTACTACGAAAAAGATGGCGCCTTCCATGCTGGAGGCACCATCAACCTATTAGTATTTACCAATTGCGCCCTCACCGACGGGGCTCTCACAAAATCATTGCTAACCATAACGGAAGCCAAAACCGTAGCACTCCAATCCAAGGGGATTACTAGCATCCTATCTGGACAACCTGCCACAGGCACATCCACAGACGGCATCATTATGACCATCGACCCGAACGGAGAACTCCTCACAGACTCAGGCACATTCTCTCAATTTGGCGACACCTTAGCGAAAGCTGTACGATCCGCCATTGAAACAGCATTAGAGAACGCAGCTACCTTGGATCTATAAATAGTACGAGCTTATTTTGCTACTATTCTATTGACCTAAACCGCCGTAGACTGCATAGCACAACAATAGAAGATTTAATAGAGTGCAAACACGTTCTCTAAATCTTCTCGACTTCGTTCTTGTTGTAACGCTAACATCAATAAGATTCTAGCTTTCACAGGCGACAGGGAATCGCTAACGATCAATCCCTCTTTCACATCCGATGAATTGCTAGATACAATACCATTTCCAATGCGGGATGACCGCACTTTGGGAATGGTAATTGTTTTGAGCGTATCACGAACACCCTGTGGCAATGTGCCATGGCCAAAACCACCCACAATTAACCCTTGTGATCGATTTGCTACCATAGTGAGTATTTCTGTATCCATCCCCCCATAAAGATTCACAATCCCTACGGATGGCAATTCCACTTCCTCACGTAAAATAAATTCGCTGTCACTCGTATGCTTACGACATGGAGTATAGTAAAAATAAGCTGTTCCATTTTGTACGCACCCCATATGACCTAATTGGGCATTTCCAAAGGTAGCCACATCGGTAGTGTGTAGCTTTGCCACCTCTCTGGCACTATCTATGTAGCCATTCATGACCACTAATACCCCTTGATTCCACGCACTTTCACTACGCGCTACTTGCACTGCTTGCAATAAATTTACAGGACCATCTGCACTAAGTGCTGTTGCAGGACGCATGGAACCAGTCATCACAACTGGTTTCTTCGTATGCACCGTCAATTGCAAGAAATAGGCAGTTTCCTCCATCGTATCTGTGCCATGGGTGATGACAATGCCACCAACATCCTCCCGATCAGCCACTTCATTGATAAGTAGTGCTAACCGTACCCAACGATAGGGGCTCATTTCAGAACTGTCTATATTAGAGAATTGCACACTTTCAAACGGTCCATACCCCTCCAAGGCTGGCACAGCTTGCATCAAATCATCCACACCTATGGATCCCGCTCTATATTCCGTTAATGCACTAGACCCATTTCCAGTACCTGCAATGGTGCCTCCTGTGCCTATCATTATAATCTTTGTATCCTTCATGTGGTAACCTCCTTTACAATCATTACTTGTATTATAGCATTCCCCACCATACACTTTCACTAGGAAAATATCATTTCTGAAAGTACCCTACTCCCTATATATTGACCCATTACAATGAAAGGAGTATAGTTAATGTATTAAATATTTCATCCATAATTAGAAAGGTACAATTATGACGCATACAAAGTATACAGCTAGTGTATTACACTGGTTCCATGAAATCAGTCAAATCCCTCGTGAGTCTGGCAACGAGCAAGGCATTAGCGATTTTCTAATGCAATTTGCCAAAGATAGAGGTTTAGACGCAGAACAAGATGAAGAATTAAACGTAATCATTCGTGCTAATGCAACTGCGGGCTATGAAAATCATCCACCGATCATTTTACAAGGTCATATCGATATGGTAGCAGAAAAATCTGACACATCCACTCACGATTTTTCCAAGGATCCTATTGAGCTCATCGAGGACGGTGAATGGTTACACGCCAATGATACTACTCTAGGTGCCGATAATGGCATCGCCGTAGCGATGGCACTGGCCGTGCTAGATGATTCAACCATCCCTCATGGACCTTTAGAATGTCTATTTACTACGAACGAAGAAACCGGTATGAATGGTGCTATGGCTGTGAAAGGTGACCGACTACACGGACAATATTTGCTCAATATTGATACAGAGCAAGAGCATGAATTTATCGTAGCCTGTGCCGGGGGCTGTCGTTTGGACCTTACATTACCAACGAACCCCGTACCAACACCAGAGGGATTAAGTGCATTCCACATCACTGTAGACGGCTTACACGGAGGTCACTCTGGCATTGAAATTGGTGAACAACTTGGTAATGCTGTGACAATCCTAGCTCGCTTATTAGTGGAAGCACAACAAGCATCTCCTATTTCTTTGAGCCATTTTACAGGCGGGTCCAAACATAATGCCATTCCTCGCTTTGCTGAGGCCACTATTCTTTGTCGCCCAGCTGATGCAGCTACATTGCAAGAACATATCCAAGCCAATGCCGAGATCATTCGTCACGAATTATCTCCACAAGATCCAAATCTACAAGTGAAAGTCACTCCTTGTGACACACCTGCTACAATCTACGCAGATACACAAGCACAAGCGTTCTTGCAATTCTTGTACTTAGCACCACATGGTGTATTCGGCATGAGCAAAAAGTTAGAAGGATTAGTAGATACTAGTAACAACATTGCCATCGTAGAAGACCATGGTACGCAATTAGACGTGCTCATCTCCGTGCGCAGTTTGACTATGAGTCAATTGACGTACCTACGTGACCGCATCATGACATTGGCAAAAGTACATGGCTTCACTGCTTCCGAGCAAGGTCGTTACCCCGCTTGGGAATACGAACGCGGTAGCCATTTAGAAGAACAAGCCATCGCACTCTATAAAGAGGTCATCGGAGTAGAACCACATGTAACAGCCGTTCATGCTGGTCTTGAATGTGGCTTATTGAAAGCACAATTACCACATACACAAATGATTAGCTTTGGTCCTACTATCTTAGGTGCTCATACACCAAAAGAACGACTACACTTACCATCAGTAGATACAGTGTCCAAATTCTTATTAACCTTATTAGAAAAATTACAATAACACCATGCGTAAGGGGAATCGCCATGCGATTCCCCTATGTCATATACAAATCACTATCCATGCACCTAGCTTTCAGATTCGTCATCCACCTAAAAAGATCTGTACTCACATGTAATATATACATGCAGTACAACTCTTTTGGGGTAATGACTCGGTGCACTATCTATAGTGGCCGAAGATAAAACTAGTTATGTTGCAAAAATCCAAGACGACTGAGATCCGCGAGGATACCATCCACCACAGAACGTCCTTGTAATGGAACTACTTGTCCATCTTCCTTTGTTTCATTCACAGTTAGCACGTCGTCAGCCAAGGTATATAGCTCATCCAACGTCTTAGGATCTGACAAGGCATTCATGATGACCACATGACCTGCATGTAAGCCTTCAATACTATCGTTGAATCGATCTGATACATTGATAAATTCATTTCCATTGCGATTGACAACGGTTTCCACATACTTTGCTGACTCTTTAGGTACCCTGGAGATACCCTCTTGGAATGGTTGCACATCTTTCGTTTCTGTAAAGACCGCTACTAAACCACATAATAAGAAACGAATTAGCATACTGTACATATCTACCTTAGGAAACTCCTCATTCTCCAGTAATCCTTTAATCTCCCTTTCATAGTCTGCTACAGTAAAGAATCCACCTTTTTTACATACGTTCACTAAACCCTGTTCTATCTTGTATTCTGTATCTTTCAAGTCCTCTACCCGACGGGTATAAATAAAATACAATTCATCTAAGGTACTCATGAGAAACTCTTCTTGATGGCGCAGCTTATGGGCTTGCGAGGCGTGACATAACATAGAGCGTCTAAACTGCGTATCATAATAATAATCTAAGATTTGTTCTTTTGTATTCCAGTCTCCACCAGATAAGGCGTCAATCATAGCTC
Source organism: Veillonella sp. VA139 (assembly GCF_003992005.1). GTDB lineage: Bacteria > Bacillota > Negativicutes > Veillonellales > Veillonellaceae > F0422. Next base: position 86,625 of record NZ_RQVL01000005.1, on the reverse strand, counting down.
TTTTTTCTGATTGTATCCAGCTAATAGCCGACAACTGAAAGTCCGTATCTGCCACATAGACCAAATGATGTGTTTCAGCCCGCTCTATAAATTCATGAATATACACTGGGTCATTAATAGGTTCCAAATACTCATGAGCAATGTAATAGCTCTTATGTGCCAAAGCAGAATCAAAGCTATCTGTTTTCCATTTCAGCTTCGGTACTACTTCCTCAGATTTTTTCAGTAAAGAATTTATCTGTTCTACAAACGCAATCCCTTTTTCTGTTTGCTCTAATAAACCCATGTCCTGATCATCTCTGATAGCATACTTCATCATTTCACGGACTTGAGATAAACGATGCCATCCTGGATACACATTATAGGATACATAGGCTACCCCTCGTTCTGAAAGGTTCACATCACAAATTTCTAGAATTTTATCTTTCACCATATCTGGTACCCAAGACCAAATGCCATGGACAATGATATAATCGAAGGTACCAAAGCTTGCATCAATGCTCATAATATCGCGTTCCAAAAGGGTTATATTTTGCAGTTCCATGGACTGAATCAACTGGTTTCCTATGTCGATTTGAGAGGCACTCAAATCCACTCCCACATAGGTTCCCTTAGGATGATGCACAGCTTGCCCTATTATATTACCGCCCATAGAGCAACCCAATTCTAGGACACGAGCCTCTGCCACAGGCACTGGATCTAAGCCCCATATTCTCGCTTTTGCCTCTAAACTATTCACCGATGTGACCCCAAATGATTTGGAATGATACACCAATTCATTATAGGAATCTTTTGTTTTCTCTATAGTTGATACTTCTTTCTTCTTCATTGATGTCGTTTTGCGCATTTTCATGACAGAGTCCTTTCCATCTTCCAGATTTTACATATCCATACAACAGGATACACCTCTTAATTGCATTGCACATAATATAGGTTAATTATATCAAACTATTCGCACTTTGGCCAATAATAACCTAGAAATTCTCTGTCATTCTAAAACATACATCTACCCTATTAGAGAATATGTAACAACTGTAAAAGAATAACAATCGTATATATGGCAAATCCCGCATATAAAACATGCAATATCCGAATTACCACAACCTCAATATCTATACGACCTTTTTTAAATATCCTTTCATGGCGCACTAAAAAGAGGTCTGGATGACGAGAATTAGATGCACTTAAGACAATGCGATATCCCTCAACAGCAGAACGAATTCCCGCTATAATACTCGCACAAACAAGACCTAGTAACATATAATCTAACCATTGTGGATCACGTATGAAGCCTTTCACAAGCAAGACCCCTAACACATCTGCTGCCCCCGTAAAAATAATTCCACTCATGGCCAAAATTGCTACTGCCTTAGGCGACACAAAGTCTAACACATCCTGCAATGCATGACCAGCAGTTTCAGCTTTTTCCTCTTTTGATTCTGATTTCATCCATCTATGGATGGACCACAACTGATACATCGCCCAGGCTATTAAATACGCTAAATACATGTGTAATTCTGTCATACTATCCCTCCGTTCTACTGATTGTTATCCCCTTAAATTTGATGCGATAAGCTTAAAAATAATGCGTTATTCTATCCTATGATTAATACTACCACAGTACGTTAAAATGTACTACTAAAAAATGATTGATACTATTGTTTTAGACTCACTTATTTATCCATTGCAGAAGTAACTCAATAATTTTTTCATGTATTCTTGTGCGACTTTTGCTTATGCTGGTATTCAAATTCCAATTAGAATCTCACAGTACATCATAGATTTTATAATGCCCTAAGACCTGTAAATAATTGGAAAGCTCTCGTACTTCTGCTAAAGCTTGTTGTAGGTCTGCTTCGCGGTCTTCCCCCTCAATGTCGATGTAGAAAAAGTACTCCCACGGTGTATGCATGGATGGTCGTGACTTGATGTTGACCATGTTCAGTTGGTGGTCCTCGAAAACTCGTAGGACTTTCACCAGTGCCCCTGGTGTATTCGGCGTTTGTACGATGATGCTCAACTTGTGTGCATCATGAATCATTACGTCCTTATGGGTGATGATGAAGAATCGTGTAAAGTTTTCCTTAAAATTTGCAATGTCTGGCGCCAACAGAGTTAGGCCGTATAGTTCTTGAGCAGATGCATTGGCGATGCATGCTTTCCTCACATCCTGTGTATCACTTACATATTTCGCACTCATAGCGGTATTGTTCATCGGTCCCAATTGCCAGGAACTGTGCGTCGCCAAAAATTGCGAGCATTGCATGAGGGCTTGTTCGTGAGAGTACACTTCTTGAATCATATCTAGGCTAGCACCTGGTACGCCTAGCAAACTATGACTAATGCGGTGGCGCACTTCCCCAACGATGTGAATGTTCTTATCTTTGATTAAATCCGTGCTGTCCCTCACTTCTCCAACGATAGAGTTTTCAATGGGCAATATAGCATAATCGATGCGCCCTTCATGAACAGCCTGTACGAGCTCACGATGGCTTTGACACCGTTCAATCTGTTGCCCTTCCACGGAGCCCCCTTTTTCTATATATTTTGAAAGCAAGTTCTGCAACACTTCATAGGCATAGGCACCAGGTACACCTGTATAGCCTAGCACAGAGTGTGCCAACTGTAGATCTGTAACTCTTTCATCTGCCATGGTTAACCCTCCTACTTTCCTGTTCCTAACATTAATATATGTAGTCTATTATACACAAAAGTACATGAAAACTTAACTAGAATATACATCTACCCCCTTTTATGATTCATAGACGTCTCATACGCTAGTACTCTTATTGATCAAGTTTCCTTCTGTTATACCTATGAACTTTCTTATAAAATACCCTTGTTATCTGAATACACCTATGCTAGAATTTAGTTAGCCGAGTCATGTCTCGGCTTTTCTTTTTATCTGATAGAAGATTACGTCCAACTATAAAGGAGGATACTATGCAACGAATTATCTATCTCGCTGGGGGCTGTTTTTGGGGCTTAGAGGCCTATTTCAAACGCATTCCTGGCATTGTAACAACATCTGTAGGCTATAGCAACGGACATCATGCCAACCCTTCTTACGAAGAGGTCTGCCGTGGCAGTGGTCATGTAGAAACTGTAAAATTGACTTACGATGATGCAACCATATCCCTGTCCCAAATCATTCAATATTTTTTACGGGTAGTGGATCCTTTCAGTATCAATAAACAAGGTGGAGACGAGGGCATTCAATATCGTAGTGGCATCTATTATGAAAACCCTGATGATAAAAGCACTATCGAGGAGTTCTTAGCCCTAGCCAACTCGCACTATCGTGAACCCTTTGCCATTGAAGTACTGCCCCTCGATTCCTTTTACCCTGCCGAAGACTATCATCAAGATTATTTAGACAAGAATCCTGGTGGATACTGTCATATCAATGTAGCCAAAGCCTATGAGCCTCTCATTGAGGAAGATGGGTATACGAAAAAATCTGACGAGGAGCTGCAACGTGAATTGGATCCTTTAGCCTACGCAGTAACCCAACAAAGTGACACCGAAAGGCCTTTCTCCCATCACTATACCGATGAGTTCCGCCCTGGCCTCTATGTAGACGTAACTACGGGAGAACCTTTGTTTATTTCCGCTGAGAAATTTGATTCTGGCTGTGGTTGGCCTAGCTTTGCCAAGCCTATCAACAGCGATGTCATTCGGTACTATCAGGATGAGAGCCTCTTTGGCCATTCCCGCATCGAAGTGCGTAGCCGCATTGGTGATGCCCACTTAGGTCATGTCTTTGAAGATGGACCTAGAGATATGGGTGGCCTTCGATACTGCATTAACGGTGCTGCCCTCCGCTTCATTCCCCTCGAAGAACTAGAGGCACAAGGCTATGGGGCTTTACAAGAAATAGTGCGAAAATCGATGGATAAATAGATCTTCACTCTAGTTGACATGCCTATACTTCTGTGATAGGATTGACTTGTAAATGTATATCTACAAGTGCGGAACTTTATCGTTGGTGATCCCCACCATAGAATGAATTATCATTCTGAAAGCGAGGGATTTTACTGTTGGTGCACCCCCACCATAAAATGAGTTATCATTTTTAAAGAGAGGCCCATAAAGATGGTGCTCCCCACCATGGATATACTTTATTTGCAATATAAGCCGGGATGTATCTCGGCTTTTCTTTTTTATCCCACTTTATTCGTCCCCTAGAGCCCCACCATAGCGCACTTAGGCTAGGCAATGCTTATATAGATGGAAATCTAACTTACACAAACGAAAAAGAATGCCATATACTCCGGAGTAAATCTCAGTGGAACGTAAATTTACGGAGGAGTATATGGCATTCTTTCATTTGCTATATAAAGGATTTTCCCAGAAGGTAACGCTTACCCTAAGTGCGCTATGACCGCGTCAGTCATACCTTGAGTATTTACTTTCGTGAATCCTTCACGATACATATCGCCTGTACGGTATCCCGCATCAAGAACAGCTGTCACCGCTTCTTCAATGGAGTCTGCTACTGTTGGCAAGTCCAAGGAGTAACGACACATCATGGCAGCAGACAAGATTGTTCCTAGTGGATTGGCAATGCCTTGTCCTGCAATATCTGGTGCCGATCCATGAATTGGTTCATACAAAGAAGTGCCTGTACCAATGGAGGCAGATGGCAATAAGCCAAGAGAGCCAGAGATAACAGCTCCTTCATCGCTCAAGATGTCTCCAAATAAATTCGTTGTCACTAGCACATCAAATTGACCTGGGTTCGTCACCAGTTGCATGGCTGTATTATCTACATAGTAGTAATCCATGTTGATGTCTGGGTTTGCCTCTGCTTTTTCTTTCGCAATTTTACGCCATAAACGAGAAGATGCCAATACGTTAGCTTTATCTACGCTCACCACTTTGCCAGACCGTTTACGTGCTGTTTCCACTGCTACGTCCATGATGCGTTCCACTTCATAACGAGCGTAGGTCTCTTTGTCCCAAGCAAATTCTGTTGGGCCTTCTCCTTGTGCTTCTTCCCGTTCCCCAAAGTAGATGCCTCCTGTTAATTCACGAACGATAACGAAGTCAACATTTTCTACTAATTCTGGTTTTAACGGAGAAAATTCACGCAATGCTGGGTAAATTTTCACTGGCCGCAAGTTACAGAACAAACCCAATGCTTTACGCAAACCAAGGATGGCTTTTTCAGGACGGATGGATGGATCTACATCATCCCATTTAGGACCGCCTACAGCACCTAATAATACAGCATCTGCTACTTGGCATGCATCGATGGTATCTTGTGGCAATGGTTCACCGAAGGCATCGATGGCCGCACCACCCGCTTTTTTCTCAATCCAGTTGGCTGTTACACCAGCTTTGGCAAAGGCTGCGTCCACCACGGCACGCGCCGAATTTGTTATCTCTTCCCCAATGCCGTCGCCAGCAATTAGGACAATTTGTTTTTCACTCATAGTATTCCTCTTTTAAAAGTCTCTACACATCTACAATATACCAAGATATTCTACCTAGTTAGTATCCATACTATAGGGAATACCTCTAGGCTAATCAATAGTAGCATTGCCTAGGGCCTCCTATTAGATATATTAGTTTTGTCTTGTTTTTGCAAAGTTTACCAATCCACCTGCTTTGGCAATATTTTGCACAAATTGTGGTAGTGCCGTTCCTTGGTAGCTTTCACCGGTAGTCACATTATGAACAACACCTGTGGCTATTTCCACAGCAATTTCATGACCCTCTTGAATACAGTCCACAGCCTCACCAATTTCGATCACAGGCAAACCGATATTGATAGCATTGCGGAAAAAAATGCGAGCAAAGCTATCTGCTACGATACAAGAAATGCCTTTTTCTTTAATCACTGCTGGTGCATGTTCACGAGAGGAACCACAACCAAAGTTTTTGCCAGCTACCATAATTTCACCAGCTTTCACATTCGGTGCAAAGGTAGTATCAATGTCTTCCATAGCATGTTCTGCTAGTTCCGCCATATCCGCGATCGCCAAGTAGCGCGCTGGAATGATTACGTCTGTATCTACATTGTCGCCGTAGCGCCAAATCGTTCCTTGAAAGTCTGCCATATTATACCTCCTCAGGGCTTGCTAAATACCCTGCTACTGCACTTGCTGCCGCCACATAGGGGCTTGCTAAATATACTTCACTGTCCACGTGTCCCATACGACCACGGAAGTTACGGTTTGTGGTAGATACGGTACGTTCGCCCTCTGCCATGATACCCATGTAACCACCTAAACACGGACCGCAAGTTGGTGTACTTACGGCACAACCTGCTTCGATAAAGATGTCCATTAAGCCTGCTTTTACAGCTTGGTTATATACATCTTGGGACCCTGGGATCACGATGCAACGCACGAAGTCCGCCACCTTGCGACCTTTAAAAATTTCTGCACACATTTCTAAATCTTCAAAGCGACCATTTGTGCAAGAACCGATGATGACTTGGTCGATTTGAATGCGGTCTTCTTTCACAATATCTTTCATGTAATGCGTATTGGAAGGAAGGTGTGGGTACGCCACCACTGGTGTTAATTCGTCTAATTGAATGGTCACTACTTGGCAATAGTCTGCATCTTCATCTGCTGCAATCGGTTCAATAGGACGTGTAATGCGACCTTGGATATACTCCTCTGTCACTGCATCGTATGGGAATACACCACATTTACCGCCCGCTTCGATAGCCATGTTACAGATGGTCAAACGGTCTGCCATTGTCATATATTGCACACCAGAACCATGGAACTCAAGAGCTTTGTAACGAGCGCCATCCACACCGATTTTACCGATTAAGTCCAACACAATATCTTTACCAGAAATCCATTTCGCTGGTTTTCCTTCTAACACGACTTTGATTGTTTCTGGCACTTTGAACCAAGTTTTACCTTCTGCCATAGCCACCCCTGCATCTGTAGAACCCACGCCGGTAGCAAAGGCATTCAATGCACCGTACGTACAAGTGTGAGAGTCAGCGCCAATGATCATTTCCCCAGGTCCAATCAAACCTTGTTCTGGCAACAATACGTGCTCAATGCCCATACGACCTACTTCAAAATAGTGCGTAATCTTATGTTGTCGCACGAAATCGCGCATCACTTTCGCTTGTGTAGCAGATTTAATATCTTTATTTGGCGTGAAATGGTCTGGTACTAAGTAAATGCGGTCTGCATCGAATACAGGTTTACCGATTTTTTCAAACTCTTTTTTCGCTGGTGGAAATGTAATATCGTTCATCAAGATGAAATCTAATTGACACTCGATCATTTGACCTGCTTTTACTTCTGCTAGCCCTGCGTGACGAGCCATATTTTTTTCTGTTATGGTCATACCCATGACATTAACCCTCCTGGTTTCCAAACTCTTGTTCTAATTCTTTTGCTAAATAAATTGCATTGACTGCGTTAATATAGGCATTTACACTGGATTTTACGATATCTGTGCTCACCCCACGGCCTTGGAATCTGCGGCCATTATAATTGACTTTTACAACCGCCTCACCAAGGGCATCCTTACCCACTGTTACGGAACGGATTTGGAAATCTTCCAACACAAATGGTGTGTTCACTAGTCGTTCGATGGCTCTGAAAGAAGCATCTACCGGACCATCACCGACAGCGGCGTCCATGCGTTCCCCACTCGGTGTTAATACACGAATGCTAGCAAGAACATAGCCATTTTGATCGGAATGGTAATCGTGTTGTACCACGTGGAATGCTTGTTCGTGATGCATCGTATCCATCACCAAAGCGTAAATATCTTCATCATAGACTTGTTTTTTCTTATCTGCTAAGGCTTTGAATTGAACGAACAACTCATTCACTCGTTTTTCTTCTAACTGAAAGCCTAAATTCACTAGATGATCTTCGAAGGCATGACGACCAGAATGTTTACCTAATACGATGGACGTTTTTTCCGCTCCTACACTAGCTGGGGTCATAATTTCATAGGTGGTTGGATTGTTCAACATACCATGTTGATGAATACCGGACTCATGAGCGAAGGCGTTAGCACCTACGATGGCTTTATTAGGAGATACAGCCACACCACAAAGTTTGCTCACCAATTTGCTAGTACGAGTAAATAGTGGTGTGTTGATGTGTACATCAAATGGATAGTGGTCATGACGAGTTTTAATAGCCATCACGACTTCCTCGATAGCCACATTACCAGCTCGTTCACCTAAGCCATTCATAGTACATTCTACTTGGCGAGCCCCTGCTTCGATAGCTGCCAACGTGTTCGCATTCGCAAGGCCTAAGTCATTGTGACAATGTACACTGATGATTGCCTTTTCAATACCTCTTGTATGCTCTTTAATGTAGCGAATACGATTGCCAAACTCTTCTGGTGTCATATAACCAACTGTATCTGGCACATTCAAAATAGAAGCTCCACCTTCGATAGCCACTTCAAAGACACGGCATAAATAATCTAAATCTGTACGAGATGCATCTTCTGCGGAGAACTCGATTTCATCGAATTTACCTTTCGCAAACTCAAGGATATGTTTCACAATGTCTAACACTTCTTCACGAGTCTTTTTCAATTTATATTCTAGATGAATATCGCTAGTAGCGATAAACACATGTAGACGGCTGCGTTCTGCACCTGCTAGTGCTTCTGCTGCTTTCGTCACATCATTCTCATTGGATCGAGCAAGCGCTGCAATCGTACATCCACGTACTTCTTTAGCAATTGTGGATACTGCTTCAAAGTCACCTTCCGATGCCGCAGGAAACCCCGCTTCTATAACATCTAATCCAAGGCGTACAAGAGATTGTGCAATTTCTACTTTTTCTGGTGTTTGAAGGGAAACACCTGGAGTTTGCTCCCCATCGCGAAGTGTAGTATCAAAAAAATAAATTCTGTTATCCATGATTGTTCCTCTTTCTGATTAATCTATATCTGTTCGTATTTCTATTCTAACGAATGATTCTAAGAAAACTGAATATGTGGCCTCCATATCTCACCTTTGATAAAATCATTCCTATGGTGGTTTTGACTACGTGACGCTGAAATTGCTTTCAGAGAATAGAAAAACGCCCCCAGAGATGACAATGCATCCCTAGGGGCGTTATATGTTGCGTATTGGCTTCATAGAGGTTTTTACATTTTACATACTGTATGTTCTAGTCGTACTACATCATAGATTCTGCCTCTATCTTGTGCGTTGTTTGTCACAATCAACGGCATATTCTGCTATTAGTAAACTGTGCTTAAAACTATCAGAACATTCTAATAGAGTTTACATGTACTGTATACCTTATACAGATCTCATCGTAAAATGTAAGAAACACTAATCAACCTATGATACAAAAAAGCCCCTCAATGTGCAGTGCACATCAAGGGGCATTATCATTTCAATAACACGGTCCCACCCTAGTTGGTTCTCACAGTTATAACGGAACTACCGTCGATGACTACTCGGTTTCACCATCGCTGCTCACAGGGGAGTTTCAATATAACCGTTCTACTACTTCACACCAACCAGTAGCTCTCTGAAAGCAACTAACTATATCTTTATACCTGTTCATCGCATTTGCTTTATGTAACTGAAGACTATTCTATAGCATTTCCAGTCGCTTGTCAATAGACTAATGTATTTTTTATTTATGTGTATACACAATACGAATAGATTCTGCTATAATAAAATCACAGAAAAGTCTTCAACGTGCGTTGGGCTCATCTCTTCCTACTCTATAGGAGGAGGTGGTACTATGAAAAAGTTTTTTAAAAAAGTCAATATATTGATTTTGATTTTAAAACTAATAGTACAAATCATTGATTTGTTCAAATAATTAATGATGAAGCCTAACGAAAGAGGTTCGCACCCTCTACACGTTAGGCATCATCAATTTACGCTTTTGAGATGAGCCTAACGCCAGCACACGTTGATGGCTCTTCTTGTTTGTGTCTTAAGTATAGCACTGTTTGGAATAAAAGACAATAGAATAGCTGCATCGTAGGGCTCAAAATATCCTACAACTCTTCTGTTTTATACAAGGTATACCCTTCATAGTAATAACTATGATCAATGCCCTTCATATAAACTTCTCTATCATCTATCCGATCAGTTAATGCTCTTTTTAAAAGATGCTTGATTTCAATATCTTTAATAGGGCTTCGTTCCATGGCTAGTAAATAATCGTCTTTATCTACTAAGCTCCAATCTACAACGTGATGTAGTTCTTGCTTCAACATTAGGTCTAGCCAGATTCTAGCACTTCTTCCATTGCCTTCTCTGAAAGGATGTGCCACGTTCATCTCCACATATTTTTCAATAATTTCATCAAAAGTAGATTGTGGCATGTTCTCTATACTTTCAAGGGCTGCCTGTAAATACATTACAGGCGCAAACCGGAAATTACCTTTTGCTATATTAACAGACCTAACTTTTCCTGCAAAGTCATAGATACCTTCAAATAAATATCTATGTATCGCAGCTAATTGTGCAAAAGAACCTACAGCATACTTCTCTAGTACAGCAGTATCAAACAGATCTAACGCTTTCTTCTTACTAATCCGTTCTTCCTCCCTAGCAAGTTCTACAGAGTCTGTAAGTCCCAACTTATTTTGCAATACCATATCATCACCACCTTCTAGCATAAAATATGCAGATGCCTCTAACATTCATCATTCCGATAAAAATCTTACAAAAGGACTGCACCCAGAATCTATTGTATTCTGTTGCAGTCCTTTCTATGTTACATACTCACTATGTCTTATTTTTTATTATCAATAGCCGCTTTCACAAATCCTTTGAACAATGGATGTGCATTGTTTGGACGAGATTTCAATTCTGGATGGAATTGTACGCCTACGAACCAAGGATGATCCGCTACTTCAACGCATTCTACTAGACGATTATCAGGGGATGTACCGGAGATAATCAAGCCTGCATCTGTCAATTGTTGACGGTATGCATTGTTGAATTCCCAACGGTGGCGATGGCGTTCGTAAATCAAATCTTCGCCGTATGCTTCATGTACTTTTGTACCAGGTACTGTTTTACATGGGTATACGCCTAGGCGCATTGTACCACCTTTTTCATCTACATCTACTTGGTCATCCATTAAGTCGATCACAGGGAACTCACAGCTTTCATCAAATTCTGTGGAAGTAGCGCCATTCATATCCAATACAGAACGAGCAAATTCCATTACAGATGTTTGCATGCCCAAGCAAATGCCAAGGAACGGCACTTTGTGCTCACGAGCATATTGGATGGTCGCAATTTTACCTTCTACACCACGGCAACCAAAACCGCCTGGTACCAAGATACCGTCTACATCTTTGTATACTTCCGCTAGGTCTGTACCTTCTGCTTCTACCGCTTCAGAGTCAACCCATTTAATGTTAACTTTTGTATCTTCTACGATACCTGCATGACCCAATGCCTCGGCTACAGAAATGTACGCATCATGTAATGCTACGTATTTACCAACAAGAGCGATAGTAATTTCTTGTTTAGGATGTAAGATTTTATGAACCATGTCTTTCCATTCTGTCATGTCTGCAGGACGATCTTCAAGGTTCAATTTGCGTACAACAATGCTATCTAATCCTTCCTCTTGCATCATCAATGGTACTTCATAGATGGTGCTGCAAGTGCGGTTTTCCACGATAGCATCTGGATCCACGTCACAGAATAATGCCAATTTATCTTTCATGTCACGGGAAATTTCTTTTTCTGTACGGCATACGATGATATCTGGTTGGATACCAATACCACGAAGTTCTTTTACGCTGTGTTGTGTTGGTTTTGTTTTCAACTCGCCAGCTGCGCTGATGTATGGTACCAATGTAACGTGGATATATAACACATCATCACGGTTGACTTCTTTTTTTACTTGGCGGATAGCTTCCAAGAACGGTAAGCTTTCAATATCGCCCACAGTACCGCCGATTTCTGTAATCACCACATCTGCATTATCTTCTTTACCTACACGGAACACAGCGTTTTTAATTTCATTTGTAATATGAGGGATAACTTGTACTGTGGAACCAAGGTATTCCCCTTTACGTTCTTTATTGATGACAGACCAATACACTTTACCAGCTGTAATATTGGATGTTTTACCTAAGTTAATGTCAATGAAACGTTCATAGTGACCTAAATCTAAGTCAGTTTCTGCACCGTCGTCAGTGACGAACACTTCACCATGTTGATAGGGACTCATGGTACCTGGGTCGATATTGATATATGGATCAAATTTTTGAATTGTCACCTTATATCCACGATTTTTCAACAAACGTCCCAAGGATGCTGCAGTAATGCCTTTACCTAATGATGATACGACGCCACCTGTTACGAAAATATACTTTGTTGACATGATGCCTCCCTAATAATTATATGCTTCTGATTACATTTTTTCAGGAGCGGAAATACCTAAGATACCTAGACCATGTTGCAATACATGTGCTGTTGCCGTAATCAAGCCTAAGCGAGCTTGTTGCAATTCTGGCTCAACGCCCATGATACGACCTTGTTTATAGAAGGAATGGAATAGACTGGCTACATCGTACAAGTATTTAGCAATACGATGTGGCGCTTTATTATTAGCAGATAACTGAATTTCTTCTGGATAGGCTGCTAATTTTTTAATCAATTCCACTTCTTGTTCGCCTTGCAATGCTGTGAAAGTAGTATTCGCCCAGTCGCCATAGGCAATACCAGCTTCTTTCACTTGGTTGAAAATACTGTGAATACGAGCATGGGCATATTGGATGTAGTACACTGGATTATCGTTAGATTTAGAGGATGCCAAATTGATGTCGAAGTCCAATTGGCTATCTAAGGAACGCATCAAGAAGAAGTATCTCGCTGCATCTACCCCTACATCTTCGATTAATTCGTCCAACGTAATGGTTTCTCCTGTCCGTTTAGACATTTTCACAAGTTCTCCATCACGGTATAAGAATACCATTTGTAATAGTAGAACCTCTAATTTATCTGGGTTAAATCCAAGCGCTTCCATAGCTGCTTTCACACGGGCAATATACCCATGATGGTCAGCACCCCAAATATTGATTAATTGTTTGTAGCCACGTTCGTATTTATCTTTGTGATACGCAATATCTGCCGCCAAGTACGTTGGTTCTCCATTGTCACGGATAACTACACGGTCTTTGTCATCCCCATATTGCATAGATGCCAACCAGTAGGCCCCATCTTTTTCATACATTCCGCCAGATTCCAATAGCTGATCCACTAATGTGCGAATCTCACCACTTTTATGTAAACTACGTTCGCTAAACCAACGATCAAATCCTACACGGAAATTACGCAATGTTTTACGTAATCCATTTAATTTTTCTGTTAAGGCAAATTCTTTAAAGAATGGAACACGCTCTTCTTCTGGAAGTACTGCAAAGAAATCGCCTCTCCAGTTAATCAATTCCTGCGCTGTATCAATGACATCTTGACCACGATAGCCAGACTCAGGGAACTCATGTTTCATATCTAATAATTCTAAATACCGAGCATTCACAGAGGCCGCTAAGTTATCGATTTGCTTACCTGCGTCATTAATGTAATATTCAGCAAACACATTATATCCAGCTGCACGCATTAAATTTACCAAGGCACTACCATAGGCAGCACCACGACCATGACCTACATGTAACAAACCAGTTGGGTTCGCACTGACATACTCAATTTGCACAGTATCTTCTTCACGAAGTGGTGCACCACCATATGTGTCCCCTGTTGTTAATATGTTTTTTAAAGTATCGTAAATCACATCAGAAGCTAAGAAGAAATTAATAAACCCAGCACCTGCTACCTCTGCTCGTTCCAACCAATCGTAGTTCATATGGGAAATGATCGTTTCCGCAATGGCCCTTGGATTAGATTTCGCCACTCTTGCAGATTGCATAGCAATATTGGTGGAAAAATCACCAAACTCTTTCTGCGGTGGCACTTCCAAATGTGCCTCTGGATAGGTACCTTCTGGTAACTCTCCTTGTTCCAGAGCTATCTGCAAAGCATCCTTAATGGCTGCTTTCAAAACTTCTTTCATGTCCATAATGTACATCCTCCCGAATCTCTACATACAGTTGGTTGTAAAATTGCCATTCACCACCAACAGAGATATCATATCCTAAACAAATATGGCCCTTGCCATCTTTCAAATCTATGTCTAATTCATGGGTTAGCATAGCTAGTTCTAGCGCCCCATATGGGGTTTCCAAACTTGCAATATTAGTCTTCCCCAGTTGATACTCATGGCGCATAGAAAATTCACCAGTTCTTAAGAGTACCACCGAATCCTTATAGGCTTTAATGGTTGTTTTCGTATTCCCCAAACCAGTGACTTCACTTTCATCATAAATGATATGTTTCGCCAAGGCTGTTTCATAATACTTACCAGAGGATACTAATTCCACCACCGTATCTTCTCCATCCGCATCACGTTGCGTACTTTTCACGGACACAATGACTCGTTTCATTAGCATTCCTCCTCTCGTATTCACGCACTATCTGTATCATTTCATTATATCACAATTTGCCGCAATGAGGGCATCTTTTTGAGACCGTTCCATGCGCTTTACTTGCTGTTCCATAGATTGAGCATCTTGCTTTCTACTGAAAGCTGTGCTCCATACCAAAGTGACTGGTCTTCGACTTCGTGTATACTTGGCGCCCCCTTTAATTTCACCATTATGAGCTCGTATACGTTTTTCTAAATCTGTAGTCCATCCCGTATAGAGAGATCCATCTGCACAGCGTACCATATAGGTATAAAATTTTTCTTCCATCTTATTCACCAGCTGGGATTGGTGCTAAATCAACAGACTGAATCACCACTGGTTCTTTTGGTGCATCCCGTTTATCTCTCGGCACACGACTGATCGCTTCTACCACATCCATACCTTGTACCACTACGCCAAAGATGGTGTGTTTGTTATCTAACCATGGGGTTGGTGCCACAGTAATAAAAAACTGCGCATTCCCTGTATTGGGGCCTGCATTAGCCATCGCCAAGATACCCATTTTATTAAAGTGCAAATCATTGCTCACTTCATCAGGAATTGTATACCCTGGACCACCCTTTTTATTATCTCCACCTTGAATCATGAATCCATCGATAACACGGTGAAAGGTTAAATTATTGTAATATCCTTGCTCAATTAAACTTTTAAAGTTTTTCACAGTAATAGGTGCCTTACTACCATAGAGACGGACTTTGATATCGCCTTTATTTGTATGAATCGTTGCATATTCATCGGCGATTGGTGTCGCATCAAAGCTAGGCATTTTTGTTTCTACTTTTACGTTCTTTGTCACTTCTGACTTTGCTTGCTCAGCAGCGTCAGTACCACAAGCGGCCGTCACTACCAGCGTGGCTCCTAATAGTGCACTCAATAAGATTCGTTGTATATTCATTAGTAATTCCCCATTTCTAAAATAAAAAACCACCGTTAGATGAAACCTCTAACGGCGGTCTTTATTTATTGTATCATACTTGACGCAGATGTGCAAAAAGAATCTACCCTATCTCGCTAAGACTTGACGAATATAATAGCCACGTGCTCGCAAGGAACCATTCAAGTAAACAATCTCATTCGATTTCACACGAATCAAATACAATGCATCATCACGTTCTAAAAGTTTTTCCATACCAATTTCTGTTAGTACCTTAGCATACGCTTCATCATCAGGGCCTAGCACCGTTGCTACACCTTGAATCTGAACACTCTTTGCCGTACCTGGACCCTCATAAGGATCGAACACAGTAAGCGATACATTTTTATCTTCTTCTAAGTGAAAGAATTTCTCACCACCTTCAGAGAAAATATCAATATATCCACCATGTACAGTATACGATAATGGCGTGCATCGTACACCCGTTTCACTATGCGTTGCTAACGCACACGTATGATGAGCTTTCAAAAAATCAACAATCTCAATATGCAATTCATCTGGGTCCATCTTTCTTGCAGTTTTATCCTTCTCTGTCCAAAAAGAAGCTGCCACTTTATAATCCATCAGTTCTCCTTTCAACCCCTGCACGAACTTACCTCATTCTATTATAGCACTAACAGCCATGTCCATTTCAAGTACTTGCAGAATAATTTTGAAAGTTATTATTAAAAACAGACCTCCACCCATTGAGGAACGCCGTTACGAGTAGCAGCCTTATGGCGTTCCCTTACTGACCAAATCACACAAACACAAGAAGAGCACGGCATGTTCTCAAACAACACCATCTTCCCCCCAAAGGAACGCAGTTAGGCGTAGCAGCCTTGTGGCGTTCCCTTACTGACCAAATCACACAAACATAAGAAGACCGCAACATGCTCCTGAACAAACCTAACCACTGTATCAGTTTGAGAAGGAGTATGTTGCGGTCTTCCCTTTATCTTATTTAGTTACGAACGCCACAAAGCAAATAGCGTCACAAGGGTCGCTCCCAACATAACAAGAACTGCCACATAATCAATGCCCTGCAAGCTCACTTTCCGCATAAATGTATGTTGCTGATTTCCAAATCCTCGAAGTTCCAAGGACAATGCCATTGTCTCCGAACGACTCAAAGATTTCAGCATCAACGGTTGGATTACCGTCATGTAAGATTTTATCTTTGTCAGCCAATTCCCTTCTAAGGACATACCTCGACATGCCTGCGCCTCTTGAACGGCTTTACTTTCACGTAAAAAGTCAGGCACAAAGCGTAGGGCCGCTGTAAACATAAAGGCATAGGCATAGGGAATGCGACATTGTTGAACCAGCGCCACTGTTAAATCCTGCGTTTTCGTTGTCACGATAAGCATCATAAAGATGGTAGTCATCGTCAACATACGTAAAGCTGTTACAACCGCGGAGTCCACAGACCAGCTACCCAAGTACTGTACGATACCTAAGAACGCAGAAAACCCGATTAAGGCGAATAATGCTTTCCATTGACGGAACAAAATACCACCTATGAGCATTACCAGCAATTCTACTCCAAATAATGCTAACAATAGTTCCGGAGTTTTCATAGCAATGGCTAAGATGGACACGAAGATGGTTGCCCAAATTTTTGTTAATGGTACAAATTTCATCGGTCTCCTCCTATCCTTTCACATACTCTGCATAGCGCAGTTCAAACTCTTTCATAGATTTGCAATACCCTAAGGCTGGCACCGCTTCACTAAGCACCACGCTCGGTGGCTTCGTTAAACCCAGTTCTAACAGATCATCACGATGTGTAAATAGCTCTTCTGGGGATCCATCAAAAGCTTTTGTGCCATATCCCATAATGATCACTCGTGTAGAATATTCTGCCATAATTTCCATATCATGGGTAATGAGTAATATGGTCAAACCTTGGGCTTGCAATTCTTGCAACAACACAAGTAAACCTTTTGTTTCCGTCCCATCTTGACCGCTCGTTGGTTCATCAAGAATCAACAGTTTAGACTGCATCGCTAACGCTGAGGCGATGGCTACTCGTTGCTTTTCTCCACGGCGTAAGCCTAATGGATAGGATTCTGCTAAATGGGAAATGCCTACTCGTTCCAACGCATCTTTCACGATACTACGAACGGTTTCTTTGTCATACCCCAATTGTTCTGGCCCAAATGCCACCTCTTCTGCCACAGTTTGGCGGAACATTTGACGATCTGGCTGTTGAAATACATAGCCAATAAAACGCCCTCTTTCAGAGGTAGGCATATTCGTAATATCTTGACCGTCGTAAGAAATCTTACCTTCTACAGGCGTTTCTAAACCGACTAATAAACGGGTCACAGTGGTTTTTCCACAACCATTTCGACCGCCTAATGTAATGAACTCACCATTCCCAATTGTGAAAGTTACGTCTTTCATAATATCTTGTCCTGGTACATAGGAAAAGCGCAAATTTTCAACTGTCAACATATTAGCGTTCTCCTTTCATAAGACTAGACTGCGCAGATGCTAAAGACAACCATGGTGTATCTAAATCAATCCCTTTTGCTACTAAGGATTTATAGGTTACAAATAAGGATGGCAATGCATCTACGTATGTGTTCGTATCATACATATAAGACAATACATCTTCTACAGAGCTGTCGATTTTTAGCTCCCCACCATCGATTAATACCATACGATTTGCGTATGGTAAGACAGCATGTAAATCGTGGTCAATAACCACAACAGTAATACCATGGTCACGATTCAAGGAACCTACTAAGCGATATAACTCTTCTGTGCCTTCTGGATCTAAAGAGCTTGTGGGTTCATCTAAGACCAAAATAGATGGGTTTACAGCTAACACAGAGGCAATTGCCAACCGCTGACGTTGCCCCCCAGACAAGCTGTACACATTGCGATCTTCCAATCCAGTTAAGCCTACTTGTTCTAACACGATGGCTGTACGCTCTTGAATCGCCTCCGCTGTATAGCCACGATTTTCAAGGGCAAAGGCTACTTCCTCTGCCACCGTCATGGTCACTAGTTGTGTATCATAGTCGGCTAAGACGATACCGATATCATCTGCGACGTCTGGAATTTCTAATTGCGTCACTGCTTTGCCGTTGATGAACACCATACCTTCCATAGTTCCGCCATAGAACTTCGGTACCGCTCCTGCCATAGCCATACAGATGGTAGATTTACCACAGCCTGCTGGTCCTGTAATGACAAGAAAATCTCCTTCATGTACTACTAAGTTAATGTCTTTCACGGCATACTTTGTTTGGTTTCCATAGCGATAACTCATATGGTCAATGACAATTGGTGCTTTCACAGATGGTACAATATGTAAATCACTGTGGTCACTACTGTCCGTCAATTGTTGACCTTTCACAGTTTGACGAGCCAATAATTTTTGCGCCGGAATGTACAAAAATGGTGCCACTACGGCATTACAAAGGGCCACCATCAATACCAATGGCCACATAGCGTTCCAATACACATTGCTCGGCAATCCTAACACGAGGTATAAACAGGTAATGAAAGCTCCACCAGACGCCACGGTACTGATGAAAGCACTCAATATAGGCATCAAATTTAGTTTACCAATTTTTAGATTAGAAATGTAATGTACTAACACGGCGCATGTGAAAGCCCCCAAAGGCTCACTAATCAGGTTCCCGTAGGGCAATGCCGATTTTGACGTGAATACATTGATTAAAGCTGCTACCAAACCAATCCCCAAACTTTGTCTCAGTGTGGGACGTGTTAAGTTGATAGCTACACAATAGGTAGCTATAGTCCAGTTCGGCGTCACCCCTGCCACACTTGGCGATACTGCATGCAAAATCGTTCCCAATGCTAGCATGATGGTACTTACTGTTATCCAACGAAACTGACCGCCTTGTACATGCGTATAAGTCAATTTCGACACATCTTTGATTTCTTTCATTCCATCCTCC
Organism: Veillonella sp. VA139; assembly: GCF_003992005.1. Classification (GTDB taxonomy): domain Bacteria; phylum Bacillota; class Negativicutes; order Veillonellales; family Veillonellaceae; genus F0422. The sequence goes on along the minus strand of NZ_RQVL01000005.1, from coordinate 67,281 downwards.
CTATCTTCCATATCACTTGTATTGTATATTCTAAAATACAATTATACTATTTTTTTACGATTCATGCTATCACTAGGGTAATATTTATTTCAACAAAAAACCGCAACACTTTCTTCAATAAGAAACTGTTGCGGTCTTTACCACTTCATAGACGATAGCCATTTACCCACGGCTAGCTGCCAATAATTGTTTTGTATACGGATGCGTTGCCAATCCCAAATCTTTTGATGCCAAAGTTTCTACAATCGTACCTTCTTTCATCACAATAATACGATCCGTAAGGGCTTGCAAAACGCCTAGGTCATGGCTGACGAACACATAGGTAAACGGTTGCTCTTCATAAACATTTTGAATGAGTTCGACGACCCGCGCTTGATTGCACACATCGAGGGCACTGGTCGGCTCATCAAATAAAACAAGCTCAGCGCCGACTGCCATCATACGGGCTAAAGCCAATCGCTGTAACTGACCTCCGCTCAATTCATGGCGGTATTTCTTCCACACCGATGTATCCAATCCCACCTTTGAAAGCCACCATTCACAGCGCTCTTTCGCCTCTTGTTTTGTGCCTATCCCAAAATTTACGCAAGGCTCTAGCATAAATTCTCCTAATGCCATACGAGGGCTAATGCTGTAAAAGGAGTTTTGGAACATCACTTGCAAGGAACGATAGAGCTCTCTCTCATTTCCTTTCCATTGGGAGGTAGATTTTCCAAACAAAGAAAGGGTCCCAGAAGTTGGCTCTTCTTGCAAGGATAGCAATCGCAACAAGGTACTTTTACCAGATCCACTGCCACCGGCAATTCCGATGCGCTCTCGTTCTTGTACAGACAAACTCACATCTTGCAGTGCTGTCACCGTTTCCCCTTTGCGGGTATATAGTTTGCTGACGCCCTGAACTTCTAGTATCATACTTTCACCTCCTGCAAGGACTGTAAAAGCAGTTTCGTATATTCATGTTGCGGATTCGATAAGACCTCTTCGGTCTTACCGATTTCCACTAACACACCTTCATGCATAATGCCTACTCGATCCGCCAATCTACGGGCTATCTGAATATTGTGTGTGATAAACAGCAACGTATTCTGCAACCGCTGTTGCACCTCTTCTAGGACTTTTACAATATCCTGTTGCACCAATACATCAAGAGCACTAGTCGGTTCATCTGCAATCAGTAGTTGTGGATGTATGAGTAAACTCATAACGATGGCCACACGCTGTTGCATGCCCCCACTCAGTTGAAATGGATAGGACTCAAGTAGTGCCTTTCCTTGTGGTAAGGAAACAGCCTCTAGCAGGTTCAAAATGTCGCCTTCATCGTAGGCCTTTCCATGGGAGGCTAAGATTACTTTCATCTGCTCTCCAATGCGTTTGAATGGGTTTAAATAATTACCTGGATTTTGATAAATCATGGCTATATGTACACCACGTACACCCTGCCATTCTTTAGGTCCATAAGTGAGCAAATTATCTCCCCCATAGTGGATGGCTCCCGTCAGGTCTGCCTGTTCTAACAAACCTAAGAAAGCTTTCGCTACAGTAGATTTTCCGGACCCACTTTCACCAATGATGGCAAAGATTTCATTCTGTTTTAACGTGAAAGATACTTCTTTCACGACCTTTACTCCATCGTAAGAGACGGATAAATTATCTACGCTTACTAAATCTGTATTAGTCAATGGTACTATCCTTTGTCATTACATAAGAATCAAATTGGGCTAATATTTCGCCCTTTACACATGCCTACCATCTTGTAAGGCATCACTAATGTAATTTAATAACACAACAGTGATAAAAATTGCTAACCCTGGATAGATTAATAGCCAAGGCGCTGTTTGCAAGAAATCTCGAGCATTCAGCAAGATAGCACCCCATTCTGGTGTAGGCGGTTGTACGCCAATGCCGATCAAGGAAAAGCTTGCCACCGTAATAATCGTGTCTCCCATATGTTGAATGATGACCAACAATAGAGTCCCTCGAAGATTGGGAATCATGTAGCGACGGATAATGCGCCACAAGGATGCCCCAGACATGCGTGCTACAACCACATATTGTGCTTGCTTTTCTAAATTCACCAAGTTCCGCGTAATCTTTGCGTATTCTGCCCAACGAGTTAAACACAGTGAAATGATAATATTTTCCACAGACGGCCCCAATATACCGATGCAGGCAATGGCCACGATCATGCTAGGGAACCCTAGTACCATATCGATGCAACGCGATCCCAATTCATCAATATACCAAGGGCTCATACTTAGCAAACCACCGATACAAATGCCAATGATACTGCTAATGGCAATGATGGATATGGCTATGAACAACGAATCTTGTCCGCCCCATAATATCCTTGAAAGTACATCACGCCCCAATTGGTCCGTGCCTAATAAATGCGTTGCACTTATATCTTGTAATCTAGCCCCTAAATTTGTCTCATTAGGGTCAAAGGGAGCTAAGTGAGAACCAAATAGAAAGAGTCCCATCCAAAGTATAGTCAGTAAAATGGCCCCTAAGAGTAGCTTATCTTGTTTCCATATACGAATCATGGGCGCCCTCCATATCTTCTTTCAGGATGAAGTAAGTACATCCATATATCCACCGATGTATTGACTACCACATAGACTAGAGAAATCCATACGATATAACTTTGAATCACAATATAATCACGACTAATAATACCATGCACCATGAGTTGGCCCATCCCTTTGACAGAAAATACCGTTTCAATCACTGCAGAACCGCCCAACATAGCACCGGTCGTAATCCCTAACATGGATAACAGCACAAGGCGCACCTGAGGAATGATGTAATCACGATAGATATATGCCGTACGTATACCCATCGTTTTTGCTCCTATTACCGGCAACGACGCATAGGCTTGCACCACTGCGTTGCGAACACGACGAATGTATAAGCCACAAAACCAAATCGCCAAGGTAATACTCGGCAACACGTAAGCACTTAGCCCCTTCGTATTTGTCACAGAGAAAATAGGAATCTTCACAGCTAGGGCATATAATAATAACAAACCTACCCAAAATGCTGGTACCGCCAATGCTAGAAAGGATACTATACGCACCACATAATCGATCCAGGTATCTTTATAATGCGCTGCCAGTCCCCCTAACCCTATGGATAGGATACTGCCTAAACCAATGGAAACTGCCACCAAGGCTAAGGTTCTTGGCAAAGCACTTTGCAACAAATCTACAACAGGCACATTCAGGAAGATAGACTGCCCAAAATCTCCATGTAACATTTGCCACAACCAACGACCATATTGTATATACCAAGGGTCATTAAGGCCTAACTCTTGTCGAATTTGTTCCACTATAGTGGGATCTGGTGTCATACCTTGCAGATAAAACCGTGCTGACACTGGATCTACAGAAGACATTTGCATTAAGAGAAACGTTCCCAATGTGACTGCCAATAATACACCTACCATAGATGCCAATTTATATAATAATATTCGTACCATATCAATCCACCTTTCTTATATACATTCTCTATTAAAGTATATAGGATAGGACCTCTCTTTGTAAATATAACAATTTAATTTTATTCCTTATGTTGATTAAATATATAATTACAAAGGTATTTAACAACTTATACCCTTCCAATATGCATCCATTTTTATGAGAATTATTGTCTTTTATAGAGGAATACAGTATACTATAGTTGTTCTTTAGTTTTTTATAAGGAGGATATATGAAAAAATGGGTTGCATTAGCAATGACGCTGTTTGTTGCTATCGGTTTAATTGCTGGCTGTGGTTCTGATGAATCAAGCAAAAATGGTAAGCATTTAAATCTTGGTTTATATTGGTTTGGTGAAACATTGAATCCTACACATGAATGGGATGCTTGGACATTGACACGAATCGGTGCCGGTGAAACGTTGGTAACGGTAAGTTCAGATATGAAATTCGAACCTCAGTTAGCCGATTCCTGGGAAGTGGTGGATCCTTTAACATGGAAATTCCATATTCGCGAAAACGTAAAATTCCATAATGGTTCTATGATGACACCTACGGCGGTAAAAGCATCTCTTGAGCGCACAATTGCCGAAAGCAAGCGTTCCAAAGAAGCTGTAAAGATAGACTCTATTACAGTGGATGGTCAAAATCTAATTATTAAAACAACAGAACCAAATGTTGATTTACTAGCTAGTTTAACTGAGCCTGCTTTTGTCATCGTAGATGTACAAGGCACAACAGATATGGATAATACGCCAATTTTGACTGGCCCTTACAAAATTGTAAAACATACTAAAAAAGAAGAAATTCAGTTGGATCAGTTCAAAGAGTACTGGGGTGGAACACCTGCGTTAGATTCTTTAACAGTTAAAGATCTAGAAGATAATAATAAACGTGCTATGGCTCTACAGTCTAAAGATGTAGATATGATCCAAAAGGTAGATAGTGCTAATCGAAGTTTATTTGAAAAGGGTGATTATAACATCATTGAGTCCGCAGGGGTTCGCACATATATGCTACAGCTAAATGTTCGTGAAGGCAATGTATTATCAAATCCAACCGTACGAGCAGCTATCGCAAATATGATTGATTATGATGCATTAGCAAAAGTAATCGGTAATGGTGCCGTTACTGGAGGTGCGCCATTCCCTCCAACAGCCAACCTAGGCTTTGACGAACTAAAAAATAAACAGCATAAAGATTTAGCTAAAGCAGATGAATTACTAAAACAAGCTGGTTACACAAAACAAGGTGCTACCTACATGAAAGATGGCAAACCATTACACTTAGTGTTAGCTCTTTTTGGTAAAGATAGTAGCGTTTACGAAAAACTTCAAGATGATTTAAAACAAGCTGGTGTTGAAGTGGAATTAAAACGTGTACAAGGTCCTGATGAATTACTAACTTTAGCTCCTAATGGTTTTGATATGGGCGAAACAAACTGGGTAACAATGTCCACAAATGATCCATATTGGTTCCTTAGCCTAGCTTTCAAAAGTGGTGCCAAATCCAATCGTGGCGACTATTCAAATCCGAAGGTTGATGAGTTAATTAATAAAATGACAACCACATTTAACGAAGAAGAACGCACAGCGATTGTCAAGGATATTCAAAATGTGTTGCTAGAAGATAGTGCTGGTTATTTCTTATACTATCCAAGTGCTAATGTAGTAACAACAAAACGAGTAAAAAATGTGAAAGTATTCCCTATTGACTACTATGTGATTACAAAAGACACCACTGTAGAATAACGGTATACTAGATTCAATTTCTTGCATATAAGAGCTGTATAAAATGTAACTACAATAAAATAAAAAGAAACATAAGTGAGATGCATGATATATATCTGATTTCAGGTATAACAAAGTAGCCTCACTTATGTTTCTTTTTTTTATAGTTTTACGTTTCTCATCAAAAGGACATCATGAATACAATTGGGGTTATAGTCCAAACCGCGCCACTTCTGAAAACTTTCATCCAGTTTCAGAAATGACGCGGCTTTTTGCACTATTATCAGAAGTGCTACATCATGTATTCAGTTCTTCTTAGAATTTATATTCCACTTGTCCGAAGTATTTCGCAGCAGGTGCCACAGCGCCATGATAAATTTCCACTGGGCTGCCTTTGAAAGCATATCCCACTTTCACATTTGCATTTTTATCAAATGCATAGTTTACAGTGGCTACGAATCCTTTCCAGTTTTTAATATACCGAGCGTCATAAGTAGAAGATGCTAAGATTGGACTGTTTTGTCCCAAATGGAAGTATTGCAAGCCTAGAGTTACATCACCATAGTTGTAGCGAGTACCTACCATCCATGCATTACGTCCTTTTCCTTCACGAAGCACTGGCAATGCCATTTTATTGTCTTCCCCAGCTGTACGTTTTGCGTATTCTCCGTTCCAACCAAAACGACCATGGTCACCTAGTAAGGCTACTCCATAAATACGGTGAGAGAATCCTACATGACTACCGATGAAAGCTTGTGCCAACGCATTATTCGGCGCTTTATGAGAGTTTAAGGACGCCATGTAGACTTTACCAGAAATATGTTTTGTAATTGGCGCTTGCAATTGACCATAGGTCATGATTTGACCAATTTCCTTCGCATTTGTTGTCAATTCAGTTGGATAACCATACCCTACAGTAAGTTTTGTTGTACCAAGTTTAGTCGTTCCTATGATGCCGTCAAAGTCTCCATCAAAGACTAAACCGTCACCAAACATGGCCCCTAAACGACCAGCCATCACTTGCGATGTACCGAAGCGATGAGATACCCATAAACGATCTACCTCTGTTTGCTTTTGCGTACCTGCACCAAACTCACTTTCCTGAGCCAAACGAATACCGAATTTTGTGTGTTCGTTCACATCTGCCATGGCATTTACACGCACACGATAGGACGTAGTAGATTGCTTTTTGCCTTTTAGACCGTATTGCTGGGATAAATTGTAGATGTATTCTGGGAGTTTGGAACCTTCGTAGTAAGCTTGATACCGATTCTCTATCTCGGTATACTTGTCTCCCAAGCCTTTTTTATGTGGCTGTGCAGCTTCATATACCATTTTCATAGCTTCATAGTTTGTCGCTGTATCTGGTATGTTTAAATTCACAGTGAATACTCTAAGTGCATTTTTCCATAATTCAATCTGATCTTTAAAATCTGGATTCAACGGCTTATTTGCCTCTTTATAACTTTCGACAAAGCCTTGTCCATTATGAACTTGATCACTAGCAAGACCTCTCAAAAAGGCCGTAGCAGCTTCATTTCCATCAACACTTGGGCCTATTGCATCAGATTGGACATCCAACTTCCCAGCCCCATCAATGGTATCTCCAGAGAAGTGCACTTCATGCATGCCTTTGTTCAAAGTCACTTCTTTACCGTTTACCTTAATTTTTGTATTATCTGCCGGTGCATTGAGGTAAATGCCATGCTCCTGTTGTCCATCGAAGCGGAAGCGCATCTCCCCAGTAAAGCTAACGTTGCCCACTTTACGTTCTAAGTTTTCCACTCGAACTCCAAGATTGTGTAACTCTTCACTGAACTCTTGAGCCAATTTATTCAATACCGCTTGTTGCTCCCCATTCATGCGATCTTGTTGATTCAAGGCTTTTGCTACCATTTGTGCCATTTCAAAGCGAGTGATATTATTACCACCTTGGAACGTGCCATCAGGATAGCCATTCACCACCCCTTGCGATGCCAATCGTGCCACTGCTTGATACGCCCAGTCCTGTGGTGTTACATCCGTGAAAGGATTAGCCCCTAACACAGTAGTCATACCTAGCATAGTCGTTACCGCTAACGCTGAAATTGTTTTCTTCATAATTATACCCCATCTCTAAATACACAACTACTACATATACAGCATACAATCAATTCTACATATATTACAAAAAGTCTCCATGTTTCCTTTTTATGATAATCTATCTCCTTTTGATTATATACTTATTTTTATGTTACCATATGCCAATTCACAAAATCAACACTAACCTTTTTAAAACCATAACAATTGTTCATAATTCAGTTGCAAATAATACGTATCGAATAATAAATTAACAACAATACCCCTATATAAAACTTAATACATCGTCTATTGTACACAGACTTAGTATAATGACACCAGATTTTACTTATGCTATACTATAGACGTATAGGTTGAGTGTTTCCATCAAAACAAAGAAACCCCACAGCGCCTACTGTGGGGGTTTTGCTTTTTTTAGATGACAATTCTCTCTATTTGTGATAAACTATAAGCAACAAGTTGATTAAGTTCCATTGGGACGACGAAACCCCACAGCTGCTACTGTGGGGTTTCTACTTTTTAAAGAGAGCTACCTCCATACTAGGCTAGTTACCCTTAAATCTCCTGTCTAACCATTTGCAGAAATAATAACTAACTATTCCTGCCACAACAGAGATTGTAAAGCTGATTAAGAAATCCATTGGTTCACCCCCTTCCTGTCACCAGTATTGGGGAGGTAACATCTACAGTATAGCAAAAATTCACAAACTATAAAACAAATATTCCAAACAAACTATACAATCCCCCTAAAAACACATCACTCCACAAAACATCTATCAAGAAAAGCCGCGTTACTTACTAAAAACTTTAGCGTAGGTCAGTTTTTAGAAGTGACGCGGCTTTTCCTCCCCCTCGAGTCCCCCCAATAGAAACAACATATCTCACCACATACTATAGTAATGCAAAAGAAAAGCTGTGTTGCTTACTGAAAACTTTCGCCAGTTTTCAGAAGTAACACAGCTTTTCTATCACTCATACTTTTAATGGAGATATGTTGTTTCTATTTAAACTCGTTGCAAAGAGCTTCAAACATCTCTGCATCTGGTTTCACCACGTCATGCACTAATGCACGAGCATGTGGACCACCATTAGCAGCATATAATGCTTGTTCAAAGGATGGTTTTGTTGTATCTTGATAAATCAAACCTGTTACAAGACCATTAGTTTCCCCTAACATAGCAAATGCTTCTGCACGGTTTGTTGGATCGTAACCTTCTGGCAAGTTTACTAGATTATCTTTGAAGTAATCATAACCATTTTGTTTATTGTAGGTTACGCAAGGGCTGAACACGTTGATGAAAGAGAATCCTTCATGTTGCATACCTTGTTTAATCAAGTCCACCAATTGTGCACGGTTTACCATGTAGCTTTGTGCTACGAAAGTAGCCCCAGAAGCGATAGCTGTTTCACAGATTGGCAATGGACTTTCAAAAGAACCATGTGGAGACGTTTTTGTCACAAAACCCACGTCAGAACGAGGAGATGTTTGTCCTTTTGTCAAACCATACACATGGTTATCCATAACTACATAGGTAATATTCACATTACGTTTGAAAGCATGGATGGTATGGCCCATACCGATAGCGAAGGCATCACCGTCACCACCACAAACTACAACGTTCATATCTTCATTCGCCAGTTTCACACCTTGTGCATAGGGAAGTGCACGACCATGTGTAGTATGCGCACCATAGGCATAGAAGTAACCACCGATACGGCTAGAGCAACCGATGCCGGAGATAACAGCCAATTTTTCAGGCGCAATATCAAGAGCTGCTACTGCATCAGCGATAGCTGCTTGAACCCCATAATGACCACAACCTGGGCACCAGTTAGGGCGGATGTCATTTCTATATTGATTTGCTGTTGCCATTATAAAACCTCCTTAATTGCCGCTTTTACATAAGATGTTGTAAATGGATTACCATCGTATTTTAAGCAACTAGAAAGTTTTTCTTTATTCGGCATGTTGATGCGGAACAAATTAGTCAATTGACCTGTTGCATTTTGCTCACAGATCACAACTTTTTTAGCACTGTTATAGAATGGTAGCAATTGTTCTTTCGGGAACGGTTTAATCAAACGAAGTTGTAAATGGTTCACTTTGTGGCCTTCTGCCTCTAATTCCACCACTGCTTCTTCGATAGCACCACGGCTAGAGTTAATACCGATCACAAGAACATCTGCTTCCTCATGTTTTGCATTCTTTAAGAATGGTTCATATACGTCCGCTACTGTAGATAATTTACGGAAACGTTTATCTGTTTGTGCCACGTGCATAGAAGGCGCTTCTGCTGGTTTACCTTCTTCATTATGCTCAAGACCAGTAGACAAGAATAGACCGTTTTTCATGCCTGGGATGGTACGAGGGGAAATGCCGCTTTCAGTCAATTCAAAACGTTTGAAATATTTAGGATTTTCCAATGCTGGTAAATCTTCTTCTTTCATCAAATTGCCACGTTCAATACCAACACGGTTCAAATCGAATGTTGGTACAGATTGTTTATTCAAACCTTGTTGTAAATCAGGCATGAAAATTACTGGACATTGATATTGTTCTGCCAAGTTGAAAGCATGTTGAATTTCGTAGAAACATTCTTCAATGCTTGTTGGGGCGATAACGATATTGGAATAATCGCCATGCGCATTGTAGCAAGCTGCATCAATATCGGATGTTTCCACTTTTGTCGCCATACCTGTAGATGGGCCAGAACGTTGTACGTCGATAATGAGCATTGGCAATTCCGCCATAGATGCCATAGACAAGGATTCAGCCATCAAGCTCAAGCCAGGGCCAGATGTACATGTAAAGCCCCGTACGCCAGCGTATACACCACCCATCGCCATCATGCAAGCTGCAATTTCATCTTCTGTTTGTACCACAGTAGAACCAACTTTATCCATTTTCTTAATCATGTATTCCATGACTTCAGAAGCTGGAGTAATTGGGTAAGATGCCATGAAACGGGAACCCGCTGCGATGGCACCTAATGCTAATGCTTCATTACCAAGTAAGAACATTTGGTCTTTTGGTGTTGGTTTATCTAATGTATCTACTTCTACATCACCCAATTGTTCTTTCACAAGATCATAGCCCAATTGGAATGCTTGTAAATTTTTGGTAATAATATCTTCGGATTTTTTCGCAAAACGAGCTTTAATAGCTGTTAAGAACAACTCTGTTTCAAAGCCCAATAAGGCAACAGACATACCTAATGCCACGATATTACGCATCAACAAGGAACCTTGTTGTAATGCTGTTTCAGAAATTGGCAAGGAAAGACATGTGACTCCAGTACCTGTGAACGCTTCAAAATTAGGATTTACTTTGCTGTCGCAAATGATAAAACCACCTTCACGTACTTCTTTACCATGCATATCTACAGTTTCTTGGTCAAGTGCTACCAAGAAATCGATATGCTCACCCACTGTCATAATTTGTTCTAATGCGATACGTAATGCAAATGTTGTGTGACCACCTTTGATACGAGATGCAAATAAACGTTGGCTGTACAAGGAATATCCTTCTTTGGCAAGTATGGTTGCTAAAATTTCGCCGCAACTTTCAATACCTTCACCTTGCTGACCGCCCATTTTCCAGATAAAATCTTTACGTTTTTGCAAGAGATTCACCCTCCTTAGGATTGTAATATAGGACTACAGAAAGACTGTATTTACTATGTGTTTTTCATACACATCAATCTCTCAAAGCTTACTTCTAATGATAGCATTTTTACCGCTTTTCATCAATCATATTCCCATCATTTATATTCTATTTTCTATATCTCTCTTCGTCGTTCTCCATATCTATGTACCACTATAGGTCATTCATTAATACGTATTACATCCTACCTAGATTGGAGAGTAGCATACATCATACCAGTGATACCACAGATAGAAAAAATACAAAAACCCCGACCAAGAGAATAAAGCCGAGGTTTTTGTATTTGAGAAAAAAGAGAGAGAACATTTGAAATAGATTCAAATGTTTGTTGGGGCAATGGGGGGCGCCCCTTCGGTAAAAGTAGGGTCTTTTACCTGGGAAGGTATAAGATGAATCCTTCCCTATTGTAAGTTAGGTAGATAAAGAGAGAGATCTTTATCTTGCAAAGGTAGTGTGAACCCTTTGCTTAGTCATTATAGCAAATGCTTGTGTAAAAGTAAACACATGAATTTATAAATTCCTAGCCTTTTTATATATTTTTTATTTATTACCGCTATTAACTTACTAACATCGTAACCTATAAACGCCGTAATGACTGGATTTCTTACTTCTCCTTTTGCTTTGCTAATAGCTCTGCATGCGCTTTTTTAAATACGAAGGCATTTCGCACGTGAGCTCGCATCCGTTCTTCTGCTAATTGCCCATTGCGTTCATGGATAGCTTCCATAATTTGTTGATGTTCTAAATCGCATGAAATAGTACGTGTCTTATCTGATGTACTGATATACATATCACGATTCACCATTTCCCGAAAATCTGCTAAATAATCTGCCACACGCTCATTACCCGAAAATTCTGCAATCAATGTGTGAAAGCGACTATTAATGGCAACCCGTTCTTCTGGCTCTTCCGTCTGAATCCCTGCATCGCACACTTCTTGTAACTCTGCTAACTGCTCCTCTGTACATCGTTCTGCACAAAGTCTAGCCCCCAAGCCTTCCATTACTTCACGACATTGATACATGGCTACAATTTCCTCTGGAGAGTAGCCTTTCACCGTCACACCTTTCCATGGCTTGATAACCACCAAATTATCTTTCGCTAGTTTACGAAATGCTTCACGTACTGGTGTAGCGCTCACATGTAATTGTTCTGCAATACGCACTTCACTCAATTTCATATTTGGTTTTAAAGAACCCGTCAAAATAGATTGCTTTAACGACATATACACTTGTTCACTCAACGGCAGTCGCCCAATTGAAATACTATGTAAACGATATTCTTCCGTCTTATCCATCAAATCACCCTCCAGGATGTTACCGTTCTATACTTTCACCTACTCTTGGCATGCGTAACATTGTTCTTTCATTATACGTGAAATAGCTCCTAAAAATCAATGAAATCTACAGAAATAACCCTTTTCCACAATCAAATTTCCTATGATATAATAGTCATAACAAATGTATCTGTGTATAGAATAGGAATCAACCATGAGTCGTTGTCTAATTATTATAAACCCTGTATCAGGCGGTGGTCGGGCTCGCCGATACGTAATGGAACTACAATGGCAATTAAGTGCCCTCTTTGATCGCCTAGAAGTAAAGTTTACCCGACAAGCTGGTGATGCAACCCGCTTCGCCATCGAAGCCTCCAACGAAGGATTCGATGCCATCTTTTGCATGGGCGGTGATGGCACCATTAATGAAACTGTTAACGGCATTGTAAAAGCTGGCTGTCGCTCCAAGTTCGGTTTCATACCCCTTGGCACTGTCAACGATATGAGCCGTGCTTTAGGTATCCCCTTACAACCATTAGAAGCTATTCACGGCTTAAAAAATAGTACTATCCGTCATGTGGATGTGGGTCGTTGCAATGATTCATTTTTTTGCAACAATATTGCCATTGGGGTCATCCCCGAAGTAGTGGCATCCGTCACACCAAAAGAAAAACAACTATTAGGACCTCTAGCCTACTTCGCCAAAGGTGGACAAGCCTTATTTACAACCAAGGATTATAAGTTCCGCATCACCACCGAAGAGGGAACCAAAGAGTTTATGTCTCCATTGGTCATCGCCTTACTAACCAATGTAGTTTCTAGCTTTGAACATTTCATGCCTACCGCTTCCGTAGATGATGGGTATATGCGTATTATTATTTTCAAAGAATACTTCATCATGAACCTATTCTTCATCTTGCCACTCATTCTAAGCGGTTCTATTTATAACTCCAAATATGTCACCATCCTAAAAGTCAAACAAGCTCGCATCGAGGTGTGTGACACCATGGATGCATCCACCAACATGGATGGCGATATCGGACCTGATGCGCCAATAGACCTAGAAGTATTACCTAAGTTTTTACAAGTCTACGTGCCTAGCAAGCGCCGCAAAAAAACACAGGGCTTATTCCACAATCCATTGCAACCATAAATCTAACCCTAACCGATAGTGAATAGACAAAAACAGAGGAAAGTTGATGCTTTTTAATCAACTTTCCTCTATTTTATTGAGAACTATGTTGTTACAGCCCCTATGTTTTTGTTGGTTTTACAATTCCACCGTACTGTGAATCCATTCCACCGGACTATTCCGTTTAGTCCCTGCATCGATTTGTTGTGTAATGCCCTTTAAGTATGCCTCTTTCACAACAATATCACGAATACCTCCACCTATGGTTGTAGTCTCCCGAACACGCATAGCTAGTAGTACATCTTCCATAGTCAATCCTTGTAAATACATATGTTGAATCCAAGTATTTCCTGTATTGGCAAAGACAATGCCTACACGACTATGGAGAATCTGTAAATTGTACGCATTCCACTGCTCCGTTACACTAGATCCTACAGGATGTCCTGCTAATACCACAATCCCTTGTTGCATGCGTTCCATGATAAGGTTGTGCGTCAGTAACCCTACCCCATCCCAATGCAAGCCATCGCCACTATGCATGCCTTCCATACGTACATCTTGGATGTTCAGCCCGTCTACTTGTGTAGCATCCACCATATGAGCCGCTGCATTTCTTAACACCGTATGTTTCAGTAAAATATCCTTACCATAATGGATAACCACTAAAGACGACAGTGTGGAATTTCCTTTTTCATAACTAGCCCCTCTACGCATCGCAGCTTGCACTTCCGACTTACTTAATAAACCAGTATGATCAAGAATATCGTGCGTCACTGCATCCGCTTCGGGTGCGCTCTCCTCTTGTAAAAGGTCTTCTTTCCATCCATATCCATCAATGGTCCCACCACGAATAACAACATTTTCAATAGGTCCTTGCTCATCGCCTTCTAACTGTAAAAGTCCTAAATATGGCGTACCTCCAGTCACCACATAATTAGGCTTTACAAAGGCGGAACTATCATTGACCGCCATCAGCACAGCATCCTCATCTAATTCTAAGGTCATATAGCTGTGCAAAAATAGCGTTCCTGTGCGATATACACCTTTACTAAGATGTAAGATACCTCCAGCTGGGGTATCATGTATCGCTTTTTGCAACGCTAACGTATTGTCCGTGATTCCATCTCCTACAGCACCATAAGCGGTAGCCTCTAAACGCGGTTCTTGAGGTAATGTTTTAACTGGTACCTTGGAAGAATCCGACAAGATAGCACCCCTATCATCCACAGCTTTTACTTGCACTAAGTATACCGTATCGGATTCTAATCCATTCAACTCTAGTCTAGGAATGATAGATATGCCCTTTGCACTAGGACGAATTTCTTTCACTTTTTCTTGATTAACGTAAATATCATACCCCGCCAATCTGTCATCATTCACTGGATTCCAAGCTAAAGAGATAGTTGTACTCGTTACACCTAACTTAGGGATTTGCAATTCAAAATCGCCTGCTTCTACCACATATTTCGTCACCGGCGTTGTATATTTCACATACATATTCCAGCCTAACCCTAGCAACGCCAAGATGAGGCTCAACCCTATGGCCCACCACCCATAGGTTCTATATCGTTGTTGTTTCATTATGTCCATCCTGTTCTCATGTATTCACCATGGCTCGCCTATCTAGCACATAGCGTATATGTACCATTCTACATGATTTACAAAAATGGTCAATACTCAACCAATGGTGGTAACCCGCATAATATGAGACATAGGTACAAGCACGTCTCCTACCGTCATCGTTCGATACACTGTATCAATTTGTTGTAATCGCCCTTGCACCGTGTCATAGGCTCGTCCATTATGATAGACTACACTGACTACATTCCCTATCACTAGTCCCTTACACTGTGCATCTAATACTTCCAATTGTTCCTCTGAAAGTTCTTTACGATTCTCTTTATATCGCGCTGTTTCTTCCAATAACTCCTGAAATCCTTTCAAAGCAGCAAAGGGCATAAATTGTTTAGCCCTCTGTAACAATGTCATCTTCGGTCGTTTATGTTGCATTATGTCCTCCTACCAAGGTATTACGAAACTGCATGGTCCCCTCTTCTTGCAAACTGCTAGCACGAAGTATGGCATTACCGCCAAACTTTTCCTTTATGGTCAATACGGTCCGTTCCACTTGGTATGCCTTTTCTTCCCTATCCTGAGACGTAGAAAACAAATCTTCTTCCCAAGGTACGGCCTCACGGTTCACTAAATCATCAAATCCCACCGACAACTGCCGTATCTCCTGATGAGGATAAGTAGTTTCTTTATACAGTTCCAATACTGCCTGTGAAAGTACCTCTAAGGAGCACGTATACTTCGATAATCGTCGTGACCCGCCGGTACCTTTCACTGTCCTATCTGCATACCGTACCCCTAAGGAAATATATTTTGTCAGTGCCTCCTCTGCAATCAATTCCAATAATAAAGATTCCACCATCTCCCGAAGAGGGACAAAACACTCCTCGTAGGAATAATTTCGCAGCAAAATTTGCCCTCTCGACAAGGAATGTTTCGCTGGTCGGTACGCATGAATCTCTTTCATGGTGCACGTCTCACGCCCCCAAGCATGATCGATGAGCAATTCTGCATTGACCCCAAATTCCTTGTACCAGCGCTCCTCAAGCACAGTCGTAATACCATGTAAATCCACTACGCCATACTTATGTAACCGACTTGCGATTCCCCTTCCGATTTGCCAAATATCTGTGATGGGTTGATGATGCCATATCTTTTCTTTAAATAATTCCTCATTAAGAATACCAATTCCTTGCGGTGCATGCTTAGCCAATACATCGAGGGCGACCTTAGCTAAAAACAAATTAGTTCCTAATCCAACCGTAGCATGAATATGAGTCCGTTCCAGTATCTTATCTTTGAATAACAAGGCTAATTCCTGCCATGTTTTCTTATACAATCGGCTATAGGGGGTCACATCAATAAAATATTCATCAATGGAATACACATGAATATCTTCTGGTGCCACATAGTCCAATAAGACGCCATAAATAGCGGCAGATACTTCCATATATCGTCGCATCCTAGGCTTTACCGCCATATACTCAATAGTAGATGGAATCTCAAACAATCGACATCGGTTCTTGACGCCTAATTGCTTTAACGCAGGAGAAATAGCTAGTGTAATCGCTCCTAGCCCACGTGATGCATCCGCCACAACCAATGGGGTTGTAAAAGGATCTACCCCCAAATCTGCACATTCTACAGAAGCATAAAAACTCTTCAAATCTAAACACATATACACTGCCATACTATCCCTCCTCTATCGTAGTATAGTAGTATATTAGCATATTTGTTCTATTTTTTCAATATATATGTTCTACATTTTAACACAAAAATACTATCGTAATTAACTATATTCTTATAACATCACTATACATTAAGTCCACATGTGACTTGATACATCATTGGTAACACTAGATCATTTTATCTTTCTCAAAAATTCCAAAGCAACTTTAACATTCAACCCCTCTAGTATATGACAGTCTCATCGCTATTAAACCCAACTCATTTTGTCCTATAACCCCATTTTGTCCTATAACTCTATGACTCTATAACCCTATAGATCCCAAAAACAGGTTGCCCCGAGGGACAACCTGTTGTAAGTTTGTGTAATTCAATTGTAAGTTTACGATTATAAGAAACGGTTCAAGGAAGCAGTGCTTGCCAAGTGACGATCTGTCATACCCATTTCTGCTGGAGTGCAACCCAATGCAAGACCAATTAATTGGCTCATGTGGATGATAGGCATATCGCCATTCATTGCAACAGTTGCTTTTGCTTCTTTTTGGAACATATCCAATTGCATTTGGCAAAGCGGGCATGGTGTTACTACACAATCAGCACCTTCTTTTTGTGCATCTGCATTGATAGAACCAGTCATTTGCATTACAGAATCATGTGCAGGGTATACTGCATGGAAACCACAGCAATCTAATTTACGGGAGAAATCGATTGGAGTAGCACCTAATGCTGTAATCAAATCTGCCAAACTTGTTGGGATTTGCATATCTTCGAAGCCCATTTCCTCTTCTGGACGAAGGATATGGCAACCATAATATTCAGCAACACGAAGACCAGTCAATGGACGAGTTACTTTTGCTTTCAAATTATCTAAACCATATTCGCGGATAAGCACCCACAAGAAATGTGTTACTTCGCTAGTACCTTTGTAGTTCATACCAGCTTCGCCAAGGATGTTATTTACTTTTTGACGAGTTACTTCATGATCATCAAGCTCTTTTTTAGCTTCACGAAGCATTAATGTACAAGTGTTACAAACTGTAAGAATATCTAAGCCTTCTTTTTCAGCTAACGCGATGTTACGAGCGTTAGTGGAAAGAGCCAATAATGGATCGATATCTTGAACATGGGACGCGCCGCAGCAAGTCCATCCGTCTAATTCTTGGATTTCGATACCTAATTTTTTCGCTACTGCAACGGTTGCTAAGTAGTCTTCTTTAGATGCGCCTTCTAATACGCAACCTGGGAAAAATCCGTATTTCATTATTTTCCAGCCTCCTCTACTGCACGACCGATTGTACGAACACCTTCAATACCATTCACTGGTTTATGAGGAACTACCAATTCGAATGGATTGATTTTACCATGTTTCCATAAACGAAGAGCATATAGACCTTGTTTTGCGGAATCCAATAATCCGTCTGTTTTCAAGCTCATTGTTACTTCGTTTAGGCGACCAGTTTTTAACAAGTCTTGTTTGAACGCGATCGCATGACGAGTACCTTTGTTGGACAAGCCAGCTTGTGTCGCTACACGGCGAAGGTTGGAAATATCTTTTTCTGGTTTCAAATGTTTAGGACAACGAGTGATACAGTTCATACAATGTACACATTTCCACAAGCCATGGTTGAAAGCTGGTGTAGTATGCGCCATTGGAGACACATCACGGGAATCCATTACAAAGCGGTTAGCTTTTGTATATACATATGGATCCAAGAAGTCTTCACGGTTAGCAGACAATTTGTTACATTCGGAAGCACAGCATCCGCAAAGGATACACTCTGTGTTCATAACGAATTTTTTGAAGTCTGCAGCAGATTGACGAGTACCAGTTTTAGTTGTAAATTCTGGTTTTACGAAAATCCAAGGAGCTACTTCTTTCAAGCGGCTAACTTTTGCTTCCCAGTCAACAACTAAGTCACGGATTACATCGAAGTTACCGATTGGTGCTACTGTGATTTCATCAGAACCAAAACGTTCAGTTACTTCGTCGATTTTAGCTTCACAACCAAGCATTGCTTGACCGTTAACTTTCACAGAGCAAGCGCCACATACTGCGGAACGACAAGCTGCAACGAAAGTTAATGTTGGATCGATTGTATCTTTAATTTTTTGTAAGCCCCAAAGGATAGTACGGTCTGCTTCGTAATCGAAAGTATAAGACTGTACATACGCGCGGCCTTCGTTAAAGCGGTGGATATGATAAGTAATTTGTCTCATCTTAGTACTTCCTTTCTTGTGGTTCGTATTTAGTGAACACTACATCGCGTTCGGACATTTCGTATTCGCCATTTGCGCCAAGTTTCCAAATTGTATGTTTTAAGTATTGGGAATCATCACGTTTAGGGAATTCTTCACGAACGTGAGCACCACGGGATTCTTTACGGTTTAACGCACCTAAAGCGATAGCTTTCGCAACTGTTAACATAGATTTGATTTCTACATAGTTAACGAATGCCATGTTATAAGTACGGTTGGAATCGCCTACGTAGCAAGTTTCATACTCTTTTGTTAAACGATCAATCACTTCAAGAGCTTCTGTGATACCTGCTTCATTACGGAAGATACCTACTTTATTCCACATAGCTACTGCCAATTCATCACGAATTTCAGCTACTGGACGACCAGAAGTACGGGATGTAACTTCCACGAATTTAGCTTCCCATTCGTCAGCTTTTGCTTTCAATTCAGCATCGCAATCTGCGAATGTGCTAGCTTGTGCATAGTCAGCAGCGCCTGCACCGGATACCTTACCGAATACAACGCCGTCTGCCAAGGAGTTACCACCTAAACGGTTAGCACCATGGATAGAGATACAAGAAGCTTCACCAGATGCGAAGATACCAGGAACTTCTGTAGCACAAGTTTTGTAGTCAACTACGTCGATACCGCCCATAATGTAATGGCAAGTAGGACGAATTGGCACTGGATCAGTTAATGGATCGCAATGTTCGAAGCAAAGAGCCAAGTCACGGATACCATGAAGTTTTTCGATGATAACTTCTGGTCCTAAGTGACGAAGGTCAGCTACTACGTATGCATCAAGGCCAGAACCATTGAAACCACGACCAGCTGCGATTTCATCTTCGATTGCTTTCGCTACAACGTCACGAGACGCTAATTCCATTTTGTTAGGAGCGTATTTTTTCATGAAACGTTCGCCCTCAACGTTTAACAAGTATCCGCCTTCACCACGAACCGCTTCGGACATCAAGATACCAGTTTTACCAAGACCAGTTGGATGGAATTGAATCATTTCCATATCTTTCAAACCTACACCAGCACGGAAAGCTACTGCCATGCCGTCACCAGTAGAAAGGAATGGGTTAGTTGTACGAGTCCAGAATACACGGCCAGCACCACCAGTGGATAATACGATGGATTTAGCTTTGATAATTTCTACTTTACCTTTTTTCATATTCCAGATAATAGCACCACCAGCTTTACCGTCTTTTACAACGATATCTAATAGGTACCATTCTTGTAAGAAATGTACGCCTTCTTTAAGACATTGTTCATATGTTGTATGAAGAATTACGTGACCAGTTTTATCCGCACTGTAGCATGTACGTGGATAGGATTGTCCACCAAAGTTACGTTGTGCGATTTTGCCTTCATCTGTACGAGAGAAAGGAGTTCCCATGAAATCCATTTCTAATACGCCTTCTGGGCAACGTTGACAGAAGAACTCGATAGCATCTTGGTCGCCAAGATAGTCAGAACCTTTTACAGTGTCGAATGTGTGAACTTCTGTGGAGTCTTCTTTTGCTACGTTATTCAACGCCGCATTAACACCACCTTGTGCCATTGCTGTGGCAGAACGTGTTGGGAAAATTTTTGTGATCAATGCTACACGCAAACCGTCGCGTCGTGCAGCTTCTAAAGCAGCTCGTTGGCCTGCTCCACCACTACCTACTACGAGAACATCATATTGTTCCATACGTACCTCCTCAAAAACACTTGTCTTATTTTGAACTATACCTCTTACATACTGTTCTTAATAAGTAAATATTTTTACATTGCATATATGACTGATATATGCACCAATCTATAGCCTTATTATATACGGTTATCTCAAGTGTTACAATTGTCACAGACAGCGTTAAAACCCCTATTTTTACAAGGGATTAGCCCGTTTTGATAACGTTTTTCACAGGCTTTCGGGGCATGTATAACCGCATGCCATTTTCAAGGTGATTATCATTTAATTTATACTTATACAGTGTACTTTTATCTTTTGCCCCAACTATCTTGTTATTACACAATTTTTTAGGTTATATAATTTTTTGTCATTATTAAATTTCATTTCAACAACATATTATTAAAATACTTTTAAAATGTTTATTTTTTTCTATGTGATATTTTTTCTCATTAATTATTTTTACATTCTATTATACTTATTTAGCATTAATAGTATGACTTTAATTTATAACACAATATATTGATTTTTATCATGCATAAGCTACAAGCCATATCTATTTTTTTCCATTTCTTTTTTTCTGAAAGTACCCATTACAAACTATCTGATACAAAAACAGCGAAATTTTTCATCCTCTTTATTTTGTAAAGTATCTTTTCCTCATTATGGTATGCATTTTTGACATTGCTAAACCATTGTGAAAAAAAGACTGGTATAGTATAATTTTAGAAGATATTGTGCCAAAGCACTTTATCTCTATACAATATATTGATATTGAGTCCATGTGAAAACATATCTATGCACTCTCATTTGCGATTCGTAAATGGGAGTCCTTTTATGGCCAAGGCCTAATACATATGTTAAACGGATATGCTTTCACATATATTCAATATATGTGAATACTCTTTACAATGGATACAAACATTACATCGTCAGTAAAAGGAGACACTCATGAGCATTATGATCAAGAAACGTGATGGCCATTATGAGCCATTGTCGGTAGAAAAAACGAAGAAAATGGTTGCCTTTGCTTGTTTAGGTTTAGATTCTTGTGACCCTATCGAGCTAGAAATGGACTGTAAATTGCAGTTCGTGGACGGTATGACTACGAAACAAATTCAACAAACTCTTGTTCAAACTGCCATCGAGAAAGTCATCCAAAAAGTAGACGATGGTTTTGGCAACATGGTAAACCGCATGAACCAAGACTGGCAATTCGTGGCTGCTCGTCTATACTTATTCGATTTATACAAAGAAGCTGCTATTAACCGCAAATATAAGGCCTTTGGGTATGGCAACTTCACTGATTTAGTAAAAACCTTAGTGGATGCTGGTCGCTATGCGGACTTCTTCTTAACACAATATACGGAAGCTGAATTGGAAGAACTTGGCGACTATATTAAGCCTAAACGTGATTACCTATTTAACTATGAAGGTATTAAACTATTAGCAGACCGCTATTTAGTGAAAGGGTTCAATAAAGAAATTTTTGAACTTCCTCAAGAGCGTTTCATGGCTATCGCTATGCACCTAGCTGTCATTGAAGGTGACAAAAAGGTATACTACGCAAAAAAATTCTATGACTTAATGAGCGAGTTAAAGATGACTACTGCTACTCCAACATTGGCGAATGCAGGTACACCATTCCATCAATTGAGCTCTTGCTTCATTTCTGGCGTAGAAGATAATCTTTGGTCCATTTACGATGTGAACGCAAAGTTCTCCCGTGTATCTAAACATGGTGGTGCTCTTGGTATTTATCTTGGTAAAGTACGTGCCTTGAACTCCGACATCCGTGGCTATAAAAATTCTTCTGGCGGTGTCATCCCTTGGATTCGTTTATACAATGATACTGCCGTTGCGGTAGACCAACTAGGTAAACGCAAAGGTGGCGCTACGGTAACACTTGACGTGTGGCACAAAGACTTCTACGAATTTGTTGAACTTCGTACGAACAATGGTGATGACCGTCGTAAAGCGCACGACATCTTCCCTGCTCTATCTGTACCAGATATTTTCATGGAACGTGTTATCAATCGTGAGCATTTCACATTGTTCGACCCACACGAAGTCTCTCGTGTGATGGGCTTTCAATTAGAAGACTATTACGATGACGATACGAATAAAGCTTTCACAGAAAAATATTTAGCTTGTGAAGCTAGTCCAGATCTACACGGCATCGAAGTCAGTGCTTTGGATATGATGAAAAAAATCATGCGTTCTGCTGTAGAAACAGGTACGCCGTTCATCTTCTTCCGAGATACTACGAACCGGGCGAACCCTAACAAACATGCAGGTATGATTTATGCTTCCAACTTGTGCCATGAAATTGCTCAAAATGTTGGTTTCACCGATTTAGACGAAGAAATTATCCAAGACGATGGTTCCATCGTGACTCGCACGAAAGCGGGGGACATGGTAACTTGTAACTTGAACTCTATCAACCTAGGGCAAACCTCTGATGAAGAATTGGAAGAAAATATCGCTTTACAAGTGCGTATGCTGGATAACGTTATTACTATCAACCAATTCCCGGTGCCTGAAACACGTGTGACTAGTGAAAAATATCGTGCCATTGGTCTTGGAACAAGCGGTTACCACCACTATTTGGTGAAACATAAAGTACAATGGGAAAGCGATGCACACTTGGAAATTGCTGATACATTGTTTGAAAATATCGCCTACGCTGCCATCAAGGCGTCCATGGAATTAGCGAAAGAAAAAGGTGCTTACCCTGCTTTCAAAGGTTCTCAATGGGAAACTGGTGAATATTTTGAACGTCGTGGGTATACCTCTGAAAGATGGCAACAACTGAAAGCCGACGTGGCAAAATACGGTATCCGTAACGGTTACTTAATGGCTATCGCTCCTACAGGCAGCACATCCAATATTGCTAATACTACCGCTGGCATTGACCCAATCTTCAAAAAGTTCTTTATTGAAGAGAAAAAAGGTAGCTTCACTCCGAAAACAGCACCTGATTTGAGCAACGAAACGATGTGGTTCTACAAAGAGGCCCACACCATCGATCAACAATGGTCTATCAAGGCTTGCGGTATCCGCCAACGCCACATCGACCAAGCACAGTCTTTCAACTTGTACATTACACCACAAATGAAAGCGAAGGAAATTCTCGATTTATATGTGGAAGCCTATAAACAGGGTATTAAGACAATTTACTATATTCGTAACCAATCCTTAGAAATGGATGAATGCACTAGCTGTTCCTCCTAATCTTTGGAGCGTATAAGCCTAATGAATGGAAAGAGCACGGCATGCTCCTCACAAACGACATTTCATGATGTTTGTTCGGAGCACACCGTGCTCTTTTTGCATATTTCGAGTTAGGCAAATCCCCCGCCAAAGATGTAGGAGGAACGACGTCGTTTCTTCGGGGAGAGGGGGATTTGTATTCTGTAAATAACTATGGTATACTTTACTTAGAAACAAGAAGAGCCTTCAACGTGTGGTGGCGTTAGGCTCATCTCAAAAAAATGGTGAAATGAAATGGCCTAACGTGTTGAGGTGGTGAGATACCTCTTTACGTTAGGCGTTTTCATTATTTATATAAAGCAATAATGTTGACTACTAATGATAAAATAGAAATGATTAAGCTGATTTTTTCGTATTTCGTCATAGTACCACCTCCTTCCATAGTAGGAAGAGATGAGCCCAACTCACGTTGATGACGCTTCTTTGTCTTTTTATATCACAAATGTTTGCAATATGTTAATAATTCAAAGGTTTTATATATAGTACGATTGATATGTATTTTGTTTATGATCGAAACTATACTAATATCCTATAATACTTTCGACTATAATCGAAATGGTATGCATAGTCTTTAATGGTTTCGACTATACTCGAAATTATTATTGGAATATGCATCTATTTCGAGTATAATAGAATCAATGAAAGTGAGGTGTTAGTTATGGAATATATTAAACGCCCTAAGTACTTAACGCAAATAGAACCATTCATTGATAAGCCTGTAATTAAAATTCTCACAGGTATGCGCCGTGTTGGGAAGTCTACGTTATTAACGATAATTAAAGACACTATCTTACAAGAAGTGCCTGATGAACGTAAAGTTTATATTAACTTTGAATCCTTAGAGTTTTTAGAGATAAACAATGCCACATTATTGGCAAAATATCTCATAGAAACAACGAAACACTTAAATGGGAAGCTTTACTATTTCTTTGACGAGATACAGTTAGTGGAAAATTGGGAAAAAGTTGTAAATGGTCTACGTGTTGATAAAGATTGCGACATCTATATTACTGGTTCCAACTCCACCTTAATCTCTGGCGAACTTGCTACGCTCCTTGCGGGTAGATATGTAGAGTTTGAAATACAGCCATTTACATTTGATGAGTTTATTGAAGTATTCCAAGAAAAACAGCTTAGTAAGGAAGATCTATTCACTAAGTTTATCCAATTAGGTGGCATGCCTACCTTAAAATACTTTAACTTAGAAGAAAACAGCAGTTATAAGTATCTAAATGATGTGTATCATACAGTTTTGATCAAAGACGTGTTGACCCACAATAAGATTCGCGATGTAGATATTTTCAATCGCATCTTATCATTTACTATACAAAATATAGGGTCCCCCATTTCTGCAACTAGTATTAAAAAATATTTAAAGAGCGAGCATCGGGATGTTTCCATTGATACGATCCTGAATTATCTAGACTATTGTCAGCAAGCTTTCATCCTGAAAAAAGTGCCTAGATTCGATACCGTCGGCAAGAAGAACCTTAAAATAGACGAAAAATATTACCTTACAGATCATGGATTTCGGGCTGCCAAAGGATATTCTAACACAAAAGATATTGAAAGAGCCCTGAAAAATATCGTATATATTGAGCTGATTTCCAGAGGATATACTGTACAAATCGGTAAAGTAAAAGATATGGAAATCGATTTTATCGCTATGAAAGATAAAGAGCGACTATACTTTCAAGTATCCTATCTCATGGAAACAGAGTCCACTCGACAACGTGAGTTTGGTGTGTATGCGCATGTACAAGATAATTACCCTAAGTTTGTTCTCTCCATGGATACCGTTGACTTTAGCCAAGATGGAATCGTTCACAAACATATAGTGGATTTTTTGTTGGAAAACAGTCTATATTTATAATCGTTCATTCTTGTCTACAACAAGGGATTGATTATTATTAATAAAAGTGATAGACAACTATATATGAATGTATTATCTGACTTAGATATAAAAGGATTAACCAGTATGGGAATACAATTGTCAAAAGAAGAGAATACCAGGATGAAGATTATTAACAATGCTGAATCCGCGTTATAAAAAAGCACAGGGCACCTGTCCCTGTGTTTTTTATTATACTATGCAAACTATAGCGTTCTGCATTCCCTTATGTATTGTTTAATTTTGCGTAAATATCTTGCAATGCTGCTTTTACTTGTGCATTTTCTGCTTTTATTTCTGCATTTTCAGCGATTAAGCGGTCCACTGCTTTTTGTAACATGTCTACTTTGGATGATTCTGTTTGTGCTGTTGCACCTGGTCCAAATCCAAGTGTTACACCAGCATTCCCCATAAAGCTATGTGCACCACCTAGGCTTACACCGGCATGGTACATGAGGTTTTGACTCGTATAATGAGCTACCCCCAAGGCACCTGCTGTTTGTCCACGGTATGTACCAACCCCTGCCATGATTTGTGTCGTTTGTCCTGCATTGTATTGCAATGGTTTCAATGCTGCCAATGCCGCTGCATTTCCACCTACTTTTCTCACTTCCGTTTTATTAGCATTCACATCATGAATCAAACCTGTCATAATATCTGCAGCTGGATCAGGTGGGTAATAGAACTCCTTTTCGGCGCTTCCTCCGGTTTGAATCTGTCCATGTACCACCCCTGTGATGACGAGCAATGCAGCTGCCAACATGGTAGCCTTCTTCCCTTTTTGTTTCATAATTTCGAGCATACTACTCTTCCTTTCAAACTACTAATACCTCCTATAGAGGTTTCATACAATGTGACTGTGTATCTACTGTCACAGTATTTCCTCTTGTATACTATCATTTATAAGAAAGAAAAGCAATCACCTGTATGGCAGTATACATAGAAATTTTATTTCTCTAGCAACGCCTGATATAGTTTCATTAACTCTGCTACGCATTCTTCTTCTGTCATTTTTAAATCAAAGCCATAGGCTCGCATCACAGCTCGATTGTTATCACGATGGGCTTCTCTTAATTCGATTGGCATAGTCACTTCATCATATAACTCTGCCAAGGTAGAATTAGGATACAGTTTTCTAGCCTCTAAAATCTGCTTTGCAGTCTTTTCAATGGCTACTCGATGTTGCTCCTGTAATTTTGGCCATGGGAATGTGTTATATATAACATCTTTTGAATATCTATAATCACTCTTCAATCGTCCTGCAAAGGCACGCATCCATGCCATGTGGACATTAGATGTGATGATACCAAAATCATATAAAGTAGCATTAGGAACGATTTGCACCGCATTAGTCACCTTTATATTACCATCCATAAACCCAATTGGAATATATCGTCTTTTTTCAGATGATGTGCAAGGTATAATTAAATAGTTACAATCTTCTGGTTGTGTAATCTGAGCAAAGATAGCTGGCACATCGGCAAACTTCCGAATCCCTGCAGCTTTACTATTAGTCCTTACTTCCTTACACTTAGAAACTCTATCATATAGAAAGGGATTATTTTTAATAATGGATGGATCTACTCCTTTTAACCATAAACAATATCTTTCTTCATTATATAAATACTCCTTAGCGCCTACTAAAGGATGTATATATTTCACAATATCAGGGTAGTTTTCACAAATTTGAGGATATTCATCCGCTTCAATAATCAAATTGCCTCCGTCTACAGGTTTATTTCCATACGCCATTGGATTTACATTTGAAAGAGGTTTATTTCTACTTTGAATCAGAATATCTGGTCCATCCATTAAATATTTATTAATTGACTCTACTTTCAACGATTTCCCATCATCAAATAGCCATTTGTCGCCATTCCCTTCCATGGAAAAGCCTATAATCACGCAGTGAACATTGGCACTATTTTTAGATTCACTGCTCCAAATAAAACTTCTATGTGCAAAGTTTATACAAACAGGTATGTCTTCCCACATTCTAGCAACCGTTTCTCCTTGGACAATAGAATTAGTCGATACGAAGGCACACTCTACTTCTGTATCCTTCATATACTCATAGGCCTTTTTATACCAACAGCAAACATAGTCTAAATTTTTCTTTTTAGGGAATAATAACTGTAGATCTTGTTTCTGAAATTCATTCATGTACGTAAACCCTAAAAACGGAGGGTTTCCCATAATATAAGTTAGTTCTGCAGCCGGAATCACAGTTTCCCAATCCATTTGCAAGGAGTTTCCTTCGTGAATATTAGCATTCGTATGAAGTGGTAAGAAGTCCATCTCTTTATGAATAATCGCTTCTGTTTCCTTAAACATCTGTGCCTCTGCAATCCAAATGGCAGTTTTGGCAACAGATACAGCAAAATCATTAATTTCGATTCCATAAAATTGTTGAATACTCACCTTAATAGGGTTAAATTCTTCTTCATCAAATCCAAGTACCCCTGTACCAGCTGCATCTGTTATGGTTTCTCTAAGGATATCATTTTCTAATCTTCGTAAGGATAAGTAAGATTCTGTTAAAAAGTTCCCCGATCCTGCAGCAGGATCAAAAAATGTTTTCGACGACATTGATTCTTGCAACTGTTTCAGAGCTTTCATTCTAGCCTTGCCAGTTTTTAATGTCATAGCTTCTTTATATTCATTTTTGAATGCATCTAAAAATAATGGATCAATGAGTTTATGAATATTTTCAATACTTGTATAATGCATACCTCCGTGACGTCTTGTTTCCGGATTCAATGTACTTTCAAAGATAGCACCAAATATGGTGGGAGATATTTCACTCCAATCAAAATTACATGCATCTTGTAATATTAGCTGAATGGCTTCTTCTGAGAATTGAGGAATTTCTACAGCATCGCTAAATAAACTACCATTGACATAAGGGAAGGCTAACAAACTTTCAGTTTCATAGGGACTACGATTACTTTCTGGCGTATCCAAAATACGAAACAAGTCCATCAAAGCGTTACGAACTTGATGAGGTTGGAAATCTTTTAAATAATCATGAAATATATTTTTCTTACCAAATAAACCAGAATCTTCTGCATATAGACAAAATACAAGTTTTACACAGAGCTTATTAATATTATGCAGAATCTCAGTTTCTGTTAACAGAGCATTAATTTTGTATTGTTGTAATAAACAATCATATAGTCTACCAACTAATTCGCCAGCGCCTTTTGAGATTTCCATCTCACGCTCAATATGGCTACTTTTCACGTCTACCAAAAAATTAAGTCGATAAAAGTCTGTCCCTAATTGTTTTAATTCTATAATTTCCACTGAATCATTAGGCCGTTCCATATCTAATACATGAAACTCTTTGAAATTACAACTCACAATCCATCTAGCTCGTTTACTATAGGACAAGTTAGCTGCGTACCGTTTTGCTTGCTCTACTGGTGTCAATTCAGTACCATCTGATTGACGAATAGGCGCATGTAAATCCTTCCCTAAACTTTTTTGTTCAATCAGTGTATGTGTTGCGGGAATCATAGCATCAATATAGCTAGTATGCTCCAGTTGCACACGTTCTTCAAAGCAAATTATATCAGCAGGATTCTCCACCCCATACACGGTTTGCAATAATTCCATCCAAAACCTTTGTGTATCCTGCTTTTCATCGCCCTTATTTTCCCATTTTTTAGCAAACTCTTTGGCTGCTTTTTCTTGTTGCTTCAGTGTTAATTGCATCATATATCCCTTTATAGAAAACTGCCATCACCTAAATTTGTATCTGTAGATATTCTTTTTACTCGCACCCGATTCAATGTATCTCTTTCTTATATCATTGCTTCTATTATATCATATGCGTATCTAATACTAGCTCTACTGAAAGCTATTGCAACCCATTTTGCCACTTTTTATTATCTGCTACTATTCTAGCAACAATGGCCAGTTTCCTCTTCCAATATCTCTACTATCATGCTATAATAAAAACGTACTAAATTAACAGGAAACGTATTCTAGCGTAGGGTACACAAAAAAGCACAGGACTCGTACTCCTGTGCTTTTTGCTTGTTATCCGATAAAATAACAATAGGCCAGTCACTATTTATTGTTACTATCTAGCCATTTGCAAATGAAATAACTAATTACATTTGCCATGATAGAAACAATTAACAGGATAACTAAATCAAGCATAAGATACACCTCCTTCCTGTCACGGAATAGGCATAGTGACACTTTTAGTATAACATAAATATTATGAGTTTTATTCTTATTTTCTGCCAATATACTAAATAGAAAAATTTGAAACTTTCATCCCTGTTTAGTATAATAAAAATAATCCCTAAGAGGGCAAAATGTATATTATGTAATTGTATTAGTGAATGTCATCTCCTATGTTGACTTTCACCTAAACACATAGGAGATCTTTCATGGAAAAGAAACTGATTTTTAATGAACATGGCGACCGTGGCACGCAAAGTATGGTGGGCGGTAATACGACGAATTTACGGGAATGGAATCGTATTAAGTACGATTGGGCGAATACATTGTATCGCACGATGCTGAACAATTTCTGGATTCCTGAAGAGATTTCTTTGAACGAAGATATTAAGCAATTCCCTTATTTAACGGATAGCGAGCGCCGTGCCTTCGACAAAATCATTTCTTTTTTAAACTTCTTGGACTCCATTCAAAGCGAGAACTTGCCAAACTTGAGCCGTTATATTACAGCATCCGAAGTGGCTTCTTTATTGAACATCCAAGCCTTCCAAGAAGAAATTCACGCCCAATCCTATTCTTACATTTTGGATACGGTAACAAATCCAATTACTCGTGACCGCATTTATGATGAGTGGCGTACAGATGAACATTTACTAGCTCGTAACCGCTTCATCGCTGACATTTACCAACGTTTTAGCGATGAGCCATCGGAACACAATTTGATTCGCACGATCATGGCAAACTATATTTTAGAAGGCATCTATTTCTACTCCGGATTTAGCTTCTTCTACACATTGGCTCGCCAAGGTAAAATGACCGCAACTTCCACGATCTTTAAATACATCAATCGTGACGAAGTAACTCACCTAGTGTTGTTCCAAAACATCATCCGTGAACTTCGCATCGAACGTCCTGAACTCTTCACTGCTGAACTAGAGGCTGAATTGACACAAATGCTCCGTGAAGGTACAGAAAATGAAATCGCTTGGGGTCAATACATCACTGATGACAAAATCCTTGGCATCAACAACACATTGATCGAACGCTATATCAAATACTTAGCAAACCAACGTGCTGATTCCATCGGCTTGCAACCGTTATATCCAGACATCAAAGAAAATCCTATGGCTTGGATTGAAAGTTTCTCCAACTTGAACAGTACGAAAACTGACTTCTTCGAGGCAAAAGTGACAAACTATACAAAAGCAGCGGCTTTCGACTTCGATGATTTGGAATAAGAATGCCTATAAGGTTATATACATAAAAGCTACACGTAGATACATTCTACTGTGTAGCTTTTTGTGTTTCCTTATTATATAAAATACTCTTAGTTAGCTTTCACCAACGCCCGATGGATCATTCCAATCACGAATCCTACGCCGCCGAATACAATCCAATCCATTCCGATGCCGTGCATTGGCACTTGTGTAGCGAAGAATTGTCCTACGCTACCTAAGTCTACGCTGGCTGTTTCTAAGCCAGATACAAGGGCTGTGATAAACGTTGCCCCTACTGTCCAAGCATATACGCATTGGCGACCGTTGAACAAGGGATGTAAGAATGCCAACACAATCAATGCGATGGATAATGGATAGAGGAACATCAACACAGGAATGGCTGCGGTAATGATGGTTTTCAATCCAAACATGCCTACGCCGAAAGAAATCAACACGAATAGCACTGCATAGGCTTTATAGGATAAGCCACCAAACTGTGAGCTAAAATACTGCGCACAAGAGGTAACAAGTCCGATACTCGTCGTCAAGCACGCTAATAATACGATGACTGCCAAGATCATAGCCCCTAAATCGCCGAATAACAAACGAGCAGATTCCGCTAATACTGGTGCGCCTGTTTCCAAAATGCCTAACTGTTCTACGCTGGTAGCGCCCAGGCTAGCAATGAAGATGTACACCACACCTAAACAACCTACGGCGATTAAACCCGCTTTCATCGTAGCTCGTGTTATTTCATCACGTGTTTGTGCCCCTGAAAGTGTGACAAATTCGATAACCAAAATGCCAAACACGAAGGATGCCAAGGCATCTAATGTGTTATATCCATCTAGGAAACCTTGCAGGAATGCAGTACCACTAGTTGCGTACGCCTCTGTCGGTGTGCCGTAGCCACCTAATGGGGTAATCAAGGATTTAATAATTAACACCACGATTGTCACTAGCAAGGCTGGTGTTAAGATTTTACCAATGCGATTCACCAATTTTTGGGGATTAATGGAGAGCCACAATGTGACTACGAAGAACCCTACAAGGAACAAGGATAATGATGTATCTGAGGCAGCGCCGCCTAAGAATGGTTTCACTGCAATTTCATAAGATACTGTGCCCGTACGAGGGATAGCAAAGGCCGGGCCAATGGATAAGTATAACGCCAATGTAAATAAAACCCCAAATACTGGATGCACGCGGCTTGCCAAACTTTGTACGTTGCGGCTGCCGGAGTATCCCATGGCCATAACCCCTAATAATGGTAAACCTACACCAGTTACGATAAACCCTAAGATGGCCCACCACACATTGGTACCTGCATGTTGACCTAAAGTAGCAGGGAAGATTAAGTTACCTGCCCCAAAGAATAAAGCGAAGAGCATAAGTCCTATAGCGATATAGGCTCGCCCCGATAGTTGAGTATGATCTGACATACTTCCTCCTTTCAAATACATCCTATAATAACAAATATACACTGTATAAAAACACTTTTTATGCTTATTTTGTTATTATATCTAATTATAGATAAAATAAAAAGCCATTTTCTTTGTAGAAAATGGCTTTTTCTATGCTAATTATGCATATATGCTCGACCTATCATTGATAGATACACTATATCTATTAACTATAACCCAAGCATCACTCTTTTTTAGTCACAGGATTCCACATTTACTTTCACATCATAAAAGGTGCTGCCCCAACCATAATCGGTAGGTCGTGAGGCAGTTAATACATTGATTGTATGCTCTGAATCATGGGATTGAGATTGCCACCACACACCACTACTCACAATGGTCCCCTGTGGTACTGTATCGTCAATGACTAAGGCAATCCGTAAAGAACCACGCTCATTAGACAAACGCACAAATTCACTGTGTAATACCCCTTTGCGGTTCGCATCCTCTGGATGCATACGAGCGACCATCTTTGGTGTATCCTCTTGGTTCTCACAAAAGGACGAGTCTAGTATGCGTGGATCAGCCCCATTGATGAGGAAGAACTCCCCTGTATCTCCATAAGCTTCATGATATACAGGATAGGGCTCACGCTCTAGTGGATTATATAATTCAATCTTACCAGATGGTGTACCGTACTCTAGTTTATATGTATCTGATAAATCCATCTCTACCAATTCCCCCGATAAGATTCTGTCTTGCACTTCCGTTGCAATTGGAGCATGTCGCACAATATCTTCAATCATCTCTAGTTCCGACATAGCAAACACAGGGTTGTCGATGCCCATCACTCCAGCAATACTACAAATGGTATTCCAGTTAGATCGGCTTTCACCTACCGGAGGTATGGCTTGGTATCCACAACCGATAGTGTAATGTCCATAGGAATTATAGATATCATTATGCTCTACGGACGTCGTTGCAGGGAGCACAATATCTGCATATTTCGCCGTATCCGTCATAAATCGTTCGTGTACCACCGTGAACAGGTCTTCTCGTGCCAATCCTTTGCACACCACCATTTGGTCCGGCGAGGTCACTGCAGGGTTGCTGGAATATACATAGAGGGCTTTAATCGGTGGATTGTCGGCCTCTGTTAACATGGGCCCTAAATGAATCATTGGGTTCAGCCGTGTTTCTTTTACCTGAAAGCGCTCCCAGCTAACACGTTGTCCCCCTACAAATGTACTGCCTGAGGCGCTGGATAAGAGTCCGCCCCCTTTGTGCAAATACGCCCCCACTAAGGCAGGCAATGCCACCACACATCGCACCGTATTCGCTCCGTTTCCATATCGTGAAAGTCCACTACCTAAGCGAATAAAAGGTGCTACTGCTTGTCCATAGGCACGAGCAAACTCAATAATACGCTCCTCTGGTACGCCTGTGATCTGCGCCACTTTCGATAGTGGATACTGCGAAATAATAGAATCACGGAATCCCTCATAGCCTTGTACATACTGATGAATAAACTCTGTATTCACCAAGCCTTCTTCTGCTAACACATGAGCCACACCCAACGCAAAGGCGCCATCTGTACCTGGTCGTATGATAATGACTTCATCTGCTAATTTCGTTGTCTCTGTATAGTACGTATCAATTACCCAAAGCTTGGCACCTCGTTGGCGAGCTATGGTCACATCATGTAGAACATGTACGTCCGTAGCCACTGCATTGAGGCTCCACAACACTACGCAATCACTGTGTTGTATATCTTGTGGACGATTCCCCAAAGTATTCCCCATAAGGCTAACCCAGCCATAGCGTTTGGCAGGGGAACAAATGCCCTTGTCTTGGCGGGTAGCGCCTAATATGGCAAAGAGTGGATCCCCTGCACTTTTTTGTAAGATTCCCATGGTCCCTGCATAGGAATAGGGCATAATACTTTCAGAGCCGTACGTATCAATACAATATTGAAACTTCTTAGCAATTTCTTGTAGTGCCTCATCCCATGTGATGGGTGTAAACTGTCCACTTCCTTTAGGGCCTGTACGGCGCAAAGGAGTTGTTAAACGTCCACTGTGGTGGACAGTTCGTTCGTAATATTGCATTTTTTGACACAAAGTTCCTCTCGTGAAACTGTGCGTTTTCATGCCTCGCACCTGTTGCAAACGGTCTCCCTCAACGGTCAAGGTCAATCCACAGGCATCTGGGCAATCGTAGGGACATACTGATGTCCTTGTATGTATGGGCTTCATCATCATTCATTCCTTAATCATCATCAAAGTTATCAAACAAGTCGAAATCAACGTCAAAGTCGAAATCAAAACTATCTCCAGAATCGTAATCATAAGAACTATCAGCCTCGTGCTCGTCATATTCTAACTCATCTTCCATAATATCATTGTAGTTGTTATGGAAAAATCGATCCTGTTCTGTTTCATTCGCACTAGAAAAACCATACCCTTCATCAGAGTTCTCTGGCAATACATCCAATTGGCTATAATCTCGAATCGTCATTGATTCATAGGGATCCACAGGTACACGATTTTCTTCTGACTCTTCCATCTCCACCATATCCATAGCTCGGTTCAAATCCTTTGGCGACCCCTCTTGTTGTACCATGTCCAAAAACTCATCCGAACTCACTTCACTCACCAGCGTATTCATGTCTTCTACCACGGATGGATCCTTCTGTGATTCTATGGTTTGTAATTGTCCTCGTCGTAAAAATCGATTCATCCTCTATCGCCCCTTTCTCAATCCCTCATCTAGTATTTGTATTGTACCACCTGGCAATGAAATTTTACAATATACGGTTACTATCACCTTTCAAAGGTATGCCTTATATATTAAAAGAACCCCCAGCAGGGGGTCTCTTGTCTAGTTCTCTAGTTGTATCGTGTTAGTCATATTCAGGATGTTATCCAAAAAGTTCCCGCTACCTTAGGGTAACGAGAACTTATAGTATATATTATTCACGTTTCTTAATGAGCCCCTGTGTAGCGCTATACAAACAGAACCACACAAAGAAACTAGCCCCGGTGATAATCAGATACATAGTATCCGTTAATTCCCCCGAACGATACATGGCCAATGTGTAAAAGAAAGCTGTCATGGTCATCAGAATATAGGACAATACATAGCGCATGCCACGTTCTACCTCTGCATCGGTAAACATGTCTTTCTTAAAACGTATCCAGTAAATCCCACAAAGGGCAACGCCACCCAACATATTGGCGGCTAGTAAACTCGTGTCAGCACGACCATTAAAGAACCAGCACAAAGCCAAATGATTAATACACAACATCCATTTCATCATAGTGGTCAAACGGGCTGTCGTAATCGTTGGCTGTGGTTGTGATTCATGTTGTTTCCGTTTCTTTCTCTTTCCCATAGTATCCTCTCCATTGAATCTATTCTCTATGTTTTAGAACAATACGTGGGATGTGTAAATCAAACGCAAGGCTAAGATACCAACCCCAATAGATAAGCCAATCAAAATTGTTTTTGCACGCAAGCGTTTTGCAATATAGGCTCCTAATTGACCACCTAGTAAGGCACCAATACCGCAAGGGATAGCCACTTCAAAATGAATATGTCCACTCAAAAAGTGAGTCAGCGTACCAACAGATGTGGAGGTAGCTAAAATAAAATGGCTTGTAGCTGTTGCCATATGGGTAGGGAACCCCATCATATAAATTAATGCTGGTACATGGATTAATCCACCACCAATGCCAAACAAACTAGACAAGAAACCTACTACTACACTAACGAGGACACCTACCACTTTATTATAGGTCAACTCTTCTAATTGCAAGGACTCTTCTTTGCGCTCCCCTTTTCGCATGTTTTTGTAGCCAATAAAGCCAGACATGATGAGCAAGAAGGAGCCAAACCAGAATCGGAATCCATTACCATCAAAATATTCCGCCACATAAGCGCCAACGATAGATCCAGGGAAGGTAGCAATACTAAACAAAATGGCTGCACTATAGAGAATTTTTTTCTGCTTCACATAGGCAATAGTACCCGAAATGGCATTACAGGTTACCGTAAACAAGGATGTACCTACCACCATGGCTGGCGTCCACTCTGGAAAGAAATATAAAAATACAGGCACAAAGATAATACCACCACCAGCACCAATGATCGTTCCCAAGGTAGCTACGGCAATACCTAACAAGATAAATCCTAATATACTTACTACATCCATACCTTAGTCCTCCTTAGTTAGCTTCGCAAATCGATCTAACTTATGCTTCTTAAAGAGCGCTTTCATGCCCCGCTTTTCCGCTTTTTTCTCCGCCTTTTTGGCTACTTTTTGCAAGACTTTTTCTGTCCACGCATCGCCATGCTCTTCTGCATAGCGTTCCCATTTGGATAACTTTTTCGCCCATTTGTCTACAGAAGGAATCTCTTTGTTAGATTTTTTCTTATCTTTGCTTTTTTCCTTTTTTTTCTTTTTTTCTTGTTTCACAATGCAACATTTTTCTCGTTCTTCTGGGATGGGAGAATGTTCTGTGCAATGTTTACAACGTTTTTTATGTTCTTTTTTAGGTTTTCCCATCTCAAAGGTATCATACAAATTAGACTCTGTATGAGTTTGTTTTGTTAAGTCTATAGAAGTATCCTCTTCTTCAGTAGAATCCTCACTATCATCGGAAAAGTCCCAATCCTCATAGTCATACTCTTTGATACGCTTCGTTTCACTAGTATTACTGAATAAATCCATAAAAGAACTCGATGCTGGTTTCGGTTCTGCTGTCTTTGCAGCTACTTCCCCTTGCCAACGATCAGCCATCACAAAGTCTACTCCTAATGCAACCCCTACATCATAGCCTTCCACACCTTCATCCGCCACAGTTTCTACGGTTGGTGTCTCTTCTAAGGAAGAGATCATATCATACAGATAGTGCTCTGTTACCATATGTTGGAGCCCACGTAGTTCTTCCCATTGTTTTCCCAATAGAGCCAACATATGCGCAAAGTTTTCTAAGTCTTCTACCACTTCCATAGCCATTTCAGGGGACTCCATATGGTGCGCCTCTAAATTCGCCACATATTGCTGTTGTATTTCTTTGCAATGACTATACGCTGTCTGCAAGCCTTGTAACAATGTTTCAATCTGTTCCTGGTCCAATATATATTGTTGCATACTATCCTCCTAGGACGATGTGGTATCATCCTTCCATTTTCGTTTCCACATAGCTCCCGTGGTAACAATATCTTCTCCAAACCGTTCTTCCAAAGTATCTAGCACTTGTGCTAACCGATCTGGCTCTGTTTCTTCACGCTGAAAGAGCGACTCTTGCTCCACCTCTTGGTGAAAGCCACTAACCGTAATCCCCAATAAGCGGAACGGCCCCTGTACATTAAGTTTATTATATAATACACAGGCCGTCTCATACAATACAGTTTCTCTATCTGTCTGATAGGATAATCGTTTTTGCCGTGTCTTCGTAGTAAAATCTGGCAACCGTACTTTGATGGCTATGGTATGACCTTTCAGACCTTTTTGTCGCAACCGCTTAGCCACATGATGCGCAAAATAGCGCCATTCGTTGTCGATTTCCTCTGGGTCCATTAAGTCCCTTTCATAGGTCAATTCATTGCCTACGGATTGCAACTCACGATTCCACTCAATAGGACGATCATCAATGCCTTTGGATAATAAATAGATCCGCTCACTTTGATGACCGCAATAAGGTTCTAACTCATGATACGAATCTAACTGCGCAATATCTTGAATCCGATGAAAGCCACCTCTTTGTAACACTTGCTCCATATGAGCCCCTACGCCCCACAATCTACGTACAGGTAAGTGTTTAATATGATCTACCTCTTGTCCATGGGGGATAATATATAACCCATCTGGCTTTTGTAAATCTGATGCTAGTTTGGCTAGAAACTTATTCGGTCCAATGCCCACAGATGCGACCAACCCCGTTAGATCCTTAATTTGTTCTTTCACGGCACGCCCCACTGCCATAGGGGAATGATAGAGTTTTCCTAGCCCTGAAATATCTAAAAAAGCCTCATCCAAAGAAATGGGTTCTAAATAGGGACTAAACCGATGCAACACGTCATGAATTTGTTCAGAAACTTCATGATACCGCTCCATTCTTGGCAATAGATAGATACCATCTGGACATAATTGTCTAGCCTTCCCAATGGGCATAGCAGAACGCACGCCAAATGTCCGAGCTTCATAACTGCACGTAGACACTACACCACGTGAAGAAAGGCCACCCACGATAACTGGGTGACCTTGTAGTTCTGGACGATCATGTTGTTCTACAGATGCAAAGAAAGCATCCATGTCTACATGCATAATCCAACGTTTCATATTATTCTGCCACCGCTTGAGGAGCATCTTCAATACGGCAGTATTTGATTTGTGCACAAATACACTCATCTTTTGTTTTATATAATTCAGGTAAGAATTTAACAAATTCATCAAACGCTTCTTCATTAATAGAATAGCGAGTCCACAATCCACTGCGCACAGAATTCACAATACCTGCATCAATTAAAATTTTCATATGATAACTAAGGGTAGATTGAGATAACTCAAAGCTAGCCAAAATATCACAAGCACATAGTTCATTACAGGACAACATATCTACAATTCGTAATCTTGTTTCATCACTTAAAGCTTTAAAAATTGCCGCCAATCGTTCGTATGTAACTTCTAACATTCTCATTCTCCTATATGTGTTCTAGCTGTAACCTTACACTCTTATTATATACAAAATTTCAAAGTAAATCTAATACTTTAAAATACTAAAAGTATACTTTTTAGGTATACTACTATATGTTTTTAGAAAGATAAAGACGACAAAGCATAGCCTTGTCGTCTTTATGGGAAGTAAAGGATCTAAGATGTGTTCTTAGGAAAGTTTACAATTATCGTCAACATACTAATTTAATGAGGTGGTTTAAGATTCGAGAGAGGGAGAGGAGACTTAAACCATGAATAAATTAGATGTTTATTTACTTTAGATTTTGCCAACTAAGCCAAGATCAGCTGGATTCAATGTCTTTTCACCAGGAGTCCATTTAGCTGGGCACACTTCACCATGTTTCGCAACAAATTGACAAGCTTGTACTTTACGTACTAACTCAGCCGCGGATCGACCAACGCCCATGTCGCAAATTTCTGCGGCACGAATGATGCCATCTGGATCGACTACGAAAGAACCACGATACGCTTGACCAGCTTCTTCACAGAATGTACCGAAGAAATCAGCTAATTCATGCTTAATATCGGATATCATAGTGTATTCGATTTTATTGATAGTAGGAGATGCATCGGACCATGCTTTGTGAACAAATGCAGAGTCAACAGATACGGAGAATACTTCTACGCCCAAGTCTTTCAATTGTGCATATTGATCTTGTAAGTCTGCCAATTCTGTTGGACATACAAATGTGAAGTCTGCTGGATAGAATACAAACACGCTCCATTTACCTTCGATATCTTTATTGCTAACTTTAATGATTTCTGGTTTACGGAATGCATCTAATTCAAAAGCTGGTAGTTGTTTACCGATGATTGCCATTCTAATATCTCCTTTAACATTACAAATTACGCATAGCACATACTAGGTATGTGACTATAGAATTAATCTATGTATCTATCATACACTATACTTTTAGAAAAATCAATATATAATTGTTCTCATTCTCTATACCAATAATGCATAGATTACTTTTCTAGCATAGTTTCTAAAATGACAACATCGGTTTGTTTCATCCCTTCACGAGCAATGGTTGCCACCGTTTGTACGGTCTTGTCAATATCTTCTTTTACAATACCTTGGCCCGCTTTAAAACTATTATCTGTCCTTGCCTGTGTATAGGCTAACAAGGAATTACCAAGGGACATACCAATTTTCATCGCACAGGACGCTTTTGCTCCATCACAAACCACACCAGATGTGCCTGCCAATGCATTTGATAATGTTTCCCAAACCACTTCCTTGGATTCATTGAGCAAGAATGCTACACCAGCGGCCGTAGCAGAGGCAGCACTCACTACGCCGCAGTACGCACTCAAACGACCAATATATTGTTTGATGTATAAGGCTAACACATTGGCTAAGGCTAAAGAGCGCAACGTATGGTCACGATCGATACCGTATTCTTTAGCATACATCATGATGGGTACGGAAAGGGTAATCCCTTGATTGCCACTACCGCAGTTAATCATAACAGGCATGGAACAACCGTCCATCCGTGCATCAGAACCAGCTGCTGCATAGGCACGAGCTTTATCTGCAATGGATGAAGAATTGGAAATAATCAATTTACCAATGTTAGATCCATAATTATTTTTCATACCTTCTTCGGCAATGGCCATATTCAAATCTAATTGTGGTCCTAAAATATCTTCCAACTCTTTCGCATCTACAGTACTAGCAAATTCATAGCAAGAGTCAAAGCACAATTCCATGGAATGTTTTGCCACGTCTTCCGCAGATAGAGCAATGAGCACTTCCCCATCTTTTTCTGCATAAGAAATCGTAGTATGTGTATTTTGAACAATAACCTTAGATGTATGTTCACCAGCGACGGCACTAACTTCGATAAATAAGTTTTCTACTCCTTCTGCTAGTTCAATATCACAGTAATCCGCTTCAAATAGACGGTCTGCTTCGACCACTTGTTCATGGGTAAGGTCTTCTAACACTTCCAGCTCTTTTGCTGCCGTACCCACTAAGGTTCCTAAAATGAGGCTATAGTAAATGCCTGTGCGACCTTCTGAATTAGGAATGGTGACGCTTTTCGCATTTTTAATAATATTACCACTTAAACGACCGTGAATATGATCTGGTCGAACGCCTAATAATTCTGCCGCTTTCGCCGCTGCAAAGGCCAACGCAATTGGTTCCGTACAACCAAATGCGGGTTTCACCTCTCGCTTTAACAATTCTATATATTCGTTCATCATAACCTCCTATCGTCTTGCTTCCCCTTCTAAAAGGGTCCCCATATATAGTACCACGAGTTGTCATACTTGTATAATAACTACTAGTCCTAGATTAGCCTACCAACACACATATACATCAAATGTTCTCGCTCGAACCATTACAATGTTCCGTGCACGCAATTTCGCACTGTCACACCTCACTATGCACCCAGTCCTATGCCATTATATCTACCGTGCCCCCATTGTATATGTCTTATCTCATACTGTATGTCCATGTTTCCTTGGCTATACTATAGTGTTCTAGCAACGTTTCTTGTACCGTCGCCCCTAGACCTATTCCATTCGGCACTGTCATATACCCATCTGTGAAAGTTAACCCGGGGTCTGTTAAATCTTGGTGAAAGTATCGCAAGGAGTCCGACAAATCCCCTGCCATATAGGCATCACCCAAGGCAGCTAGTTGCACATGTAACAACTTGGAAATACTGGATTCCACCATGGATCCAATCCAATACCCAATCCCATGAGTACGGCAATACTCAATGGCTTGCTTTGCCATCCGTAAGCCCCCTAAACGACCTACTTTCACATTCAATACATCGAGTAATCCATGCGTGTGAGCATAGACCAAGTCTTCGAAGGAGAGTACGGATTCGTCCAAGCAAATCTTTGTTTCTATGTTCCACTTCGTGCCTAGACTCTGTTTCCATTGGGAGTACTCCTGTAAGTTCACCATCTGAAAGGGCTCTTCTAGGCAGGCCAAATGAAACGCATCATAAGCCCGTACACTCTCTAAGTCATCATAGGTATAACTTTGGTTGCCATCCACTGCCAACGTAAGGTCTGGAAAGGCACTCCGCACTAATGCCACACGCTCATGACCATCCTTAGGGGATACTTTCAGTTTCATACGCTCGCAACCTAGGTCCACATAGGCTTTTACAGCGGGTACCACTTGGTCTAAAGGAATGTCCCCAATGACGACCCCCATAGGGATTCGTGTTCCCAAGGGCTGACCCATCACATATTCTACAGTATTCACGCCTAGGCTCGCGCATTTCACGTGAAACAGAGCGTTTTCCACGGCTGCCACCGTCATAGGGCATCCGTCTTGCGCCCAAGATGCCACCACATTCGGATCTACCTGCGCCCCTAACAAGGTGGGCAAATATCGTTCTTTCAACGCACGCCAACAGGACCCGACGGTTTCCGCCGTATAAAAAGGGTCTACAAAGGCCACGCATTCCCCGTAGCCTACATGACCCTTGTCATCTTCTAGACGAATCACGATGGTGTCTCGCACCTTCACCTCGCCCTTCGCAGTTTTGAAAGTAAACTTCATCGGCAGTTGCACATGGTACAAGGTAATATTTGTAATCATAGGCGCCTCTCATTTCTATCCTGATAACTAGCACTATATACCTAGTTCACTTCATAACACAGTCCATCTATGTCCCT
This sequence comes from Veillonella sp. VA139, assembly GCF_003992005.1. Lineage (GTDB taxonomy): Bacteria > Bacillota > Negativicutes > Veillonellales > Veillonellaceae > F0422. The sequence goes on along the minus strand of NZ_RQVL01000005.1, from coordinate 24,383 downwards.
AATACACAGGAGGATACAAGTCTGTCACGGTAGTATCCTCTATCAGTCATGGGTACACAAAAATTCTTCCAACATGTGCTGATATGCCGTTGGTGCTTCCACATGTACATTATGCCCCACCTGTGGCACGATGCGATGGACATCACCAAAATACCTAGCCCCAATAGTTGTATATTTCGTATCTAATTCTCCGCTAATATAACAAACAGGCATGGTTAATTCCCACAAACGATGACCTACGTAAGGCATAGTCCCCTGTCCGCTTCCTTCCAATGTGAAAGCCAACGCATGAGGACTATTGAGTACGCGCCGTCCTTGAATCTGCTGTTGTACCTTCAGAGGTAAACTTTGTTGGGTCTTGAAGATATCTAGTTTCGCCCAAGTCTCACTAAACCAAGTAATATCACGTGCCCGAATCCGTTCAGCCAAAGCACGATCCGCTACATACCTCGCTTGTCGTTCCCCTTCCTCTTCTATGCCTACCGACCCACTTTCCAAGACTAGGTGCGTCACTTCTTCTGCATACTCCAATGCATATAATAAAGCCATCCTCGCCCCCATGGAGTAGCCTAGAAGGCCGTATCTTTCACCAGCTACGGCGTAGATAACCGTATGCAAATCGCTAAGCATCTGAGGCAATGTGTAAGGTTTTACTTCCATAGGTCGAGCCGACCTACCATGGCCCATACTATCAATGCGTATCAGTCGATAATCTGGTACCTCAAGACCATCCCAGGTAGACCCAGATTCGGAAAATCCATGGAAACAAACCAGCGGTTTTCCTGTACCTATTACGCTCACCCCATAGTGGTACTCCCCTATGTTAATCTGCATGCGTTGCATATCTAAGGTTCGTATATCTTGAATCATTGACTTCATATTATTGCACCCGATACACCTTGTGCAGTTCACGGCTAATTTCTTTAGAGGTAGGCACTTCGATAATATGAACCCCCTCTGTACCGATGTACTGTTTCATAGCTGAGTCTAGCTCTGCATTGGTGGTGACTTTTACATAGTCTAAGCCGTACATGATTGCTAAACCGCTGTAATCAATACCTTGCGGTGTGTTGAAGAGGTAATCGAAGTCATCCGTTCCTTTTTGTGGCAAGTATTGAAAAATACCGCCGCCATCATTGTTATGTAAAATGATGGTCAAATTCATACCATGTGTCTTGCCAATGGCTAGACCGTTCAAATCGTGAAAGAAACTTAAATCCCCTGTAACCATGACGGTAGGTTTGCCATTCGTGCTAAGCCCTAAGGCCGTAGACACAGTCCCATCAATACCATTGGTGCCACGATTGCCATACACCATAGCTTGGGAACGCCCAGAAGCCCAAAAATAATCCATATCACGAATAGACATGCTGTTCGCCACAAGAATTTGGCCTTCATCAGGCATCATTTGTTGTAACATGTGGATCGTACGGCCCTCAAATAGAGTTGGTTCATGTTGTACCTTGTCCAACTGTTGACGGCTGTTGGATTCGATTTGTTGCCACACTCTCACATACTCTGTATTAGCTATAGTATGGTAAGCAGATACACCTTTACCGTCCTCTTCTCTATGTTTTTTATCTATATCTATATTTTCTTGTTGCAATCCTAATTCATAGCCGACAGTGCTTAATCCATCGTCTTCCGCATCACGCTTATCTAGCGATTCCTGCACTGTATCTCCGATTCTACTACCTAGACCCAATACAGCAAACAAGCCACGATAGAGCTCCGATAAGAATACCTCTACACTCGCCATCACATGTATGGTAGTCGTCAAACTAGGATTCACCACATCTGCATTAGGGCTAACAGTCATATAATCGATATCCGTCAAAGTCGCCATCCATTGTTGAATCCGCTTTGACACAGGAATTTGCCCCAATTGGATGACCACATCTGGTCGCAATATTTCCCATCGTTCATGATGAGCCAAGAATGCATCATAGGTACTGATAACGCTCTCGTATTGGCGCAAATTGGACAAAGGATCCCCTATGACAACGGCGCCAATCCGGTCTGCGAAGTCCACCACTGCTTTCGGATTCATCACAGTAGGACCACCCAAGATGAGCACACGTTTTGCATTTAGCAATGTTCCCAAGGATGCAATCTCCTGATGTTTCACCAGTCGGAACGGTTTCGCACTTCGACCTTGTTTAAAATACTCTTCCTCACGATGGGGCACCAAGGGCTCAAACAATGGCACATTGATGTGTACCGGTCCCAGTTTGTGATCATTCGCTTTCAAATAGGCACGGCGTGCTACTTGACGAGGGTATGTGTAATAGTGACTTTCACTAGGCACAGACAGTTCCTCATAATAGTTCACGGCGGTGCCAAAATATTTCTGTTGGTCAATGGTCTGCGGTGCCCCCACCTGTTGCAAGGTGTACGGACGGTCCGCAGACAAAATAATCATAGGTACGCCGCTGTGCTTTGCTTCCACCACAGCAGGACCATAATGGGTCAACGCAGACCCCGATGTGCACACCAATACGGCAGGCTCGCCCTGCGCTTTGGCAATGCCCAACGCCATAAACCCAGCAGACCGCTCATCAATATTCATATACGTGTGAAAGCCCCCATGACTTTGAAAAAGCATGGCTAATGTAGTGGACCGTGAACCAGGGCTGAACACTGCATGGCGCACCCCTAATTGGTGCAACTCATCCACCAAACTTGCTATATATTCATTCATATCGTATCTCCCATACCAATCTGTGGTATTACCTTATCGTTACTAGTGACTATCTACTAGTATTATACCATTGTTTAGGAGTTCTGAAACGCAAAAAAGGAATGCTGATCACTCAACATTCCTTTTCATCCTATAACGCATCCAATATAGTACCCATTTTATTAATCGTTTCTTCGTACTCTTCATCGCTATTGGATTCGCTCACAATGCCACATCCTGCATAGGCATAGAGGATATTTCCCATGATAAGGGCAGACCGAATAGCAACCACTAGAATGCCATCCCCCATATCTTTCATAAATCCGAACGGCGCCGCATACATGCCACGCTCATGGGCTTCATACTTCGCCAGTAAATCCATGGCCAGTTCTCGCGGCTCTCCCCCTAATGCTGGTGTTGGGTGCAATAATTGGCCCCATTCGATGAGAGATTTCGTGCTATCCTTGGCGGTGATGATGGTCCGCAAATGGTATAACCGTGAAAGCTCCATAATCCCCGTCTCTCCTACGGTCACATCCTCCGTCACTTGTCGCATCGTATGCACAATACGATCTCGCACAATATTGTGTTCCACCCGATTTTTATGGTCATTTAGGAATCGCTCTTTCGTCCACGCTTTAGGGCCAAACTTCGGTGCCGTTCCTGCCAAGGCATAGCTTAGAATTTCATCCCCCCGATGGCGCACGAGAATTTCAGGGGATGCCCCCACAAAGGTGCGCCCCTCTTTCTCATACCCAAAAATAAAGCAATTCGGGTTGTTCTCCACCAAACGGTCCAATATGCTCACCACATCAAACGTTGTAGGACTGGTAAACTCTACCTCACGCGAGGAAACCACCTTCGTCATGCGCCCTGCGTGAATATTCGTCAAAATGGCATCCATCAAGGTATCCCAATCTTGTTTATCGTCACTGGTTTCCGTGAACGTATGGTCCACGCGCTCAATCCTATGGCGCTGTATATCTACACCCTCCCCCGCATGCAGGTAAAAGGACTCCCCATTTTCTACGATATAGTAATGGGTGAAAGCCACCATTTCATGGCCCATATTGCGCCATTTTTCGTCTTTCACAGTTGGAAAGAAGGTTCCCCCATAAAATACATACGCATATTGTTCCCGATCAACATCGTCTTTCACCACCGCCAATCGTTTGGCACCTACCACCACACGATCACTTTGACGGTCCACCCAAAAGACCCGTTCCTCGCCCTCGAAATTTAGCCAAAACTCCAAAGGATTATCTAATTGTAAAGGCTCCTTAGTATATTTCATATGACACCTCATCATCAATTGCTACATCATACTTTATTACAATTATACCACATCTACAACAGCTAATCGGGTCTCAAAATTAGCTGCGACCATTACACACTTTTTTTCACAGCACCTCGTGTAAACAAAGGCCCTTTTACTGGTTCTATCAACGATGTATCAGATTGCTGTTTAAATAAATAGTCTTCTCGGATACGTTGGATACGATTTACTTTGATGAAAGGCTTTTTAAAAAATTCCTCTGATGCATCATTGATCATATTCAACTTCTCATTCACCTCAGAATCAGTACCTTCATTGGTATCAAAGGATAATGTATAGGTCTGCTCTGTACGGTGATCATAGTACTCTGCCTTCCGTGCGTGCTTATCAAAGGTAATGGTAAAATCATTATTTTCTTTTACCCACCAAAAGTACCATAGGAGATGGCGCATTTGCAAATGATGACCATTCACCACCTGTACATCCCCTTTGTCCTCAAAGGTCTGTTGTGGTACATAGCTCACATAATCAGGAACAGTCCCTCCTCTATGAACATACCCTACAATCCAGCCTGGAGGCGATGTTATCGTTTCAACGCCTCGCATACTAAACAGCATACCTACCGTAAAAACAACTCCAAAAATAGCACAAATCCACTTTTCCTTCTTCGTGAAAGTGAACAGTTCCCGCAAACTCATGTCCCCTAATTCGTTCCATGCATCTTTCCATTTGTCTTTCCAATTCATGTTCATACCTCTTTCTGTCTTTACAACATACTATAAAACTATTGATGCTTTCAGTATATCGAAGAGGAATGACAAAATATGTCATTAGGAAGGAAAATATTTTTATAACTGTCATAGTTGGGTTATAGGACAAAATGAGTTGGTAGACTAATCCCAGCCTTTTGTCAAAGATATATCATAATTATGTAAATCACTCCATACAATTTCATCGCTAGTAATATAAACTCTTTGCTCTATAGATGTATGCTAGAGCAAAAATACATGCTAGGATACACCGTGGAGTATACCTAACATGTATTTCTGCTTATAGATCTAGTTTGTATACAAAAAGGAAAGGAACCCATTGTATGGATACTATATTCGACTTATTTAGCTTGTAATTTTACATAAATATCGTGCAATGCTGCTTTCACTTGTTCATTTTCAGCTGTTAATCGAGCTACTACACTTTGCAATGCAGCTACTTTCGATGATTCTGATGTTGTGGTTTCGCCACTACCAAAGCCGATTGTCACACCCGCATTAGCCATAGTCCCATGCGTCCCACCAAAGCTAATACCACCATGGTACATCAGATGTTGGTTCGCATAATGTGCTACCCCTAAGGCCATCGCAGTTTGCCCACGATAGGTGCCAACACCTGCCATGACTTGTGTTCGTTGCCCACCATGAAATGGCAATACTTTCAATGCCGCTAATGCTGCTGCACTGGCACCGACTTGTTTCACATCTTTTTCTACATTGGCAATACGCACTTCATGGGCTTGTTCAACCGCTTTCAGCTGAGCAATATCTTTATTATGTTGCTCAATCTTAACGGTTTTGTCACTTAAATCCTTTAATTTTCCATTAAATTCCGTCTTTGTGGCTGTAATCTTCGCATCCGTCTCCTTACCAGCTGCTCCAATAGCTTCCGTTTTGGCTGCTGCAATATCATTAGCAATGTCAGCCTTTGCTTTGGCAATCTTCGTATCTGCCTGTGTACCTGCCTCAGCGATGGCTTCTGTTTTTGATTTGTTTATCTCTTTAGTAATATCAGCCTTAGCTTCCGTAATTTTTTGATCAGCTTGCTTTCCTGCCGCTGTAATAGCATCTGTTTTAGCCGTAGCAGCTGCTTGCGTTGCTTCTTGTTTTGCCGCATCGATTTTAGCTGTTAACTCATTTTTGGCAGTAGCTATTTTTTCATCAGCTTTATTACCAGCTTCTGCAACTGCGGCTTCTCTAACTCCATCGATTTTATTTTCTAACATTCCTAGCTTATTGGTATTTGCTTCTACTTTTGGTTTTAGGTCATCAATATCTGCTTTATTTTGTATCGATTTATCTTTATTATCAGCGATCCATTTGTCTTGAAGTTGTTCTTTTTGCTCTGCAGCCTTGCTATTTGCTGTCAATGTATCTACTTTGCTAGATAATGCTTGTGTTTCTGTATCTAATTGTTTTACTTTATCCGTTAATTTATACGTTGGTGCAGTTCCTTTCGTTCCCACAATATCTTCTAATTTCGATAACCGTTCTGCCGTACTAGGATCCGTCTGAATCTGCGCACTCACTACTCCACTTGCGAGCAAAGTAACTGCTCCCATAACAGCCACTTTCTTCCCGCTCTTTTTCGCAAACTCTGACGTTACTCCACAACACTGTTTTGTCGTGGTAGACACAATTTGATATAACCGTTCCATAATAGCCTTTCTCCTTTTTTAATTACTACTACTTACATGCCTTTCATAACACTGTAGGAATTTCTTAATCCCATATCTCCCACAGTGCATCCGAGCCCATAATATCAGCTATAGATACAGGTGTCAAAAGGATTTTTCTTCATGAAATCTTCATAAATGCTCTTACTATATATAACAGTTATGACATACATAAACCATTTTTATCGGTTATCATTATTGTATATTCATGTGTGCACTGAGTATACATTTTATTCCCCATACTATGCCAATTATAGTATGTATCGGCTATCTCCCCCTGCAATCAATCCCTACTTTTAGTTATAACCAATTCAAAATAGCACTATGGTGTATCATTTTATCCATATCTGATATACTTATAGGTATATTACCGTACAAGATACACCACTCACAGCAACCTATGAGTGAAATGTTACATGACAGAACAAAGGAGTTTATATGAAATACAACACACGAATGACTAAAGAGCAAGCCAAAGAAATCTATGCTGACCTAGGGTATCTGTCTCAGCCTTTTCCCTATGCGTCTGCTCCCTTCCTTGAAAGTTACGCTCGTCTATTAGGTCTTTCACCGGCCCCTGCTAGCACAGCGCGCATTTTGGAAATCGGATCTTCCTACGGCGGTAATTTAATTTCCCAAGCCCTGTTCTATCCGAAGGCTACTTTCACAGGCATCGAAATTGCCCCCACCCAAGTGAGCGTAGGCAAGACCTACATCGACCAATTGGGCATCACTAACCTTGACTTGTTAGAAGGCGATGTGAATGAAAGTCACCAGCACCTCGGCACCTATGATTACATCATTGCCCATGGCTTCTATTCTTGGGTGGACGAGGATACAAAAGATAATTTTCTCCGCCTCTGCAAAGAACATCTAGGGGCGAACGGTATCTTGTACATGTCCTATAACACTTACCCAGGTTGGCATAAGATGGACAGCGTTCGCGCTCTCTTAGAGTTTGCCAACAAAGATGTGGACACATTAAACCATCGCGAAAAAGTACGTCACGGTAAAACAGTGGCGAGTAAACTAGGGGCGCTCATGCTCGAATACGACTCGGTAAAAAACCAACAAGCATCCTTTTTACAGTCCTTGCGTCAAACATTACAAAAACAAGATTGCTACGTCGGTCATGACCATTTAGAGCCAGTGAACACGCCGGTGTACTTTCACCAATGCATGGACCATATGGCAGAGCATGGGTTTACCTACCTCTGCGACTGCGATTTGAATTTATCTTTCCCCGATGTGTATGACGAAACATTGCGCGCTAAATTACAAGAACTGGCCCCACACGACCCATTGGCACGAGAACAGTACATCGATTTCATGCTGAACACAGCATTCCGCAAATCCTTATTCACCCACAAAGGGGCTACACCAAAACGCATTACCGAAGCATCTGTCACAGATGCAGGATTCCAACACAGCTTGGAGCAATTCCTATTCACCTTACGCATTCCATCGGAGCATTTAGAACCAATCTTTGAAGACTTAGCGAAACGGATGCCAATCTCGGAAGACATAGTAAACCAAACACCAATATCTGATAACTTAGTAAACAAACTGCCGATTTCTGGTGACTTAGTAAACCGAGCGCCAATCTCGGAAGACATAGTAAACCAAGCACCAATATCTGATGATTTAGTAAGCCGAGAGCCAATATCTGATGATGCAACTACTAACACAACTAACAATAGTGAAAGTTCTCATTCCCTGTTTGCTACTCCAGAATCAGACCAAACAGATATAACTAACATTCATGATTGCCGACGTGAATTAACAACAGTTCCTTCCTCTATTTCTCACTGCCAAGGTAGTTCAGACACAACTAAACAATCTAATTTTATAAATTCAATTTCTACAAATCCATTCACCATGAAAAGACTTGTACATATTTTTCAACAAGAAGGCCCTCATTTCTACTTAAAAGGAAACACATTAGTAACCTATACAGGGGAACATGCAATCCCAGACATGTGTTTGCCATGGTTCTATCAATTCTTGGTAGAACACATCATTCAAAGTGGTATCAGCCTGTCCGTATTGGAAGCAGATCATCCTTTTAAACATCATATTTTTGAAGAAAAGAAAAGCTACATCCCTGATCGATACATCCCATTCGTAGAGATTATGCCACAAGAAGGTGTGAACGCCTACATCTACCCTGGCAATCGCTACAATGACCCTATCTCCGATTTTAACGAAGAAGATTTAGAGTTCATGAAACTCCTCAGCAAACCAACCACAAAACATGATGTAATGTGCAAAATCTACGAGGCTATGACAGAAGAATCCATTAGCCCTCTAGCCTTACAACAATCCAACAAATATACCATGATTTTGGCTTTCTACGAAGAAATGATACTCCGTATGGAATACTTTGGCTTCTTGGAAGTGGACGAAACACAATTTAGCTAAATATTAAAAAATTCATCAGTTCTATGATACTAGTAACAACATAAATTAAGCGCTAAATAATTCTCTATATACGGATTAAAATGATTCTATATTTACGGATTAAAATGATTCTTGTATAAGTACATCAATATTTGACAATCAGCAACATAGACAATATATTATGAGCAAAACAGCGACTCCATCCCACGGGACAGAGTCGCTATTTTCATATATTCAATTCATTTTATTTCGGATCTATACTCTATTTTATGGAACTAAAAAAGAATCTATACTAACATTAACGTATGAAAGAGAATAAGTTATGGGTTGCGTCATTTTGAACGTTTCAGAGTTCGTATACTTCTATTAAGCAAAAAGAATAGCACTAGCTATTTAGATAGCTAGTGCTAAGAACTTCTTATATGAACAGCCCACACATTTAATAAAGAGCCCCTATAACGCAAAAAAGGCTGCAACAGAATGAGTGGAACTCATCCTATCACAACCAGATTGCTGTTGATTATACAAGCTCAAGAATAGCCAATGGAGCTGCATCGCCTTTACGAAGGCCAAGTTTAATTACACGAGTGTAACCACCGTTGCGCTCAGCATATTTTGGAGCAATTTCATCAAATAATTTTTTAACTGCATCTTCGTTCATAAGAAAAGCAAGAACTTGACGACGAGCATGTAAGTCGCCACGTTTGCCCAATGTAATCATTTCATCAACATATTTACGAAGCTCTTTTGCTTTTGCTTCTGTTGTTTCAATGCGTTCATGTACGAAGAGAGATGTTACCATACCGCGGAACAACGCTTTACGAGCGGAACTGTTGCGGCCTAATTTTCTGTATGCCATTAGTCTTTCTCCTCTTATTCGCTTTGAGATGTTAAGGAATCATTACCCTCATTGTAAGATTGTAATTTCTCTAGAATTTCTTCTACAGATTTTTTCCCTAAATTGCGGATTTTTCCTAATTCGTCTTCTGTTTTACCAGTTAAGTCACCGATTGTATGAATGTTAGCGCGTTTCAAGCAATTGAAAGCACGAACAGACAACTCAAGATCTTCAATAGGAATTGTCGTTGGTCCTTTAGGTTCAGCATCAATATCGCCACCTTCTTGACCATTTGCACTTGTTAATTCTACTTCACTTTCCCCTACATCGATCATATCAAGAGAATGAGCTAATCGAGTAAAGTTTCCTAAATAGGAAATCATGATAGCTGCAGATTTAGCAATTGCATCAGTTGCTGTAATAGAACCATTAGTCCAAACTTCTAAAGTAAGCTTATCAAAGTCCATTTCATTGCCCACACGGACATCGCTGACTTCATATTTTGCTCTTAGAATTGGCGAGAAGATCGAGTCAATTGGAATTTGACCAATCATATCATCTTCACGTTTATTCTTAGTAGATGGTACATATCCTTTACCACGTTCGATACGCACATCCATTACAAGATGAGCTACTTCATCCATTGTAGCAATTACTAATTCTGGATTTAAGACTTCGATTTCAGGAGGCATAAATTGAGTCAAATCACCTGCTGTTAATACTCCATCTTTACGAACATCAATATGTACATCCATCGGTATAGGTGCTTCATCTTCAAGACGAATGCACAACTGCTTAAGGTTCAGAATAATATCGGATACATCCTCACGAACACCTTCAATCGTAGAGAACTCATGAAGTACTCCGTCAATCTTGATGGAAGTAATTGCTGCTCCATCTAAGGATGAAAGCAAAATGCGACGCAAGCTATTACCGAGAGTAATCCCATAACCACGATCTAATGGTTCGCAAACGAATTTACCATAGCGACCATCTTCGGTCATTTCTACTTTCTCGATTCTAAGTTTTTTTTCTTCGCTCATCAGGTATACCCTCCTCTAAAACTTGTCACTTTTCTAAGTATATAGCTCAGATTATACGCGACGACGTTTTGGAGGACGACAGCCGTTATGAGGAATTGGAGTCACATCTTTAATGCTTGTTACTTCAAGACCAGCTGCTTGCAACGCACGAATCGCTGCTTCACGACCAGATCCTGGGCCTTTAACAAATACTTCTACAGTGCGAAGACCGTGTTCCATAGCTGCTTTTGCCGCTTGTTCAGCTGCCATTTGTGCTGCAAATGGAGTGGATTTACGGGAACCACGGAAACCTAGACCACCAGCAGATGCCCAAGAAAGAGCATTACCGTTTACGTCTGTTACTGTAACGATAGTGTTGTTAAAAGTGGAGCGAATATGCGCTGCACCAGATTCGATATGTTTCTTTTCTTTTCTTTTGGATCTAACTGTTTTCTTAGCCACAATATCCCTCCTTTATTATTTCTTCTTACCTGCGATTGCTTTACGAGGACCCTTACGAGTACGAGCATTTGTCTTCGTACGTTGACCACGACATGGAAGTCCCATACGATGACGTTTACCGCGATAGGAGTTGATTTCAATTAAGCGTTTAATGTTAAGGGCTTCTTCACGACGAAGATCACCTTCTACTTTATACTCTGCATCAAGAAGTTCACGGATTTTAGCTACTTCATCTTCACTTAAATCACGAACGCGAGTATCTGGATTGATACCAGTTTTTGCTAATACTTCTTTAGCAAGAGTAAGACCGATACCGTAAATATAAGTTAAACCAATTTCCACACGTTTGTCACGTGGTAAATCTACACCGGCTATACGTGCCATCTATTCATCCACCTCCTATCAATTATCCTTGTTTTTGTTTATGTTTTGGGTTTTCGCAAATAACCATTACACGGCCTTTACGTTTAATAATTTTACATTTTTCGCATATCTTTTTAACTGATGGTTTAACCTTCATAAGTACCTCCTTTGTGGATCCTATGCTTACTTAAAGCGATAGGTGATGCGACCACGGCTTAAGTCATATGGTGTCAGTTCCATAGTAACTTTATCACCAGGAAGGATACGGATAAAATTCATACGCATTTTACCTGACACATGAGCCAAAACAGTATGCCCATTTTCCAATTCTACTTGGAACATGGCATTCGGTAATGCCTCAACGACCGTACCTTCCACTTCAATAACGTCTTCTTTTGACATATCTTTCATCCTCCGGTTACTGGTTATTGTATTAACCTCGGTGTATCACGCATAGTAAGAATTTCTGTACCATTTTCAGTAATGGCAATGGTATGTTCAAAGTGAGCAGCCGGCTTACGGTCCATTGTAACCGCTGTCCAGTTGTCTTCAAGCACTCTTACTTTGTGCGTCCCCATAGTAATCATTGGCTCAATACAGATGACCATTCCTGGTCTAAGTTCTGGACCTTTGCCCTTAGTACCATAATTTGGAACTTGTGGATCTTCATGCATGTTTTTTCCTAAACCATGTCCTACAAAGTCTCGCACAACGCCATATCTATGACGTTCTGCATGAGATTGTACTGCATGGGAAATATCTCCTATATGATTACCCGCTACAGCTTGTTCAATCCCTTTAAAGAGACATTCTTCTGTAACCTTTAGCAATGCATATACTTTAGGACTTACTTCTCCTACTGGAACAGTAATCGCAGAATCTCCATGATATCCATCAATAGATGATACTAAATCGATGCTGATGACATCACCATCTTTGAGTATACGAGATGCGCTAGGAATCCCATGTACTACTTCATGATTTACGGAAGCACAGATAGTTGCTGGATACCCATAGTAACCAATGCAGCTTGGAATTCCTCCATGACTACGAATATATTCTTCGGCAAATTGGTCTAACTCAAGCGTTGATACGCCCGGCTTTACTAGTTTAGCAAGCTCGGTTAACGTCGCTGCTGTCAGTTGAGATGCCTTTCGGATATGCTCAATTTCTTCGGGCGATTTAAAAATAATCATTGATTATTTCTCCAAAGCCGTAACGATATTTGCAAATACTGTGTCCACATCCTGTAAGCCGTTGATTTCTACATATTGACCGCTATTACGGTAGTAATCGATCAATGGTTTAGTAGACTCTTCGTATACAGCAAGACGTTTCTGTACTGTTTCCGGTTTGTCATCATCACGATTTTCAAGACGTGCTCTTTCACTGATGCGTCGAACCAACTCTTCAGATGGAACACTCAAATTAAGTACAGCATCAAGAACGATATTCATTTCTTTTAAAATCGCATCCAAGGAAACAGCTTGTGCTGTAGTTCGAGGGAAGCCATCTAAAATGAAACCTTGTTTACAGTCATCCTTGGACAAGCGTTCACGAACGATGCCAATGGTAACGCTATCTGGAACAAGTTGTCCAGCATCCATATATTTCTTAGCTTCTAATCCTAATGGAGTAGATTCTTTTACAGCGGCACGGAACATGTCACCTGTAGAAATTTGAGGGATACCATATTTTTCAATCAGACGAGCTGCCTGCGTGCCTTTACCAGCACCTGGAGGTCCCATTAATAAAATATACATATCATAATCTCCTATTTCACAAAGCCCTTATATTGGCGTGTTAATACTAAAGATTCTACTTGTTGCATTGTATCTAATGCTACGCCCACTACGATGAGTAGTGCTGTACCACCAAAGTACACACCTTGAATGCCTGTCAATCCACCTATCATATTCGGCAAGATTGCAACGAAAGCTAAGAAAAATGCACCTACTAGTGTAATTCGAGTCATTACTCGGTCTACATAGTCAGCAGTCGGTTTTCCTGGGCGAATACCTGGGATAAAACCACCGTGTTTTTTCATATTATCTGCCATATCCGTAATATTGATTGAGATAGCTGTATAGAAGTATGTAAAAAATAAAATCAATACAGCATACAAAATTGTTTGTATCGGCGTTCCCCATTGGAAATAACTTGCTACAGTTTGTACCCAAGGTACTTGTACAAATTGTGCCAATGTAGCTGGGAACATCAATATGGATGACGCAAAGATAATTGGGATAACCCCTGCTTGATTGACTTTCAAAGGCAGGAATGTTGAGTGACCACCATACATTTTTCGTCCTACCACACGTTTAGCGTATTGGATAGGGATACGACGTTGGCCTTGTGTCACAGCAATTACAAGAACGATCATAGCTACCGCGATGATAGCAAATAGAATCGCTTGAAATACATTAATTGTACCTACTTGTAGGTATTGGTATATAGTTTGAACCCCATCAGGGAATCGTGCTACGATACCAGCAAAGATAATGAGTGAAATACCATTACCTATGCCATGAGCTGTAATTTGTTCCCCCACCCACATCAACAGACATGTGCCTGCTGTAAGGATGATAGAAATCAAAATAACAGACATGAAGCTATTGTCTATAAGCGCATTGCTTGCACGTAGTGCATAGGTCATACCAAAGGCTTGGATAAAGCCAAGGATCACTGTGCCATAACGTGTTACTTTTGCAATTTTTTTACGCCCTTCTTCTCCATCTTTACTCCATGCTTCAAATGTTGGTACTACAGCCCCTAACAATTGCATGATAATCGATGCGTTGATATAAGGTGTAATACTCATTGCAAAGATAGAGAATTTACTTAACGCACCACCGGCGAACAAATCTAGTAAACCAAATAGGTTACCACTGGTGAATAAGCTTTCAATAACAGATGCCTCTACGCCAGGTACCGGGATATGGATACCTAAGCGAAAGACAATGAACATAAGTAATGTATAGACTACTTTGTTGCGTAATTCCGTTACTTTTGTGATGTTCAAGAGGCTATCTAGCACCCTAGATCACCTCTACTTTTCCACCTGCTGCTTCGATTTTTTCTACTGCAGATTTTGTAAAGCCGTTAGCGATAACAGTTAATTTACGTTCTAAAGTTCCGTTACCAAGGATACGGATACCATCACGTACGTTTTTCAAAATACCAGCTTCAATAAGAGCTACTGGATCTACAGTTGCACCGTCTTCGAAACAATTCAATTGAGATACATTAACTTCTGCATATTGAAGTGCAAAGATATTTTTGAAACCACGTTTTGGTAAACGACGATAAAGAGGCATTTGGCCACCTTCGAAGCCAGTGCGCACACCGCCACCACTACGAGAGTTTTGACCTTTTTGACCACGACCGGAAGTTTTACCTAAACCGGATCCAAGACCACGACCTACACGAGTACGAGTTTTTTTGGAACCTGCAGCCGGAGCTAATTCATGAAGTTTCATTCGTGCACCTCCTTATCTATTATACTTCTTCTACTTTTACTAAATGTCTAACTTTGTGAAGCATACCTTCGATTTGAGGTGTCACTTCTTTCACTACTTGGGAGTTAGTTTTTTTCAATCCAAGAGCTTTAACAGTCGCACGTTGATCTGCAGGACGACCGATTAAGCTTTTTGTTAATGTTACTTTAACTTGTGCCATTATTGGTCTCCTTATTAACCGTAAATTTCTTCAAGAGTTTTGCCACGAAGTGCCGCCACGTCTTGAGCTCGTTTTAATTGAGCTAAACCTTCTAGTGTTGCGCGAACCATGTTGTTAGGATTAGAAGATCCTAAGGATTTAGTTAAGATATTACGAACACCAACTAATTCCAATACGGCACGAACTGGGCCACCAGCGATAACTCCAGTACCTTCTGCAGCTGGTTTCAAGAATACGCGACCTGCGCCGAATGTCCCTGTAACTGTATGAGGGATTGTACCATTTTTAATAACAACATGAATAAGGTTTTTCTTAGCATCATCAATGCCTTTACGGATTGCATCAGGTACTTCCGCAGCTTTACCTAAGCCAACACCTACATGACCGTTGCCGTCACCAACAACTACAAGGGCGCTGAAGGAAAAACGACGACCACCTTTAACAACTTTGGCTACGCGGTTGATGAATACTACTCTTTCTTTAAGATCAAGAGTTGTGTAATCAATTCTTGCCATGTCTATAGTTCCTCCTTCTTAGAATTTTAAGCCTGCTTCACGAGCGCCTTCTGCAAGGGCTGCTACACGACCATGATAAATGTAACCACCGCGGTCGAATACTACTGTATCGATACCTGCAGCAATTGCTTTTTTCGCAACAGCTTCACCAACTGCTTTAGCAGCAGCTACGTTACCGCCGTAGGAAAGATTTAATTCTTTATCTTGAGAGCTAGCAGATACTAATGTTTTGCCAGCTACGTCATCAATGACTTGAGCATAAATATTGCTTAAAGAACGGAATACGTTCAAGCGAGGACGTGCAGCCGTACCGGAAATGTGACGACGTAAACGTAAATGACGTTTTGCACGAGCAATTTTGCGTTTGGATGTTCCTGCCAAGATGTCCACTCCTTTCTAATGTAAACTGTTATTACTTACCTTTAGCGCCAGCTTTACCTGCTTTACGACGAACAACTTCGCCTTCGTAACGGATACCTTTACCTTTGTAAGGTTCTGGTTTTCTCCATTTACGAATATCAGCTGCTACTGCACCAACAACTTCTTTGTCAGCACCAGAAACAACGATTTTATTAGGAGCTGGGACATCGATTGTAATACCAGCAGGAGCTTCCATCTCTACTGGATGGGAGAAGCCCAATGTTAAAGCAAGTTTGTTACCTTGCTTAGCCGCTCTGTAACCAACGCCATTGATTTCTAAAGTTTTAGTAAAGCCTTCATGTACGCCTGTTACCATATTTGCAACAAGAGCACGAGTTAAACCGTGTAGAGAACGGTGTTCTTTTCCATCGCTAGGACGAGTTACTGTGATTACATTTTCTTCAACAGCAATGTTAATATCCGGATGGAAAGTACGAGTTAATTCACCTTTTGCACCCTTAACTGTTAACGTATTCTCGTTTTGAGATACTGTTACGCCAGCTGGGATCTCGATAGGCATTCTACCGACACGTGACATTCTTTCTACCTCCTATTGCTATGATTACCAAACGTAAGCGATTACTTCGCCACCTAAACCTTCTTTACGAGCTTGTTTGTCACTCATAATGCCTTTAGATGTAGAAATAACTGCGATACCTAAACCACCAAGTACGCGAGGAAGTTCTTCCTTTTTCGCGTATACACGTAGGCCTGGTTTAGAGATACGTTTAATACCGGTAATTACTTTTTCATTATTAGAACCATATTTCAATGTTACTTTTAAAGTAGCATGTTTTTCATTTTCAATTGTTTCAACTTCCTTAACGAAACCTTCGTCTTTAAGGATAGCTAAAACAGCAGCCTTCATTTTAGAAGCAGGGATTTCAACTGTTTCATGAAGTGCAGAGTTTGCATTACGGATGCGAGTCAGCATATCCGCAATCGGATCTGTCATTACCATCTTCTAAAAACCTCCTCTCGTTATCCTATTACCAACTAGCTTTTTTCACGCCAGGGATTTGTCCTTTGTACGCCAATTCACGGAACGCAATACGGCTAATACCGAATTTACGCATATAACCATGAGGACGACCTGTTAAGTTGCAACGGTTGTGCAAGCGTGTTGGGGATGCGTTGGCAGGTAATTTGGATAAACCTTCGTAATCGCCTGCTGCTTTTAACGCTTCGCGTTTTGCTGCATATTTTGCAACGATACGTGCACGTTTTTTCTCACGTTCGATCATAGATTTTTTAGCCATCTATCGTTTCCTCCTAATTATTTTTCAAAAGGCATGCCGAATTGTGCCAATAATTCACGAGCTTCTTCGTCAGTCTTAGCTGTTGTTACGAAGATAATATCCATACCTGTTACTCGTTCTACTTGATCGTATTCGATTTCAGGGAAGATTAATTGCTCTTTTAGGCCTAATGCATAGTTACCACGACCATCAAACGCTTTAGCGCTGATACCACGGAAGTCACGCACGCGAGGCAATGCCGCATTAATCAATTTATCGAGGAATTCATACATGCGTTCGCCACGAAGAGTTACTTTTGTGCCAAGAGGCATGCCTTCACGAACTTTGAAGTTCGCAATGGATTTTTTCGCGCGAGTTACAACTGGTTTTTGACCAGCGATAATTTCTAAATCTTTAACAGCTGCGTCCAATGCTTTGGAGTTACCAACAGCATCGCCTACGCCGATATTGATTACGATTTTTTCTAATTTAGGAATTTCCATTACGTTGCCATATTGGAATTTCTCTTGTAAAGCCTTCTTAATTTCAGAAGTATATTTTTCTTGTAAACGAGACATTTTGTAAAAGACCTCCTTTCCTTATCAATTAAAGTTTAGCGCCACTTTTAACAGCTACACGAACGAAAGAACCATTTTCCTCAACTTTTTTAGTACGAGTTGGAACTTTTTGTTCAGGATCTAACACCATTACGTTGGATACATGGATTGTACCTTCTTTTTCAATGATGCCACCTTGAGGGTTCGCTTGGCTAGGTTTTGTATGACGCTTAACTAGGTTAAGACCTTTTACAGTTACTCGTTCTTTTTTGATATCAACAGCGATGATTTCGCCTTGTTTACCTTTTTCCTTGCCGGAGATAACAACAACTGTATCACCTTTTTTAACATGTAGTTTTTGGGACATGTTGAGCTCCTCCTTCTTATAACACTTCTGGAGCAAGGGAGATAATTTTCATGAAGTCTTTTTCACGAAGTTCTCTTGCTACAGGTCCGAAAATACGAGTTCCGCGAGGGCTTTTGTCGTCTTTAATAACTACAGCAGCGTTCTCATCGAAACGGATATAGGAACCATCTTGACGACGGATGCCTTTTTTTGAACGAACAATAACGGCTTTTACAACGTCGCCTTTCTTGACAACGCCACCGGGTGATGCATCTTTTACAGAAGCAACGATTACGTCACCAATATTGCCAAATTTACGGTAAGAACCGCCCATCACTTGGATGCACATAATGCGTTTCGCACCAGTGTTATCGGCAACATTCAAAATTGTTTGTTGCTGGATCATGACTTTTCCTCCTTACATCACTGATTATTTTTGTCTTTCAATAATTTCTACAACTCTCCAACGTTTATCTTTAGATAATGGACGAGTTTCTACGATTTTTACGATATCGCCAACTAAGCATTCGTTATTTTCATCATGAGCTTTAAAACGTTTGCTTGTTACCATTGGCTTGCTATATAATTCGTGAGGTACTTTACGATCGATTTGTACAACAACTGTTTTGTCCATTTTGTTGCTTACAACTTTACCTACACGTGCTTTTCGTACATTTCTTACTTCTGCCACGACTTTAAGCCTCCTATTCAATCCAAACAAAATTTGTTATTATGCGTTACCTTTAATTTCTTCTTCTCGTTGTACAGTTTTGATACGAGCGATAGTTTTCTTAACTTCACGGATACGCATTGGATTTTCTAATTGACCAGTAGCGAGTTGAAAACGTAGGTTAAACAACTCTTCTTTCAATTCGGAAACTTTAGTGTTCAACTCGGCAGCGCTCAAATTGCGAATGTCATTAACCTTCATTTACGTCACCACCCAATTCTTTACCCTTAACAACGAACTTAGTTTTGATTGGAAGTTTATGGCTTGCAAGACGCATAGCTTCACGAGCCACTACTTCTGGTACGCCGTTCATTTCAAACATTACACGTCCTGGGCGAACTACTGCTACCCATTTTTCTGGAGAACCTTTACCAGAACCCATACGAACGCCTGCTGGTTTTGCAGTGATTGGTTTATCAGGGAAAATTTTAATCCAAACTTTACCACCACGTTTAATGTAACGTGTCATAGCAATACGGGCTGCTTCGATTTGACGGTTTGTGATCCAAGATGGCTCTAATGCTACTAAACCGAAATCACCATGAGCAACTTTGTTACCACGCATTGCACGGCCTTTCATACGACCACGGAATTGTTTACGATGTTTTACGCGCTTTGGAATTAGCATTAGTTGTCACCTTCTTCCTTTTTAGATGTTTGTTTAGCTTCTGGCAACACTTCACCTTTGTAGATCCATACTTTAATACCGATGCAACCATATGTTGTATGTGCTTCTGCTGTTGCATAGTCGATATTTGCACGAAGTGTGTGAAGTGGAATGGAACCTTCACGGTAGGATTCGCTACGAGCGATTTCCGCACCGCCAAGACGACCGGATACCATTACTTTGATACCTTTAGCGCCTAAACGCATAGTACGACCTACTGCTTGTTTCATTGCACGACGGAAGCTTACACGGCGTTCCAATTGTCCAGCAATGCTTTCAGCAACAAGTTGAGCTTCCATGTCTACTTGTTTAATTTCAGCAATGTTTACATCGATTTGTTTATCTGTAAAACGTTTCAATTCTTTACGGATATCTTCAATACCTTGTCCACCTTTACCGATAACCATACCTGGTTTAGCTGTGTGGATAGTTACTTTAATACGTTTGTTTGTACGCTCAATTTCAATGCGGGAAATACCAGCAATGAAAAGTGTTTTCTTCAAGAAGGTACGAATTTTTACGTCTTCATGAAGGTTAGATGCGAAATCTTTATCAGCATACCATTTTGCGTCCCAATCTTTTACGATACCAACACGCAAGCCATGTGGATTTACTTTTTGACCCACTCTGTTTCCCTCCTTCGATTAAGCTCTTTCTTTAACAACTACTGTTACGTGGCTAGAACGTTTCAAAATTTTGAAAGCCTGTCCACGGGAACGAGGATGAATGCGTTTCATTGTTGGACCTTGATCAACGAAGATCTCAGACACATAAAGATTTTCTACATTCATGTCAAAATTGTGTTCTGCATTTGCGATAGCAGATGTCAAAACTTTAGTTACTACATCGGCGCCAACTTTCGGAGTAAACTTCAAGATGGCAAATGCTTCGCCGATGTTTTTACCGCGCACTAAATCTGCAACGATGCGGATTTTACGAGGCGCAATACGAATATGTCTAGCGATTGCTTTTGCTTCCATGTTAAATCCTCCTATTTTCTGCCTGTAGTTTTTTCGTCCTTACCATGACCTTTATAAGTACGTGTAGGAGCGAATTCACCTAATTTATGACCTACCATATCTTCTGTAATGAATACAGGTACATGTTTGCGACCATCATGCACAGCAATCGTATGGCCTACAAATTGTGGGAAAATAGTAGATGCACGGGACCAGGTTTTTACTACTTTTTTATCATTAGTTTCATTTAAGGCATCAATTTTTTTCAGAAGAGATTCTGCTACAAAAGGGCCTTTTTTAATTGATCTGGACACTGTTATATCTCCTTCCTATATCCTATTTTGTACGACGTTTAACGATTAACTTGCTAGAAGCTTTTTTCTTGTTGCGAGTTTTAACGCCATGAGCTGGTTTACCCCAAGGTGTAACAGGATGTTTACGACCAACTGGAGATTTACCTTCACCACCACCATGTGGATGGTCACAAGGGTTCATTGTAACACCGCGGTTGCCAGGACGAATGCCTTTCCAACGTTGACGACCAGCTTTACCAATAGTGATATTTTCATGGTCAATGTTAGATACAACACCTACTGTAGCACGGCATTCTACACGTACACGACGAAGTTCACCAGATGGTAAACGAAGTAATGCGTAGTTGCCTTCTTTCGCCATTAATTGAGCGGAAGTACCAGCAGAACGAACGATTTGTCCGCCTTTACCGATTTTCATTTCGATGTTGTGTACTTGAGTACCCAATGGAATATTAGCCAATGGTAACGCGTTACCTGGTTTAATATCGGATTCAGGACCGGAGTAAACTACATCACCCACTTTAAGACCATGTGGAGCAATGATATAACGTTTTTCGCCATCTGCATAGTTTAACAATGCAATACGAGCACTACGGTTAGGATCGTATTCGATTGTAGCTACGCGAGCTGGGATATTATCTTTAGTACGTTTGAAGTCAATAATACGGTATTGACGTTTATGACCGCCACCTTGATGACGTACTGTCATTTTACCAGTGTTATTACGACCACCTTTAGAAGTTACTTTTGCGAGCAAGGATTTTTCAGGTTTGCTTGCTGTAATTTCAGTAAAGGCAGACACTGTCATAAACCGACGACCAGCGGAGTACGGTTTAAATGATTTAATTGCCATTATTGGGCCTCCTTACTAGACTCTTATACACCTTCAAATAATTCAATAGATTCGCCAGCTTTCAATGTTACGATAGCTTTTTTGTAATCGCTACGTTTACCCATTGTGCGACCCATGCGTTTAGTTTTTCCTAATACACGGATAGTGGCTACTTTTTCTACTTTTACGTTGAAGATAGATTCAACAGCTTTACGGATTTCTACTTTGTTCGCAGTCAAAGGAACTTGGAAAGTGTATTTGTTTTCTTGCATTAACAAAGTTGTTTTTTCTGTAATGATTGGACGAATTAATACATCAAATTTGTTCATTATCCAAGCACCTCCTCAATTTTTGCAATAGCACCTTCAGCGATGAAGAGTTTGTCGTGATGCAATAAATCGAAGATATTGATGTTCGTGTATGGAAGCGCTTTCACACCTTGAATGTTACGAGCGGATAATTCCACATTTACATCACCGTCAGTGATGAAAAGAACTTTTGCGTCACCTACTTGGAAGTTGTTAAGAATATTTAATACTTCTTTAGTTTTTGGTGCAGCTAATTTCAATTCGTCGATTACGAACAATTCGCTGTTATTTACTTTATCAGATAATGCAGATTTAACTGCTAAACGTCTAGCTTTACGAGGCATAGCTTTATAGTAGCTACGTGGTTGTGGACCAAAAGTGATACCACCACCTACCCAAATTGGGGAACGGCTAGAACCAGCACGAGCACGGCCTGTACCTTTTTGTCTCCAAGGTTTTTTACCGCCACCGCGTACTTCTCCTCGAGTTTTAGTTGCATGTGTACCAAGTCGTTCGTTAGATAGTTGACGAACTACGGCTTGATGCATAACAGCAGCGTTTACTTCAACACCGAATACTGCATCATTCAACTGGATTTCGCCGACTTTAGCGCCGGACATGTTGTATTTAGTTACTGTTGGCATTATGTATCCTCCTTTCGACAATTAGTTATTTAACAGGTTTTACTGTGTTGCGAACCATCACTAGGCTACCTTTAGCACCAGGGATGCCACCTTTGATTAATAAAAGGTTACGTTCAGTATCAACTTTTACAACAGATAGACGTTGTACAGTAACTCTGCCACCACCCATTTGTCCAGGAAGTTTTTTACCTTTAAATACTTTACCGCCGCCACCGGAGATCATTGGACCGATGGAACCTGGTTCACGATGAGATTTGGAACCATGAGTTTCAGGACCACGGCTAAAGTTATGACGCTTGATTGTACCAGCGAAACCTTTACCTTTACCTGTACCCACAACATCTACTAGCTCACCTTCTGCGAAGATATCAGCTGCCAGAGTTTGGCCCACTGTGTAATCAGTTGCTTCAGCAAGGCGAAGTTCACGAAGATATTTAACTGGCGCTACGCCGGCTTTATCGAACTGGCCTTTTACAGGTTTAGTTAAATGTTTTTCTTTAATGGAACCGTAACCAAGCTGTACTGCATTGTAACCGTCGGATTCAACAGTTTTTACTTGCACTACTACGCTAGGTGTAGTTTCCACTACAGTGACAGGAACTAGTTTGCCTTCAGTTGTGAAGACTTGAGTCATTCCTAACTTTTTACCCAAAATAGCTTTAGACATAATCGCACCTCCTTATTTCTTATAATTTTATTTCAATAGATACACCAGCTGGCAAATCTAAGCGAGTGATTGCATCTACTGTTTTCGAATTTGGTTCAATAATTTCTACTAAGCGTTTATGTGTACGCATTTCGAATTGTTCACGGGAATCTTTGTTAACATGTGGAGAACGAAGAATCGTGAAAATATTTTTTTCTGTAGGCAATGGAATTGGTCCAGAAACCAATGCGCCATTGCGTTTTGCAACGTCTACAATACGTTGAGCACTTTGATCCAATGCTTTGTGATCATATGCTTTCAAGCGAATACGGATTTTTTGTTGTTTTGCCATTGTTATATATCTCCCTTCGTCCATTTCCAGAATGAACTGCTCCATAGAAATTCTCCCTCGCGAGGGCAACCTTCTATATCATAGTTTATACACAACCTAAGAGCGGCATGTTTGCCGCTCCTTGATTGCACGGTTTATATAGATAATCTTTCAGTTAGATTATTCTTCGATAGCTGTAACAACACCAGCGCCTACTGTATGGCCACCTTCGCGGATCGCGAAACGTAAACCTTCTTCAATAGCGATTGGAGTGATAAGCTCGATGTTCATAGTGATGTTATCACCAGGCATACACATTTCTGTACCTTCTGGTAAGTTGATAACGCCAGTTACGTCAGTTGTACGGAAGTAGAATTGTGGACGGTAGTTGGAGAAGAATGGAGTATGACGGCCACCTTCTTCTTTTGTCAACACGTATACTTCTGCTTTGAATTTAGTGTGAGGTTTGATAGAACCTGGTTTAGCCAATACTTGACCACGTTCGATGTCTTTACGGTCGATACCGCGAAGCAATGCACCTACATTGTCACCTGCTACTGCAGATTCCAAGATTTTACGGAACATTTCAAGACCTGTAACTGTAGTGCTGGATGGTTCTTCTTGAAGACCTACAATTTCTACTACGTCACCAACGTTGATTTGACCACGTTCTACACGGCCAGTTGCTACTGTACCACGACCAGTGATTGT
>NZ_RQVL01000004.1 GCF_003992005.1 Veillonella sp. VA139 | reverse complement strand
ACGCAGGATTCTTTAGTGACGAGGAACCCTCTTTTAAAGCTAGGTAATTATTTTTCCAACAAAAACTTGACACCGTCTTTAAAGCCTAAGAAGTAGTTTTATTATGCGATTTATGCTATAATAATACAAGTACCGCATGAAAATGTAAGGCGAAAGCCGTGGGAATTATTGGCAAATTATGCTAATAGTTTTCACGGCTTTTTTATGTATTTACTGCCAGCGTAAAGCACCTGATCCATGCGGTACATTGGATACTGTAACAAGTGGTATAGTTCCTTTTCTCTATATCACTTGTTGCGTAGTGTACTGAACTAACAGGAAAAAAGGAGATTTACCAATGGAAAATGAAAAGACGTTTACACAAGAAGAAGTAAATCAGATTGTCCAAGAGCGGTTAGAACGTGAACGGGCAAGATATAACAAAGACGCTGACAACGTGCAAGCATTACAAGAACAAGTAGCACGAGTAACAGCAGAATTAGAAAATACCAAAGCTGAATACTTAGAAAAAGAACGTATTCGGTATGATGAGAATTTAAAAAATAAGTTATTACAAAAGCTAGAAGGCAATCATATAGTAGCACCTAAAGAAATATACCCTATGTTTGATGGTAAAGCGACTTTGGACGATCAGGGCGAATTATTACTAGATGGAACAAACGCTGATGAGTATCTAAAGGAATGGGGGGACGCTAACCCATGGGCTATAAAAAGTCTACAAAAGCCGGGGAGCGGTCATAAAAATCTATCTCAAAGCCATAGGGAAATTGACGAAATGGAGCGATACAGAAAAGCCTTTAATAGCTAGAAAGCGAGTTATATATGGGAGAACCAAACATTGATTTAAGAACCCTATTCACCACTTTTGTGGATGAGAGATTTACAAAGAGTACACCATTAGGAACAATTACAAACCAACAGGATTATTATTGGGTGGGTGCTGACGCTGTAAAAGTGTATACAGTAGCTACTGCACAATTAACAGACTACCACCGCCACGGAAAACTAGGCGAGGGAGAATACGGCCGTTATGGAACACCTACAGACTTAGACCATACAACACAAACGGAACGTCTAACGCAAGATAAAGCCTTTACATATGTAATGGATCATTTAGATATGGAACAAACATTAGGATACGAGGAAGCCTTAACCCAATCTATTGGGCGACAAATGAGTGAAGTTGTTATTCCTAATGTTGAAAAGTATGTACTCAATAAAATGATTACAGGAGCGGGCATTAAGCCTACAGCAGTAACCCTAACCCCTGAAAACATTTATGATGAGATTCTAAAGGCCAATACAGAACTTGATAATGCGTTTGTGCCTAACACTGATAGAAATTTAGTAGTAACACCCGAAGTGTATCAAATCCTCAAAAAATCCAAAGAGGTGGTACTAGAAACAACACAAGGGCAAGATATGCGAATGACGGGCATTATCTCTAATCTTGATGGATTAAACGTAATTAAAGTACCATCCGTGCGAGTGCCTGAAAAATTCGGCTTTATGGTGGCCTATAAACATTCCACTATTTTTGCTCAACATCTAACAAGCGTAAAAGATCATATCAACCCTCCGGGCATTAATGGCGTATTAGTAGAGGGGCGTATCGTATATGATGCATTCGTATTGAACAACAAAAAGAAAGGTATTTACTACCAAGAAACAGTATAGAAAGGTGATAATATGAAAGCTGTAGAGCATTTAAAGGAAATTACAAGAGAGCGTATCAACTTAGCTACCAATAAGGAAGATGTGGAGCGTGTGGCCGTAGACTGCACCCATCTAGCCTTTGTACTAGGTTATAACTTTGCGTATGAAGAACTAGCGAAAGCACAGCAACCGAAACAACCTACACTAAGAGAAGCACTTGAACAGGAAATCAAAAAGCAACTTGAACAGTAAAAAAGAGGGGGAGTAATCCCCCTTTTTATAGTTATAGTATTCGGAAAAATACAACACAAAACGTGATTTTTGCGGAGTAAAACATATAAAAAGTGTGTACAGGTGCAAAACGTTTTTCCGAACTTTTATTACAAAAAAGATAAATCAGGGGCAAGCATGTATACATACGATTCAATGTTATTGATGTTAAAAGGGTATAGACGCATTGGCGAACATATCTACCGCCTAACAGAAGAATTACAAGCATACAAGGGTGGTTATAAGCCTAAAAAACAAGATATAGAAATATATGTAAAAGGTGGAAAACATCAAGATACATCGAATTATATTGTTGATATTGAAAGCCTAAAAGAACGGCTAGAACTGTTATATAGCAAGCATAAAATAATATGGCCAATAGTAGAGCAATTCAGAAATGATTTAGATAGTTGCATAGCTATAAAGGCGAAAATGTACATACTTGATATGTGTTATTTTATGGAAAAGGTAGATAGCAGAAAAAACAGAAAGTATATACCTATCTTTGTAGAGTGGGCGAACTGTAATAATATTGTTATCCCTGATCCTTATGAATTTGTGTAAAGCTATTTTACGCAAATGGATACGCAACCGTATACGCAAATGGATACCCATTATATATAACCCTTATAAACATGTGTAGGAGGTAGCAGATGAAAGGAAAGCGATTCAAAGAGTTTAGGGCTATGAGCCTTAGCTATAAATTATTGGTTATTATTGGTATAATTGATATAATAGGATTTACATTAGAGTGTATGTATTCAATTATCTATAACCTTTATATGCATGCATAAAAGCAATTCTTGTATTTTGTGGGAAGATGGTATATAATTGTGGCATAAAGTGTAAAACTCCTCATCATGAGGGTAACAAAAAAGGACGGGTGCAAGCCGTCCTTTTTGTCTTTCTTATTTTCTGTTTTTGAAGATCTCAATCAATATGTGAGAAATAACATAAATCATGATACCTTGAATTACAGGGGCTAGAAAGTTGCCTACTTGTGTGTAAAACTCCTCAAACATGAAAGTCACCCCCTTTCATGATGAAATGAGGATACATAAAGTATACCATATTTTAGGCTTGAATGTATGCGAATATTCGCCGTTATTATGTGGTTATCATAGCCTAGGTAAAACTATAGGGCGACCATAGAAAAGCCCCGTACAGGCGAAATAAGAGTGTTATTTTTTAGGTCATACCCTTAAATAGTCAGAAAATAGAAAAACAAGACTAAAAGCCGTACAGCTGATAGCCTTGTTTATGAGGTGATTATATATAGTAGTTTTGCCCCCTATCTTGCCCCCTGTAGAGGGTGGAAAGTGGAAAAGCTAGGAGATATGCGGTTTTATAGGGTGTATCCCTAATCCTCCGCCAAGGTTTAAAAGCGTTTATGCGTTGCATAGGCGCTTTTATTGTTATATCCGTTGTATTTTGTGGCAAGATGGTATATAATTAACCCAACGAATATTTAGTTCCCTTTATTATAGGGCAAACAAAAAAGGACGGTTGCAAGCCGTCCTTTTTGCTTTATAAAATATCTAGTATCTTACTCAAAAGAATGGTACAATAATTCCGTATGAGGAGGCGTTGTATGGATTTTTTATGGTTATTATTTGACGTCATTGGAACGATTGCTTTTGCCATATCGGGTGCCCTTTTGGGGATTCAACGGCGTATGGATATTTTTGGTATATTGATTTTAGCGCTGGTCACTGCTATTGGCGGTGGGATTGTGCGTGATGTTATGGTAGGGCGTATACCTCCTACATCGTTACAAACTGGTTTATATATGTCTATCACTTTGATTACTGTGGGGATTGTATTTATCATGTATCGTTATGGTTGGAATCGTTATATTGAAGGTAAAGGGGCAACGAAGGTATATCTTACGGCAGATGCGTTA
Organism: Veillonella sp. VA139; assembly: GCF_003992005.1. Lineage (GTDB taxonomy): Bacteria > Bacillota > Negativicutes > Veillonellales > Veillonellaceae > F0422. The sequence continues at coordinate 113,231 of NZ_RQVL01000004.1, read as the reverse complement.
GGGTTGGCTTCTTTTACAGTAACTGGTGCTACGGTGGGGATTACTACGGACTCGCATAATTTGGTGCTTACGGTTATATTAGGTGTTCTCACGGCTGTAGGTGGTGGTATCATCCGAGATATTTTAGCGCACCGCACGCCGAGTGTGTTGAAAGAAGAAGTCTATGCCTTACCTGCTCTATTGGGTGGGGTTGCTTATTATTTGGTGTATGAAAGCGAGCATTATATTATTGCGTCCTATGTGACTTTCCTCATTGTTTTCATCATTCGCATGGTGGCCATTGAGTATCATTGGAATCTACCGCGTATTGATCGGATTCATCGGTGATTATGATATGTGATAGAATGCATGCAGCGTAGGCTTTCAGTGGTGTCGAAAGTTTATAGGATACAGGCTTGTTACATGTAAAAAGATAATAAAAGATTCTATTAATGAATTATATAAAAGATACTTAAATTGCAAGTAGAAATTGGGCACTTGTGTAAAATTGTTTGAAATATAAAAGATGATATTGGTTGGTATAGTAATTGAGAAGAAATAATACCCAATTATCCACACATTACCAATATATTAAAAGTATACAAATATATTTTGTAAAAGTATAATACAGAAAGAGCAGGATTTACTAAAAAGATAATTAGTGACTATGCTATGCAATAGGAGAGATATTGAATATGAGTAAACAGTTATGGCGACGTAAGTTTGCTGTGATGGCTACAGCCATTGCCACAGCGATACTGAGTCATGCAAGTACTGCAGAGGCTACGACGGTACTGTATGTACCACAAGATGACCGTCCTGTGAGCTTAGCCTATACGGTGGCGACGGCTCAAGATGCAGGATATACGGTGTTAACACCACCACAATACTATATTTCTGGGCGAAACTTTCAAGGAAATGCGGAGGCCATGTGGAGATGGGTGGATGAGAATGCGAGCAAAGCAGATGTGCTGGTCTTAAGCACGGATTCCTTAATTTATGGTGGTCTTGTAGATTCTAGAAAACATAATTTAGATTTGCATACCTTGGAATACCGTGTGCGTCATATTGAGGACTTGCACAAAAAGTATCCCAATGTGCCAATCTATGCCTTTGGTACGGTGATGCGCTCACCACGTGCTAGTGGAGGCGGTGTGGAGCCAGCCTATTATGATCAATATGGTCCAACGATTTTCCGTATTGCCGCATTACAAGATAAATTAGACAGCCAAAAATTGACGACAGATGAACAAAAAGAGTTGTTCATGTTGCAAGCTACAGTGCCGGTGGAGTTTTTACAAGATTGGTTTCATCGTCGTCAAAAAAATATGGAAATCAACCGTCAGTTAATTGATATTACGAAAAAAGGTGTTTTTAAATATTTTGCGTTAGGTCATGACGACACGAGTAGCTTATCTCAATCAGCTATGGAAGGGCGTTATTTACAGAAATATAGCAAAGGACTTTCGCCTACCCAATATGGCAGTTTCCCAGGGGCAGACCAATTAGGGCTGCTATTGATTGCTCGTGACCATGTGGACCGTAATCACTTAACACCTACCTTCGAGGTCATCTATCCATTAGGTGGTGGTGGCGAAACAGTGCCACACTATGAAGATCAAAAGATAGAAAAAACGATTGCCGAACATGTGGTAGCTGTAGGTGGCACGATGAAAGTCAAAGGCAAACCATCTGTGTTACTAGCAGTGAATACCCCACTAGGTATGGTCACAGGTGAATCAGAAGCCTTTGAAAATTTCCCAATGATTTCTAGAAGTACTAATGAATTTTTAGATCACATTCAAGCATCTATGAACCAAGGCGTACCTGTCAGCATTGCGGATATTGCGTACTCCAATGGTTCGGATAATACCCTCGTGTACGGGTTATACCAACGAGATTTACTGTACCGTGTGGCGGCCTATAACGGTTGGAATACAGCGAGCAATACCATTGGCTATGCCATAGCACAAGGTATTTTAAGTGGACATATGGACGACCAAAGCCATCGAAATATGTTGACCCAACAATATCTAGACAATTGGGCATACCAAGCCAATATCCGTAAATCTGTGTATCGCATGCAGGATTCCATCCGTACAGACAATGTGAAATATACAGGGACTTTAAATGATAAGCTAGAAAGTTACTTAGGGGAACGGGTACAAGATTTTGCGGAAACCTATTTAAAGATAAACCCTCGTACCGTATCGGCTCGCTTCCCATGGGGACGATTATTTGAAACAGATATTACCGTATATCGTGAACCGGTGGCTCCGTTACAAAAAGAATTGCGATTGCAACGTGAAGCGGCAGAACGAGCACGGCTAGAAGCAGAAGCCAAAGCCAAAACGGAAGCTGAAGCGAAAGCAGCCAAGGAAAAGGCCGATGCAGAAATGGCTAAAGCCAAAGCTAAGGCTCAATAAAGTAATAATGAACAAGGAGAGAGGGGCTAAGCCCCTCTTTTTTGGGAGGAACTATGAGAAAGCCAGCTATACCGGCGATCACTTACATGCGAGGACTATGTATGTTAGGTGTGATCGGTATCCATGTAGGGTCCTATGCCTTGGCGAACCCTGCGATTAATATACATCTATTAGGACTGTTAGAAATTGTGTCTCGCTTTACAGTGCCAGCCTTTTTCTTTTTATCTGCCTTCGGGTTGTTTTATCATACATCGGTGGAAGACGAATTTTCTTACTCTGACTTTTTGCGTCGTCGCACGCAGGTAGTGCTCTATCCATACATTGTATGGACTATTTTATATACAGCCTATAATGCGGTGTTAGCCCATAGCGCCTGGGGATTGATGCCACATGTACTAGGACTGACTCTACTCTTTGGGAATGGCATGTATCACCTGTATTTTTTAGTCATACTTCTTTGGTTTTACGCTTTGATGCCACTTTGGCGATGGACCCTACGGTCTATACTGAAAGCGCCTATTCTTAGTATGACGGTATTGTTTTTTGCACAAATGGCAGTGAACTATTGGTCTTCTTACATGGCGGGTTCCGTGAAGTTTGAACAAGAATGGTTACAGTATATCTTTAGTATGCGCCTTAATTATTTTGTAGGATTTTATATATGGATTTTCCTTTTAGGTGGATTATTAGCAGAGCGATTTGATGCGATGTTGGAATGGATTGACTCCCACGGTTTTGGTATCACTGTTGGATTTATTTTATCCTTAGTGGCAATGTTAGGCTCCTATTACTATGTGATGGCAGAGTGGGGATATACTCGACTAGAGGCCATTTACACAGTGCATCAATTGAGCCCTCAAGGATTGGTGTATACAGGTATGGGATGTCTCTTTTTTGTGTGGGCTTTCACCGTGTCATCCATGAGTGACATCGTGGAAACCTTTTGGACAGAATTAGGTAATGCGTCCTATGGAATCTATTTAGTGCATCCATTTATGTTGATAGTAATAGATAAAGTATTGCAAATCGGCGGACTAGGATATACAACGACAACAGTTGTGTTTATGTATGTGAGCGCGGTCATCTTGTCTTTGGGAGTGACAAAAGGATTTGAACAGTTGCCTAAACGAGTACGTGGGTATATGCTGGGCAAGTAGGGCGTCACTTGTTCCGCTATGCAGTCTGTGGATCGTCTCTGGTTTCGCTATGTAGCCTGTGGCGTTCGTAACTGAATAGGCAAAGGGAAGACCGTAACACACCCCTTCTCAAACTGATACAGTGGTTATGTTTGTTCAGGGGTATGTTACGGTCTTCTTGGGTTTTGTGTGATTCAGGTAGAAAGGAACGCCACAAGGCTACTACGTGTAACTGCGTTCCTCAGGTGGAGGGAAGAGGACGGCATATTCCTTCTCAAACTGATACAGTGGTTATGTTTGTTCAGGGGTATGTTACGGTCTTCTTGGTGTTTGTGTGATTTAGGTAATAAGGAACGCCACAAGGTTGCTACTTGTAACTGTGCTCCTCAGGGGATGGGAAGAGCACGACATATTCCTCCACAAACTGATACAGTGGTTATGTTTGTTCAGGGGTATGTTACGGTCTTCTTGTGTTTGTTTGATTCAGGTAGAAAGGAACGCCACAAGGCTGCTACGTGTAACTGCGTTCTTCAGGTGGAGGGACGTTATTTGCAAACTTGCGCGTTGCTTAGTTTGCGTTAGTGGTAGATTGTTTCCTTCTACAGGAGATTTGATGTAAAAGGTGTAGAATTTTATATTCGTCTGTACTATAATGAAAGTAATACTTGATTCGTATGTATACTATGAGGTGTTATTATGAAAGAATTAACATATTTTAATGGCGAGATGGTAGAGTCTGGTGCCAAGGTGGTTAGTCTTGATGATAGAGGATATTGTTTTGGTGATGGTGTATACGAGGTAGTGCGTGTGTATAATGGTCGTGCTTTTGCTTTTTCCTACCATCAAGATCGTCTGTATCGTTCGATGCGTGAAATGGACATTCCTGTGCGCATGCCTCCTGATGAATTGCAAGAGTTGCACGAAATCATGATTGAACAAAGTGAAATTACTGATGGATATATCTATTTGCAAATTACTCGTGGTGTATCTCCACGTCATCATGCCTTTGAGCGTTCTAAATTAGAACCGCAAATGTATATGTTCATCAAACCGATTACAACGGATTTAGGGACCTTGCAAGAAGGTGTAAAAGCCATTACGTTACCAGATGAACGGTGGGCTCGTGTAGACATCAAAACACTAAACTTAATTCCTAATATTTTGGCACAAACAAAAGCCGAGAAAAAAGGCGCTTATACAGCGATTTTAGTGCGTGATGGCATTGTTACAGAAGGGGCTACTTCCAATGTATTCGTTATGAAAGATGGTGTGTGTTACACGCATCCAGCTGATCATCATATTTTAAAGGGTATCACTCGTCAGTTAGTGGTAACTCGTGTAGCACCAACGGCAGGGATTACGATTATTGAACGTGAATTTGATGAAGCTTTCCTAAAAGATGCAGACGAAATCTTCTTCACAGATACGATTGGTGGCATTATTCCGATTACAACTTTAAATCGGGAGCCTGTGGGTGATGGTAAACCAGGCAAAGCGGCAAAAGTATTAGCTGAACAATTACAACATTTAATGGAAGAAGGGTTAGCATAATGTCAGTTAAAACGATAACAGGAAGTGCCTTACTCTTAGCAATTGCTTTGCTAAGCCAAGGATTTCTTCGCATGATTATTCCTATGCACGGCTTAGTGCAATTTTTAGTGGGCTCCATCGTAGGCGCTTGTACGGCGTTGGCTACATGGCGCTATGGTTTGTGGAGCGGATTCGTAGTAGCTTGTGTAACGCCTCTCATGGCATTCTTACAAGGCATGTTGACGATACCTCTATTTGTACCAGTGGTGGCTATTGGTAGTATGGCATATGCAATGACTGTGAAAGTATTAGGCACAAAACGTGTATGGATGACAGCTATTACAGGTGCCATTGTAAAGAGTGTAGTTCTTTATGGGCTATTCTTGACTTTATTCCAATTGATGCCGAGTATTCCGGAAACCATGCAAAAAGGCATCTTGTTCAGTATGGGCTGGCCACAGCTGATTACTGGTAGTTGCGGTATTTTTTTGGCGGCTTTCATTGCGAAACGTGGTGGTATTCGCATAGAAAAGCAAGACTAAGTAGCATATGAATAGTAAGTAAGGGAGTATATTTAGTCTGCTATTGACCGATGTCATTGTGAAAAGTACAGGTGTTTACTTATTTAGGGCAATATGGTACTTGTTATAAAGAGTGAATACCTCTACATATCAACTTATAAATTTAAACTATAACAAACGATAGGCAAGTAGTATAGTGGGAATTATTGACAGTTTGTCTACTCACATTGTACAATTTATGCATACCCAAGAGCTCTTAGGTAACTGAGAGCTCTTATTTTATTTAGTTTGAAAAGGAGAGGATTTCATGATAGAACTTAAACAGATTCAAAAAGTCTATGAAGGTGCTGTCCGCGTGGAAGCCTTGAAAGAAATTAATGTAACTATAGAAGAAGGCGAAATTTTTGGTGTTATCGGACAATCTGGTGCCGGTAAGTCTACCTTGATTCGTTGTATCAATATGTTGGAACGTCCTACAGCTGGCTCTGTGATTGTAGATGGTGTAGATTTAACAAAACTAAACACAGCTGAATTACGTGAAGAACGTAAGCACATTGGGATGATTTTCCAACACTTTAATTTACTTTCATCCCGCACAGTCTATGAAAATGTAGCATTTCCATTGGAATTGCAAGGATTGTCAAAGGAAGAAATCAGAGAGCGTATTTTGCCAATTTTGGACATAGTAAAATTGTCGGATCGTTTAGACAATTATCCGTCTCAATTGTCCGGTGGTCAAAAACAACGTGTTGGTATTGCCCGTGCTTTGGCAAGCAATCCAAAAGTGTTATTATGTGACGAAGCTACATCAGCGCTCGACCCACAAACAACAAAATCTATTTTGGCATTGTTGAAAGATATCAATCGTCGATTGAACTTGACTATCGTGTTAATCACGCATGAAATGAATGTCATCAAAGAAATTTGTGATCGTGTAGCGGTCATCGAGGGTGGCACTATCATCGAAGAAGGTCCTGTGGTGGATGTGTTTACGGAACCAAAACAAGCCACTACGAAAGAGTTTGTGTCTGCTATCATCACTCATGACTTGCCAGAAGACGCCATTGCTCACTTAACGATGAATGAAACGTGGGTAGAAGGGGCGAATCCGATTGTACGATTGACTTTCAAAGGCAATGTAACAGATGAACCCGTAGTGGCAAGCATTATCCGTAAGTTTGATACAGATGTGAGTATCTTGTTTGGTGGTGTGGATTACATTCAAGATATGAGCTTTGGTCATTTGATTGTAGAATTAAAAGGCGAGCGTGCTAAATCAGAAGCGGCTATCGACTACTTACATAATTTACCAATTGGAAGCGAGGTGATCGGTTATGTCACAGCAAATCATTAATTTATTGTTACAAGGTTTCTTAGAAACTGTACAAATGACGGTGATTTCCACAGTGGTAGCCGTTCTATTAGGGGTTCCGTTGGGCGTGATTTTAGTTATTACTAGTCGTGGACACATCATGCAAAATGAAGCGGTCAATAAAGTGCTAGGGGCTATCGTAAATGCCACACGTTCCATTCCGTTCATCATTTTGATGGTAGCTATCATTCCGTTCACTCGCTTAGTAGCAGGTACATCCATCGGTACCACTGCAGCTTGCGTACCATTAACATTGGCGGCCATCCCGTTCTTGGCTCGTTTAGTGGAAACAGCCATCAAAGAAGTAAATGGTGGTGTCATCGAGGCAGCTCAATCCATGGGGGCTACACCATTGCAGATTATTTGGAAAGTGTTGTTGCCAGAAGCGTTACCAACATTAATCGACAACATTACCGTGTTAATCGTTAACTTAATTAGTTATTCTGCTATGGCAGGGGCTATCGGTGGCGGCGGTCTTGGGGATATTGCCATCCGTTATGGATACCAACGTTTCCAAGGAGATGTGATGTTAGCAACCATTGTTATTTTAATTGTATTAGTACAAGTCATCCAAAGTGCAGGTGACTACTTATCCCGTAAAGTGAATAAAAAATAAAGGAGATACTATGAAGCGTATTTTAGTCGGCTTATTAGCCATTGCATCTTTAGTGTTATTATTAGCAGGATGCGGTAAAGAAGAAGCGAAACCAGCAGCAGATGCACCAATCAAAGTAGGTGTAACAGCAGGCCCGCATGCAAAAGTTATGGAATTTGTAAAAGGTGAAGCGGCAAAACAAGGATTGAACATTGAAGTAGTTGAATTTAGTGATTACATTCAACCAAATATTGCCTTAGATCAAAAAGAATTGAATGTAAACTCTTATCAACACCAACCATTCTTGGATAACATGGTGAAAGATAAAGGTTTAAAAATTCAATCTATCGGTAAAACGATTTTATTACCAATGGCCATTTACTCTAACAAATATAAAGATTTGAAAGATGTACCAAATGGCGCTACTGTAGCGATTCCTAACGATCCTACCAATGGTGGTCGTGCCTTACTATTATTACAACAAGCAGGGTTGATTACATTGAAAGATGGGGGTAATGTTAAATCTTCCGTAGCAGACATTACAAGCAATCCTAAAAACATTGAAATTCGCGAATTAGAAGCAGCACAAATTGCTCGTTCCTTGAACGACGTTGATGTAGCAGCTGTGAATACAAACTATGCTATCCCAGCTGGTTTGAATCCACAAAAAGATGCCGTAGTAGTGGAAAGTACAGACTCTCCATATGCTAATGTAATGGCTGTTCGTACAGAAGATGTAAATAACGAAACATACAAAAAATTATTGTCTATTTATCAATCTGAGGCTGTACGCAAATTCATTCAAGATGAATTTAAAGGATCGATCATTCCAGCATTCTAAGGAATAGAATCAGCAAACAATTATACAACAGAGGTTAGTTGATACACGAGTATCAACTAACCTCTGTTTTTTGTACAAGAACAATGAATTTATGATATGTGTATAGTATTTCCTATGGTATAATGGTAGTGAAATAAAGTACATTCCGAATAGAATTAAGAAGGAGTAGAAGATTGAATCAAAAGCTTAAGAATCCAATGCACGACCAGTTATTTCGGGCGGTCTTGTCCTTGGAAACACTAGAAGAATGTTATGAATTTTTTGAAGATATTTGTACTATCGGAGAATTGAAATCTATCTCTCAACGCCTAGAAGTGGCACGACTGTTAAAAGCTGGTACAGGGTATGAGCAAATTGTAGAAGTAACAGGAGCAAGCACAGCTACTATAAGTCGTGTGAAACGATGCTTACACTATGGTGCCGATGGATATAATAAAATTTTACCTCGTATTGAGGAGTGAGTAACAGGAATGAATATATCAAAGTGATGAAGAGAGGAGGGCTCACACTATGGAAGGCGATGTACTTATAGGTGTCATACTATTTTTTGCAGGAGCCCTAGCAGGATTTATTGACTCCATCGTTGGTGGAGGTGGGCTGATTTCCTTGCCAGCATTAATGCTGACAAATATGCCAGTAGCTATGTGTTTGGGAACGAATAAACTATCTAGCGTATTTGGGTCAGGCACAGCGATGCTTAACTTCGCCAGAAATAAATTAGTGGACTGGTCCTTTGTGAAACGGGTTATGCCATTTACCCTTATCATGTCCATGATTGGGGCATACATCGCAGTCTATGTGCCAGGTACATTTTTAAAACCACTTATTATCGTATTATTGCTAGCTGTATTCATTGTGGTACTTACCAAAAAAGATTGGGGTACCATAGCACAAGTGGAACGTAAAACAGGGTGGAAATTACTTGCCTATGTGGGAGTGGCTATTAGCATTGCTTTATATGATGGATTTTTAGGTCCTGGTACAGGGGTGTTTTTAATATTTTATTTTTTGTTTATGGGCTACGATTTCTTAGGAGCCTCAGGGAATGCCAAAGTGCTGAACACAGTAAGTAACTTTGGGTCCTTACTAGTGTTCATCTATATGGATCAAGTGAATTATGGCTACGGGTTAGCAGTCGCAGTAGGACAAATTATAGGAGCTACGGCGGGATCTAAATTAGCCATGGTGAAAGGTGTAGGGCTAGTACGATTTGTATTTATCGCCATGTCTTTGACGATGTTAATGAAATTGTCCTATGACTATTTACTTTCACAGGGGATTATATAGTAGGAGTAACTATGCAAAAATTTAGTGATAATCAAGTAGCATTAATTAGCGGCGGCACATCTGGCATAGGTTTTGCTACTGCGGAATTGTTGTTAAAACAAGGTTGGTGCGTGGTCATCAACGGTCGCAATGAATGGGATGGGCAAGAAGCGGTGGTAAAGTTGCGTCGTATTTCCTCAAAAGTACGATTTGTACAAGGTGATGTGAGCAAGGTGATGAATTGCCGTCGTGTTGTAGAAGATACGATTCGTTTATTTGGTAATTTGAATGCTTTAGTAACGGCAGCTGGATATTATGAGGAGCGTCTCTTGGAGGAAGTAGATGAGCAAAGTTTTGATGAAATGATTGGCACCAACGTAAAAGGTACTGTATTCCTTTGCCAAGCGGCAGCACCGTATTTGAAACAAGTCCATGGTAGTATTGTGACTATCTCTAGTGATGCAGGACTACAAGGTAATGTGGCATGCACTGTGTATGGAGCTTCCAAAGGGGCGATAGTGAGCTTTACGAAATCACTATCCTTAGAAATGGCACCGCATCGTGTTCGGGTCAATTGTGTATGCCCTGGTGATGTAGATACGTCACTAGTGGCGAAACAATTAGCTAATGAACCATCAGGGGATATTGTGAAAGCCAAGGAAGAAATGGCTTTACATTATCCATTAGGGCGGATTGCTCAACCGCGCGAAGTAGGAGAAGTCATTGCGTTTCTTATCAGTGAGAAAGCCTCTTTTGTGACGGGAGCAGCTTGGACGGTAGATGGTGGATTAACAAGTTGGTAATTCATAGGGAAATTTGATACAATAAGGATAATAAGTACATTGACACTTAAAGTTTTGTGGTACGTATAGGAGACAAATATGGAATACAATAATGCAACACTTATTCAAGCAACGAATGTACAAGAAGAAGTAGAAATGATTTGCCGTTGGGCAGCAGCACGTGCTGCTGGCATCGCGGCGTTGCCAAAATTTAATTATGCAGGTTTGTTGGCTAATGATGTGTACATGGTATCTCGCATTGCTCAAGTCTATGGTGTATGCCCTGCGAAAGAAGGTATTACTGGATTCTTAGTAGGACTTGGTGGGAGTGCTGTAGCTGCCTTAGTGTGTACTATGGTACCAACAGTAATTCTTCGTGTTCCTGTGGCAGCTGCTATCACCTATGGTGTTGGTAAAATGGCCGCAAAATGGATTGAAGATGGTATGCCAACGTGTCCTAATTTTGAAGAATATCGCCAACGCTTGGTAGATATTTATGAATATAATAAAGAAACAGTTATCACATTGGCCAATACCCCACTTCGTGATAAGCCATTGGGTAATGAAAATGTAGATTTTTTAGAAGGTGTGCAGGTATCTGGTAATGATTACCTAGCAAGTGCCAAAGGCTTTGCAAGTTCTTTCGTAGGTGCTGATGTATTAGCTAATATTGGTGCTGTAAAAGACCTTGCGGTAGGGGCCGTATCTATTTTGGCGGCAACTGTACAGGATACATTAGAAAAAAGTGGGAATGAAGAATTGCTAGATAATGCACGTCATGCGGCAAAAGGCGTTGGCTCCTTACTTAAAATTTTAGCAACGGAAGCATTGTCCTTAACAGGAGCGGTAGCTGGTACATCTGCATCTAAAGCAAGTATGTATACAAAGGCTGCTTATGAAAAAGCAGATACGGTGCGACAAACATTAAATGGTTCCTTACAAACTAAAGTAGAACCAGTAGTAGAAAAAGCGACAGCTGTTATGCAAGATGTAAAAGATGCAGTAGAGCCGAAATTACAACAAGTTAAAGAAGCAGTAGAACCAACACTACAGCAAGTTGAAGAGAAAGCTTCTGAATTGTCAGCCAAAGCGATTGATCAAGCACAGGAAGCGGTGCAAGACATTCGTGAAAAAGCAGAAGTTGTGAAGGAAGCAACCGTAGAATTAGCGGAACAAACAAAAGAAAAAGCCATCGATTTAGCAGAACAAGCAAAAGATAAGTTCAGACAATAATCAGAGAGGTCATCACTATGAATATTTTACAAATCCTTAAGTATGGAAAAACATTTACATCTGATGCTTTTATGTCTACTGTAAATCGTATGGGCCGTAATATTATGTTTGCACGAAAAGCAGTTATGTTATATTATTGTTTACGTGACAATGACACACCAAAATTTGTGAAAGCTGTTATAGCTGGGGCTCTGGGATATTTAATTTTACCTATCGATTTTATTCCAGATAGTGTACCAGGTCTTGGCTGGGTAGACGATGTAGCTGTGTTAGCGATTGCTATGAAAGTAGCCAATCGTTATATTAAGGCTTCTCATAAAGAGCAAGCACAAAAATTTGTGCCAATCGGATCAATTGATTAAGTAGTAGAAGGGGCTCTTTGGAGCCTCTTATTGCATAGGAAAGGTAGTATACGATGATTTCTACATCATTGCGCGTCCGCTTTTACGAAACGGACATGATGGAGATTGCCCATCATACGAATCATTTACGATGGTTTGAAATGGGAAGAATTGAATATTTCCGCCGTTGTGGTATTAGTCTGTGGGACATGATGCAAGAGGGCATCGTATTTCCTATCACAAAAGTGAGCTGTGAATATAAGGAAGTAGCGCGTTTTGACGACGTATTGCGGGTAGAATTAACGGTGGCTTCTTTATCGCGGGCGCAATGTACTTTCACATATCGGATTATCCGTGACAGTGATGATGCGCTGATATGTACAGGGGAGACACAAAATGTGTTTACCTCTAAGGAAACCGGTAAAATAATTCGTTTGCCAGATGTATTTTTTAAACCTATGAAAGCCGTAGCAGAGGAGGAATAGGGAATGACGCCCATACAGAAAGAATTGCCTATTGGAGTATTCGACTCTGGCATCGGTGGATTATCTGTATTATCTGTGCTCGTACAGGAATTTCCAGAAGAAGATTTTATTTATGTCGGAGATAGTGCTAACAATCCAGTGGGGAATAGGCCAATTGAGGAAATTGAAAGCATAGCAACTAGGATTGCAGAATTTTTAGTGGCACAGCCAGTGAAGCTCATAGTGATTGCTTGTAATACATTTTCTGTAGTAGCTTTGGACAAACTATCAAAACGATTTAACGTACCTATTGTAGGCATGTCGCAAGGGATTCATGATGCACTACAGATCAAAGTGAAACAGAAGCGAAAGGGATCATTAGGTATTATGGCTACCGTAGCAACCATCAATAGTCATACACATATGGATGCGGTGCATAATTTAGAACCTCATGTGAAAGTGGTAGAACAAGGTTGTAAAGACTTGGCAGCCTGCATTGAGGAAGGCCATTTAGATGATGCGGTTTTACGACATTGTGCAAAAGAATATGTACAACCATTGATAGATGCCAATGTAGAAGTGACCATTCTAGGCTGTACCCATTATCCATTAGTAGAACCTGTATTGCAAGAGTTGACGGATAATCGTATTTGCTTTGTAGACCCTGCGTGGGAAACATCCGATGCTGTAGGGGCTATTTTGTACGGAGAAGATTTGGAACAGACATCAGGTAGAATAGGCTCTATACAAGTTTGTGTTACTAGCCATGCAGATCGAGTAACCTCTATCGTACAAGATATTTTCAAGGATACTAGCTTAGAAGCTAAGCTCATTACTCTTTAGGAGGAATTATGTATATTTACACATTCATAGATACCCTAGTGTGGATAGCCTGTATCATTGCCATCATTTATATCGCCTACCGCATCTTTGCATGGCGCCAAGGCAATGAAGATATAGTAATCATGGTGAAACGCCGTACTCCCTTTGTAGTGGAAGATATTAGTTTTGATCAAGTCGTGTTGTCTACAGATATTCCTTTTGTGAATAAAGGAAAACAATACGGAACTATCATGGATATGTTCCCACGTCATTTGTTGCCACAAGAGCAATTCGACAATGTATCCATTCAATCGTGGTTGACCGATGCAAAAGCAGAACGTCATGATGGCTATTGGGAAGCCTTAGTCTATAAGCAACGACAAGGCAGTACGATTCGTTTGCGTCTAGTCATGACTGCTAATAGTGGTAACATTCGTAAAGATTTAGTGGGATTCCCTGATATGCCTATCGATATTTACCATCAAGTGGTAGGTCGGGAGGCATACCGTATTTCAAAAACTAGAATTACTCTAACTGCAGAAGAGTTAGAAGTAGCAATGCGTAAATAGGAGGTACATCATGGCAGAATTAGAACTTTTACCAATCCCTACTCGCATTTTAACGAATAAAGATGATATCGTAGAGGCTATCGTTGAATTTGCAGGTCCTTATATTGGACCAGAAGATATTGTGTGCGTCGCAGAATCCGTTGTGGCTATCACGCAAGGGGAGTTCACGCGACCAGAAGAGTTAAAAGTATCTTGGCAAGCGAAGTTCTTAAATCGTTTTATCCATCCAGATGGATCGATGGCATCTGTGTATGGTATGCAAGCAGCTATGGATAAAGAAGGGGAATGGAAAATGATGTTTGCCTTCTTCTGTGGAGCCGTAGCGAAAGTGTTTAAAAAATCTGGCGTGTTCTATCAAATGGCACGGACCGCATCCTTAACAGATGATGTAACGGGTACGATGCCACCTTTTGATAAATGCATTGTATATGGACCAAAACAACCACATGCAGTAGCTGATGCTATTATGAAAGCAACAGGTGCCTATGGGGCTTGTGTAGCAGATGTGAATGATTTAAAACGAGCAGCTATTTTAGGGCATAGCCGTGGATTAAAGCCACAACAAATTGCGCAAATTTTGATTGACAATCCATTTGGTAACGATAGCCAAATGACGCCGATTGTGGTGATTAAAAACTATGCCTCTGTGTCTAAGCGAAGAGGATAATATATCTTACTAGTGTGGCAGTATTATATGTCGTTCATAGAAGATAGATTTTGTTGATACTTAGGCTTGCAAATTGCAACGTATCAGCGTATACTGAAAGAGAACTTTGGGGAGCCTAATGGCTGAGAGTAAACGAAAGTTTTGACCCATAACCTGATTTGGATAATGCCAACGTAGGATAAGTTTGATTCGTCATACTGAGGACATCCAACAGGATGTCCTTTTTTTGTATCTTTCATAGGATGGTCTATCCTATAGGGGTACAGAATAGAGGTACATCGAAATGGATGCACAAGTGGAATAGAATAGTGAGACGATAGAGTGCTACAGCATGAAGGGGCATACCACCGCGGGTATGGTTTTTCGTGCTGTTTTTTATACTAGTATGTAGTGAAAGATCCATAACAAATGATTGGCATTATGCTAGTTTGAAATAGGTATATAGCAAACGCTATAGTTAGGAGGATACTATGAAAGTCAACGGAAGTACTTATAATTATGAAGGGCAAACGGTACAGGAAGTACTGGAAGCTTTAGCATTTCGTATGGATCGCATTGTTGTGGAGTATAATGGTAAAATCCTTTCCAAAGCGGATTGGGAATCCACTCGTGTCAGCGCTGCAGACACAATGGAAGTAGTAACCTTTGTAGGAGGTGGCTAAATGGTATCTTTACAAGATAAAAAAGTTCTGCTTATCGGTGTGGGCGGTGTTGGCTCCCATGTGGCAGTGGCATTGTGCCGTGCAGGAATTGGACATCTAGAAATTGTAGATTTTGACGTTGTGGATGAAAGTAACTTAGGGCGTCAATATTATGATGTGAATGATGTAGGCGTGTTAAAAGTGGAGGCTATGAAAGGTCACCTCAATCGGATGAATCCAAACTGTGAAGTCATCGTGCATAATGAATGCCTCACACCAGAGCGATTATCTGAACTAATTGATGGCTATGACATGGTCGTAGAAGCAGTAGACAAGGCGGTTACAAAAGCTTGGATGACAGAAGTTATTTTGACCCATCCATCAGAGCCTTTATTAGTTGGCTGTTCCGGTATGGCAGGTTGGGGGGATAGTAATGGTATCCGCCGTGAACGGAGACATCATCGTTGGTATTTATGCGGTGACGGTGTGAGTGATATCGATTCTATCGGAAAAATTACTGCCGCTCGTGTCATGGTTTGTGCCGGACATATGGCAAATGCTGTGATTCAACTATTACATGGAGAAGATATTGATTAAGGAGGAACCTATGACACTTTCAGTGAAAGATATGGAAACACAAGATACATGGACCTTAGGGGGACATACATTACATTCTCGATTTATCTTGGGGTCGGGAAAATTTTCTATCGACTTAATTGAAGCAGTCCTAGAAGAAGCGGGCGCAGAAATGATTACCCTAGCATTGCGTCGTGCGGTAGGTGGAGAAGTGGAAAATATCCTAGATGCCATTCCAAAGGATACCATCTTAATCCCTAACACAAGTGGTGCTCGAGATGCGGAAGAAGCGGTGCGCATTGCGCGACTATCACGGGCCACAGGTTGTGGAGATTTTGTGAAAGTAGAAATCATGAAAGATTCAAAATATTTATTACCACATAATGGGGAGACCATTAAAGCTACAGAGATATTGGCAAAAGAAGGATTCATCGTATTGCCATACATGTATCCAGATTTAGAAGTGGCTCGTGATTTGGTGAATGCTGGAGCCGCTGCAGTGATGCCTTTGGCGGCGCCAATTGGATCTAATCGGGGATTGCAGACGAAGGAATTTATCAAAATTTTAGTGAACGAAATTGACTTGCCTATCATCGTAGATGCAGGTATTGGAGCTCCATCCCAAGCAGCAGAAGCTATGGAAATGGGCGTAGCTGCCATCATGGCAAATACTGCCGTAGCATCTGCGGGTCATATTCGAGGTATGGCGAAAGCATTTGGTTTAGCCATCCAAGCAGGACGATTAGCGTATTTGTCAAAATTGGGGCCAACCCTTGAAACAGGTGGTACAGCATCCTCTCCGTTAACCGGATTTTTACGGTAATATAAGGTGATATGTTACAGTTAGTGACAACTATAGTCCTATGTAAGATATACCTATGAACGAGCAAATGAACCTAAGAATTGATACTGAGTGAAAATATATGAAAATTGCCTCAGTGATAGATTGACAATATGAGGAAAGGAATAGCCATGTCTAGTACCACCAGATACCATATAGACGATCCCTGTTGGAAGTATCGTCCCCACATGGATCAAATTGAAAGTCCTATTTTAGAAACAGTGTTACAAGAACGTGAACAATATACGTACAATCACTATATAGCAGAGGATGTACGACGTGTATTGCAAGAAGATACCATTGATGTAGATGGTCTAAAAATTTTGCTATCTCCTGCAGCAGAACCATTTTTGGAAGAACTAGCAGAAAAAGCAAAGGCCGTACGAACACGATACTTTGGCAATTCTGTATATTTGTTTACACCGTTATATATTTCAAATTATTGCGATAACCTATGCGTGTATTGTGGCTTCAACTGTAAAAATCAGATCCATCGAGCGAAGTTAGATGAAGCAGGTATTGAAGAAGAGTTAAAAAACATTGCCAAAACAGGATTACAAGATATTTTAATTCTCACCGGTGAAAGTGAACGTCATAGTCCGATTTCCTACATTGGGCGTGCTTGTGAATTAGCAAAAAAATATTTCAAAGTAGTAGGCGTAGAAATTTACCCTGCCAATGTAGACGATTATGCGTACCTACGAGAATGTGGTTGCGATTATGTGACCGTATTCCAAGAAACGTATAATTGGGAAAACTACAAAACATTGCATTTGTTAGGTAATAAAAGTATCTTTCCCTATCGCTTAGAAACACAAGAAAGAGCCTTGCGAGGGGGCATGCGAGGAGTAGGTTTGGCAGCATTATTAGGGCTGGATGATTTCCGAAAAGATGCCTTTGCCACAGCCTTGCATGCTCATCTCCTACAACGTGCCTATCCCCATGGAGAAATTAGTATTTCTTGTCCGCGCCTACGCCCTATCGTTAATGATGACACCATCAATGCAGGGGACGTAGGAGAAGCACAATTGTTGCAAGTCATCTTGGCATATCGCTTATTCCTACCCTATGCAAATATTACGATTTCCACTAGAGAAACAGCCAGGTTCCGTAACGGGGTCCTACCATTAGCAGCGACGAAATTGTCAGCAGGTGTCAGCACAGGCATTGGGGAACATTCGTCGGAAGAAAAGAAACAAGAAGAAGGGGATGCGCAATTTGAAATTGCCGACAGTAGAACCGTAGCGGAAGCTATGGAAGATGTGAAAGCCTTAGGAATGCAAGTGGTGATGAGTGATTATATCGATGTGCTCTATGAAGAAAAATAACCCATCTATAGACACCTTAGTGTTGATTACAAATCGACAGCTACTGAAAGATGACATTAGCTTAGCAACATATGGTGTAGTACTGTCTAGAGGGATAGAAAGACTAGAAAAGTATGGCAAGCATTGTATTAATCATACAGAAGAAAGCAGTTTAACGTATAATATACGTAGAGCATATAGATCTACAGTAAAAGCGAATCTTCATAGCACTAGATTGCCTGATGCGAGGGCAGATAGTGATGAACCAGACAACTGGATGAGAAATCACAGTAGTCTATATACACTATGCCGTGACACAGACTTACCCTTTGAGGAGTATCTCCATCTCTGCGATACTATAGGGAGTACCGTGGTATACCATGGAAAAGCAATCACTACCCGAATGCAGCTAGAGACTATCTTACACAGACAACCACGCATCCATATGCCTACAAATCTAATACGCCATTGGCAATCTGAACAAGAAGAACTATGGATTACCTTGCAACAACATTTTCAGAACATAACTTTGTGGAGCACCGTTCACAACGAAGATGACATCAAGTTGTTAGCATCCCTAGGAATCCCTAATTTGGAGTACGTCTTAATCAGCCCCATCTTTCCCACACCATGCAAAACAGGACACCCCGGCATCGGAGTCAAGCGTGGACAAAATCTGTTGACACAAATTCAGACACATTACCCACAAGTACAAGGCATTGCTTTAGGTGGCATACACGAGCACAATTATCAACAATGCCTGCAACATTCTTTCAATGGCGTAGCTATTATGTCTGATTTCATGAAGTTTGCAAAAGCGTCCTCAATCCTGTAAAATAGATAGGTAAAGATCATAAGGAGGAGCTATGTTACTGTCAATTGTTGTTCCCGTGTATAATGAGGAAGATAATATTCAAAAATTTTATACAACAGTCAAAGATGTATTGCAAAGTCTTGACTATGACCATGAAATTATTTTCGTCGATGATGGGTCCAGCGATGATAGTGCAGACATGCTTCGATATATTGGACATCAAGATCCAAAGGTAAAAGTGTTGTTGTTGGCACGTAACTTCGGTCATCAATTAGCCTTAACCTGTGGACTAGATTATGCCCAAGGTGATGCGGTCATCACCATGGATGGAGATATGCAACATCCACCAGAGTTGATTCCAGAACTAGTTAAACATTGGGAATCTGGTGCAGATGTAGTGCGTACCATTCGCGATTCCACAGAAGATGCTAGTTGGGCAAAAGCGTTTACATCGAAATACTATTACAAAGTGCTTAACAAATTAGCCAATGTCCCTATTGTGGAAGGCGGTTCTGATTTCCGCTTGATGAATCGTA
The DNA here is from genome assembly GCF_003992005.1 of Veillonella sp. VA139. Taxonomy (GTDB): domain Bacteria; phylum Bacillota; class Negativicutes; order Veillonellales; family Veillonellaceae; genus F0422. The sequence goes on along the minus strand of NZ_RQVL01000004.1, from coordinate 93,972 downwards.
AATCTTTGGAAACATTGAAATCCTTCCGGGAACATGGTAGATTTTTGCGAGGTATCGTAGGCGACTTAGGGTTCGTGCAACATGAATTTCACTTCGTAGCACCCCCACGCTTTGCAGGTACTTCTAAATTTAGTGTCAAGAAAATGATGCGCTTTGCTTTAGATGGCATTACAGCATTTTCTAGAGTGCCCTTGCGGTTAGCCTTATATATCGGCTTGCTATGCGGACTGCTGAGCCTAATTATGATCGGACACATATTGTTTGTTCACTTCTTCTCTGACAATGTTATCAGTGGTTGGTCTACCCTAGGGGTAGCTATCTTCTTCCTAGGTGGCGTACAACTGGTAGGCATTGGTATCATCGGAGAATATGTGGGACGAATTTTTGAAGAGGTTAAACAACGACCGTTATATTGGGTGAAAGACACCATAAACTGTCACATAGAAGACAAATAATCGTATATAAGAGAGGAGTCCTATGACGAGTAAAAAGAAACAATACCTGGCGGTTGCTCTATTAGTAGGCTTTTTAGGTACTAGCGTACAAGGTGCTTATCAATATGGTGATGCAGGCAAGGAAATTCTTGGTATTCAAAAGAAACTCATCGCTGCTGGTTATCAAGCTAGAGAGACTAGCGAATATGATGCAAATACAAAATGGGCTGTTAGATTATTCCAAAAGGATCATGGATTAACAGTGGATGGTATACTAGGGGCAGAGACCTATAAAAAATTAATGGGGAAATCTTTGCCAACGGTGACAAAAACAGTATCTAAAAAGAAAGCCATTTCTGAAAAAGATGCACTTCTATTGTCTCATATCGATCCGAGTAGATCCACAGAGTCTACAGCGATTACCTCTACTTTGAAGCATAAAAAAGGAAAAGCTACACCGAAAGGGCTGACTTTCAAAAAGAAAGGTAAAACATACAAAGGATTAGACATTGGACATCAACACGTGTCTGGCAATGTGAAAGAGGTGTTAACTTATGCCCATACGTTCACGGGCGTGCCTTATAAATTTGGTGGTACTACGCCAGAAGGCTTCGACTGTTCTGGATATATTAGCCATGTATTCAAAAAAATAGGCTATGATATGCCACGCCAAGCGGACGAACAGTTCAGGGTAGGCAAAAAAGTAGAAAAAAGTAATCTACAACCAGGTGATTTAGTGTTCTTTGAAACCTATGAACCAGGGATTTCCCATTCTGGTATTTATATCGGAGATGGGCAATTCATTAGTGCCACATCGAGTAGTGGCGTAGCCGTGGCTGATATTGATGACAGCTATTGGGGACCGCGCTACAGAGGGGCAAAACGCGTACTATAACATACAAGCTGTAATGCTATTGTCATTACAGCTTTTACCATATCTGCGATAACTAGAAATATAAAGGAGTTAACTATGACGCACGCAGGCATTCATATACAAGATGTACAATTTTCCTATGGGTCGCAGCTGATTATCCATAATATGACCATCACCATTCCCAAAGGTGAGTTTGTGTTGGTGGTCGGCCCTAATGGGTCAGGTAAGACCACGTGGCTTCGTATGGTAGCAGGATTACTGGAACCGACCTCTGGACGTCTTTGCTTAGATGGCATAAGTCCGAAAGAGGCACAGATGAAAGGTCTTATTCACTTGGTACCGCAAATTTATAACAAAAATGCAGCACAATTCCCAGCCACCGTAGAAGAGGTAGTGGGACTTGCATTATTTCATGTGCCGAAGGCAGATAGAAAAGGACGCATCTTGGATGCGTTGGAATTGGTGGGCATGCAAGATTTCTTGAAACGCCGCATCGGCGAGCTCAGCGGAGGTCAACAGCAACGTGTCATGTTAGCACAGGCCTTAGCACGGAAACCAAACTATATTTTGTTGGATGAACCGACCAGCGGCATTGATTATGAAACAAGTAAAAAAATTTATGACGTGTTACGTTCTCTAAAAAAAGAAAATATCACCGTCATCATGGTCACCCATGATGTGACGGAAGCCATGGAAGTGGCAGATACAATTTTATGTGTGGATGGACATGCTTGTTACTACGGACCTTGTAAAGGCTTTATGGACAGTCATCAAGGCTCTCGTTTGGCATGGCATTTAGGAGGTTAAGATGGATATTTTATCCTATACATTTATGCAACGTGCCTTTTTAGCGGGGCTCATTGTGGCGCTCATGTGCCCTTTAATCGGTATGTTCATCGTCATCAAACGGCAATCCATGCTTGGCGATGGCTTAGGACATATTGCCTTTGCTGGTGTGACGGGGGCATCCTTACTGAAAGTCTACCCTCCATTGGGTGCGGTGGTGTTGACCGTGCTGTCCGCCATGGGCATAGAACTAGTACGTCGCTATCAAAAACAATACGCCGATATGATTATGGCGCTATTCTTTTATGCAGGCTTAGCCCTAGCTATTGTATTTTCCACACTGGTAAAAATGCCAAGTACAGGACTATTGAACTTTTTATTCGGTAGTATTTTGACGGTAACTATGACAGATATTTATGGTATTGGTACTGTGGCGATCGTGGTGGGCATCATCATGAAATTCGTGTATCACTCCTTGATGCTTACTTCTTTTGATGAAGAGATTGCTCGTACCGTGGGCATCAATGTGAACCGTGTGAACATGATCTTTGCTGTCTTAACAGCCTTGGTCGTTGTCATGGGGATGACTGTGGTGGGCATTCTATTAATTAGTGCATTGATGATAGTACCAGTGGCATCCGCCCATTTATGGAAACGAGGTTTTAAAGAAACATGGGGCATCGCTACAGTATATTCAGTGTTATCCGTCATCGGTGGACTCTGTAGTGCCTTTTGGCTAGACTTTGCACCAGGGGGGACCATCGTGTTGACAGCTATTGGGCTGTATGTGGTGACATTCTTAGTGAATTTGGTGAAGTGCAGATAGCAATTATATATAAATTTTGTAAAAGCAGCCTTGATGGCTGCTTTTATGCTATACTGAATATATACAGAAATGTTTCGTAAGGAGTATAAACATGAAAACATCGGAAGAGATAAAACGTATATTATGGGAAGGTGCTAATGAATTACGTGGTTCAATGGATGCCAGTAAATATAAGGACTATATGTTGGGGCTGATGTTCTATAAATTTTTAAGTGATAGAACATTAGATTATTTTAGAAAATTTGCAGAACTAGGTGAGGTACCACAAGAAAAGGTAGTAGAAGAATACACAGCTTGTTTTGAAAATGATGAATATAAAGATCTGTTTATAGAAAATATCAAAACTACCTTAGGCTATGTCATTCAACCAAATTGTTTGTACCAAACATGGTTACAAAAAATTGAAGATAATACCTTTGAAGTAGATGATGTAAGCAATAGTTTAAGTGAATTTGAACGATTAATTGTAGGCACAAAAGATGTAAATGATTTCAAAGGACTATTTTCATCATCAATTATTGACGTCAGCAATACAGCATTAGGCGAGGATTTAAATAAGCGAAGTAAAAATATTAAGAGCTTAATCTCTTTATTTTCTGATTTAGATATGATTAGCCTGCAAAATGGTGATGTATTAGGGGATACCTATGAATACTTAATCGGTATGTTTGCCTCAGATGCAGGAAAAAAAGCAGGCGAGTTCTATACGCCAAGACAAGTTAGTGAGGTTATGGCACAAATTGTGGCAAAGTCTACAGAGTTTCACAAATCTCATCCATCTATTTATGACCCTACAGTAGGGTCGGCTTCATTATTGTTGACGGTGCGTAAACATTTGGATGGTGATGTGCAAGACGATTTGCACTATTATGGACAGGAATTTAATACGGAGACATACAATTTAACACGTATGAATTTGTTATTACATGGCATTCGTCCAGAAAAAATGACAATCAAAAACGGTAACACCTTAGCACAAGATTGGCCAGAAGATCCTGAAAGACCTAATGAGGGGGTTCAGTTCGATATTGTTGTTATGAATCCACCCTATTCTGATAAAAAATGGAATTCTAGAGAAGATATCCCTTTGAAAGTAAATGATCCTAGATTTGCTGATTTTGGTGTGTTGCCACCTAGCTCAAAAGGTGATTTTGCCTATTTAATGCATGGATTATACCATTTGGGACAAAAAGGTACGATGGCCATTGTTTTGCCACATGGGGTATTATTCAGAGGTGGTGCAGAAGCTGAAATCCGTAAACGGTTAGTAGATAAAAATCAAATTGATGCGATTATCGGATTACCGTCAAACCTATTTACCAATACGGGGATACCAGTATGTATTATTATATTGAAGAAAAACCGTACATTAGGGGAACCAATACAAATTATTGATGCATCTAAAAACTTTGTGAAAGTAGGAAAGAATAATGTGTTGCAAGAAAAAGATATTGCAAAAATTGTTGATGCCTGCATATATAAAACTGAGATAGCAGGATATAGTCATGTAACTACTATAGATGAAATTAAAAAGAATGAATATAATCTTAATATTCCAAGATATGTAGAGGATGTGAATAAGGATATCCCACAAGATGTGGAAGCTCATGTATATGGGGGGATCCTATATAAAAATCTTGAAGGATTAACATTGTTAAATCAATTAGCAAAAGATACCTTGGAAAGTTCTTATAAAGAAATTAGAGCTGGTTATATTGATTTTGTGAAACCTACAGAAGAGATAAGTCGAGACATTTTTGAAAATAAAAATGTGCAAGCCTTATTTAATAATTTGCATGATAGCCTACAAGAATATATTCAAAAATGGTGGAAGCAATTATTACATAGTAACAGCGATAAAAATTTAGTGCATGTGAAAGAAACCATGCTGTATGATATGAAAGAGTTACTAAAACGCGTAGGTGTTGTCGATCCCTATGAAGGGTATCAAATCATTGCTGAACTATGGAAAACAACATTGACACATGATTTAGAATGTATCCTCGAAAAAGGATTCTATGAAGGTGCGAAATTAACTAAGCCAAATATGGTGAAAAAGACGAAGAATAAAAAAACATATATGGTTCAAGAAGGCTGGATAGGAGAAGTGATTCCTAATGAGTTATTATCTAAAACATTGTTTAGCGCTGAAAGAGAGCATTTAAATTCTATTAAATCGCAGTTGGATAGGAACATAGATGCATTAAATGAAGCCATAGATAAAGCCTTAGAGGAAGGAACGCTTGAGTATGACGTTCTATATGAATGCCTTGAAAAAGAGGTAACAGGAGAAGCAAAACGGAAGTTTGTAAAGAAACATATAACAAATGAGCTAAAAAACTATGAAAAAAATAGTGAAGAATATGTATTATTAAAAGAAACAGAGGCAATATTAGAGCAAAAATCATCTATAGATAAAATATATAAAGAAGCTGAAGTAGAACTAAATAATTTAGTATCTAATAAATTTAGTCAGTTAACAAATGCAGAAATTGAACATCTTGTATATTGTAAATGGTTCGATGGTATAGAAGAGGCATTTACGAAGATATTAAAAAATTCGATTCAATCTGAGATCGATGTGATTGCTATGTTACGGGAACGTTATGAAGATACATTACAAGATATGGATGAAGAAATTGCTCGTCTAGAAGAAAGTTTAGAAACTTTATTACAAGATCTGGTGGTGATAGAATGAGTGATGAAAAAAAACTACCAAAACGTCGTTTCAAACAGTTTTTAAATACGCCATCTTGGGAACAGCGTAAGTTGGGGGATGTTGTTGAACGAGTATCATGTACAAGCGAAGATTCTGAAATACCTCAAGTAGAGTATGAAGATATAATTTCTGGAGAAGGTAGGCTAAATAAAGATATCACTAAAAAGCTAAGTAATAAAAAAGGAATATTATTTAGAAAAGGGGATGTTTTATACGGAAAGTTAAGACCATATCTAAAAAACTGGTTATTACCAGAGTTTTCGGGAAAAGCTATAGGGGACTTTTGGGTGTTAAGATCAGAAAAGGTAGAAAGTAGTTTTTTGTATAATCTTATACAAAGTAAAAGGTTTGAGCTAGCGTCAAACCAATCCATTGGAACTAAAATGCCAAGGGCTGATTGGAATTTAGTGGCAAATACAGAGTATCTGATACCTGTAAGTATAGAGGAACAAATTAGTATTGGTAAAATATTTAAGCTATTAAATGATTCTATCACCCTTCATCAGCATAAGTGAAGATTTTGATAATGAAATGTTGTGATATGTATCATATATATAATGACTGCCTTAGTTAGATAAATATCTCTAGGCCAATGATAATCTAGGTTAAACTAGATAGAGAACGCATTACAATGTCGATATCTCTATTTTCTAGTTCTTGGATGATGTGTAAATACGTTTTTTGAGTTGTATTAATGCTGGCATGTCCTAATCTTCTAGCAACGCTTGCGATGGAAACACCTGCAAATAAGAGAAGTGATGCATGTGTGTGTCGTAACCCGTGAATAGAAATGATAGGAAGGTTCAATTGTTTACAGTGCCGTGCGAGGATATCATTGACAGTTGAATTAAAGACTCGTCCATGAACAAAAATCGGTTTATCAGCTGGTAATCCTTTAATTAATTCAGAGAATTGCATGATGGTATACCAATCCAATTGGACTTTTCTAACTGATGAGGCGTTCTTCGTGGGTTGAAAACCAGTACTTTCTTTGTAATCCCAAGTTTTATTAATGTGCAGGGTTTGGTGTGAAAAGTCAAAGTCTTCTGGCGTAATACCGAGTGCTTCTGAAAATCGAATCCCAGTTTTAGCAATTAATAAAATCAGCCAGTCCCAATTTAATGAATCTTGGAGATTGAGACTTGACAATAAAGTATGTAATTCAAATTGATTCAGATATTTAATTTTTTTAGGACGAGGTGTTTTACCTTTGATGATGGCTTTTCTTGTAGGATCACGATCGATGTACCCATCGTCAACAGCATCAAGAATAGCAGCTTTCAGTTGATGATGAAAGTCCATCGTTGTTTGGCGTTCATGAGATTGAGCAAATGCATTTAATAATTGTTGATAGGCCGTGCGTGTCATGTCACAGACGCGTAATGTGGGAATTAAAGTGCGCAACCAATATAATGTAATGCGATATTTTTTTAAAGTTACTTCTCGAATGGCTCCTTCTTTATATGTGATAATCCACTTTTCGTAATAATCACAAAACAGTTCTTCTTTATGGTGAGAAATCATACTAACTCCTTTTAGAAAAGTGGCCTAGAGATATATTTATTCTATACTACGAAGGTAAATAGGTATAATTTGTTATAGTTATGATTAATTAAGGTATAAACCTGTGTTAACAAGGAGATAATTATGGCTCGCAGAGAAAAAAGTTACTCAGAAAGGTTGTTTCAAGAAAAATTTGTAAAGCGTATGGAACAATACAAGTGGGAAGCGCCAGAGGAATTAAATGGTAATAAAAGAAGAGTGACGGTAGATGACTTAATTAATAATTGGAGACAAGAGTTAAATCGTCTTAATGCAGATAAGTTAGACGGTGTTCCTTTAACCGATAATGAGTTCAAGCAAGTGATGACGAGGGTTAATCAAATCTCTAATAGTTTTGAAGCTGCCAAATTACTTTCAGCGGAAGCAGGAAAAGGAAAAATAGATGGCATTATCCGTGATGTCAGTGATAGACCAGGAAATCACAAACTCACATTGACAATCTTTAAAAAAGAAGAGGTCAGTGGCGGTGATTCTAGTTATAAAATTGCGAGAGAAGTATGGGGGCATTCGAAAGACCATCGATTTGATATAGTTCTGCTTATCAATGGATTGCCATTAATCAATATTGAACAAAAACGAAGTGATCAATCTATGGAAGAAGCATTTTATCAATTTCAACGATATTATGCAAAAAATGAATTTGTCAATAATTTTATGGCATTCTCTCAAATGATGATTGTCATGAGTGAAGTGAATACGCAGTATTTTGCCACTCCAAAGTCAGTGGATGCATTCAATCCTAGTTTTCTCTTTAATTGGTCATATGATGGAAAAACTGCATATGGCAAGTGCAATGAAAAGATGACTTCTTGGGAAGATATTGTGGATAATTTTTTGATGATTCCTATGGCTCACCAAATGGTGGGGGATTTTGTAATCATTGATAATGCCAAATTAGCAGAAGAACAACGACATATGTTAATGAGACCGTATCAAGTCTTTGCGTTACAAGCTATTAGGGGTGTTGCCATTGATAAAGCTAATGGAAAATATAAAGGTAATGGTGGCTATATATGGCATACCACTGGTTCTGGTAAAACAGTAACCGCATTTAAAACGGCACAATTTTTATCAACCCAATCTGGATATGATAAGGTTATATTTTTAGTGGACCGGAAAGAGCTAGATGCTCGGACGATAGATCGTTTTAAGGCATTTGCTATGTATGAGGGAGTCAATGTAGATGAAACACAGTATAGCGGTGATATAAAAAATTTTTAGAGTCAAAATTAAGTAAAATTATCGTTACCACAATCTTTAAGCTACATAACTTAATAAAAGTATTGCAAGAGAATCAAGATGATTCCTTGAGGGATAAACATTTTGTATTTATTGTTGATGAAGCCCATCGAACAACTATGGGAGATATGATGGGCAGTATAATAAGCTATTTTAAGAAAAACAGTTTATTCTTTGGGTTTACTGGCACTCCTTTATTTGATGAAAATAAGGTGCAAGGAAAAATTGATGAGAATAATAAAAGGATAAGTACTACAGAGCACTTATTTGGACCTTGTCTGCATACATACACTATAGATGAGGCAATTTCAGATCACAATGTGTTAGGCTTTCATGTGGAATATATTAATACAGGCGAGTTTACAAGTTATGACTCTTTGCGAGAAAAAATAGTGGAACATATGTTGAACAAAGAGGAAGATTCTAAGCCTACCAAAGTGAAACAATTAGTCAATAGTTGGGATGAAACAAGGGTTGAAATAGAGGCTAGAGACCGAAAGATATTGCTTTATCAAGATGAAGTACATATTCCTCGTGTGGTGTCTGATATCATACAAAATTGGGAAAATCAGTCCCGTGAAAAATACTTTAATGCTATTCTGACCGTAGCTGAGAAAAAACGTGCTATTGCCTATTATTTAGAGTTTAAAAAACAATTGCATGACAAGAATGTTGAATTAAATGTAGCAGTTACCTTTAGTCCAGCTGGGGAGAATCAAAAGGAATTTTTAGAAGAGCAAGCGTTCATCGGTAAAACCTATGAAGATTATGCAGCTTTTACGGGGATTAGTTTTAATGTGAATGATATGGGTTATGATGAATCAGCCTATTATGATGATCTTACGGAGCGAGGGACTAGAGGTGGTAGCGGTAGAAATCCTAAGAATATCGATTTAATTATCGTAGCAGAACGATTACTAACTGGGTATGATTCTAAATATTTAAATACACTGTATGTAGATAGAGAACTGGAATTACAGAAGTTAATTCAAGCTTATTCCAGAACGAATCGAATCTATGGGGAAGACAAAGAATTTGGTAGTATAATTAATTTTAAGTTTCCTCGAATCTCGGAATATAATGTGAATGAGGCTTTAAAGTTATATGGTAGTGGTGGAGAGAGTAGTTCGGTAATTATGCCCTATTATGATGAGGCCGTGCGACAATTACATGCAGCTATGATAGCCTTGAAAGCAGTATTAAAAGACCCTACACGATGGGGAGCGTTCTGTCGTGATGATGAGATGAAAGAGACTTTTAAAGTAGCCTATAAGCATGCGAAAAAACAACTAAGATTTGTTCAGCAATATTATGCGTACGCATGGAATCCAGAAACCTTTGGAATGAGTGAAACGACTTGGAAACAGTATGTAGGCGCTTATAGAAACTTATTCCCTGGTGACCATGATGAGGATAAGGAAGTTCCTATCAGACCATTAGAAAGAGAAAGCACAATAGTAGGAGTACAAGATATTGATGCATCATATATATTAAGTCTTATCAAGGAGACTGCTAATGGGGAAATACCAGATATCATTGAGGAAAAAATAGAAGAATTTAGTAATTTGGGTCATTATGAAGAAGCACAGTTGTTGCGAGAGTTTATATATACGGAATATGAAAAGTATAGTCAATTAAGCTCAGAAGAAAAGTTAGATGCCTTTTATGCATGGAAAGAGCAAAAGAGAGATACAGAGATACATGACTATGCAGTAAAATATGGTGTAAATTTTGCAGTTCTAAAAAAGGTGTATGATAAATATTCTTTAAAAGAACCTGAAGTTATTCCTAATAAGGAAGAATTGGATAACTCTATTAACTTCGAGAGTGCAATAGAACAGGTCTATGAGAACGCTTTCGTTCATAAACTTAAGTTTAGTCAAAATCTAGGCATGTGGCTTAGGGAGATGAAGCAACGATATAATTAATCTAGCAATAGTGCTTATACGTCAATGACCTCACCTAAATGCATACTTTCATCAAAATCTATGATATAATAAAAGCAATAGACAATTTTAGGAGGGAAACCATGACAGGAAATGAATTACGCCAAGCGTATTTGAATTTTTTTGAAAGTAAAGGACATTTAAAGCAAGAGAGTTATTCTCTTGTTCCAGATAACGACCCATCTTTGTTATTAATCGGTGCTGGTATGGCGCCTTTGAAACCATTTTTTACAGGTAAATTGGTGCCACCTTGTACACGTATTACGACGAGTCAAAAGTCAATTCGTACCGGTGATATTGAAAACGTAGGACGTACAGCACGTCACCATACATTCTTTGAAATGTTGGGGAACTTCTCTTTTGGTGATTATTTCAAAAAAGAAGCCATCCATTGGGCATGGGAATTTTTAACAGAAGTCATCAAATTAGATAAAGAGAAATTATACGTTACTGTATATCCAGATGACCAAGAAGCCTACGATACATGGCATAATGAAATTGGCTTGCCAGAAGACCATATCAGCCGTTTAGAAGATAATTTCTGGGAAATTGGCGAAGGTCCATGTGGTCCAGATAGCGAGATTTTCTTTGACTTAGGGCCAGAACGTGGTTGCGACGATCCGAATTGTGCACCAGGTTGTGATTGTGACCGTTTCCTTGAAATTTGGAATCTTGTATTTACGCAATTCAACCGTACTGCAGAAGGTACGTATGAACCATTGGCTAAGAAAAATATTGATACCGGCGCTGGTTTAGAACGTTTGGCATCTGTACTACAAAACAAAGAAAGCAACTTTGAAACAGATTTGATTTTCCCAATCATCGAAGCCACAGAGAAAAAAGCAGGTGTTACGTATCATACAGATGCGAATACAGATGTTTCTTTGAAAGTTATCGCTGACCATATTCGTGCTATTGTGGCATTGATTGCAGATGGTGTGTTACCATCTAATGAAGGCCGTGGCTATGTGCTTCGCCGTATTTTGCGCCGCGCTGTTCGCCATGGTCGCCTATTAGGCATTCAAGGACCATTTTTGGTACCATTAGTAGATATCGTAGTAGATATCTTGGGCGGAGCTATCTCTAACATCGTGGAAAAACAAGACTTTGTAAAACGTGTTGTGGCGAACGAAGAAGAGCGCTTTAACCAAACGCTAGCATCTGGCCTTGATATGTTAAGCCAATTGTTGGATACATTGAAAGCTGAGGGCACTACCACTGTACCAGGTCAAGACGTGTTCAAATTATATGATACATACGGGTTCCCTTGGGAATTGACAGAAGAAATCGCTCACGAAGCAGGTTTCACTATCGACCAAGCCGGTTTTGAAAGCGCTATGAACGAGCAACGTACTCGTGCTCGTGAGGCTCGTGAAGATGTAGATGCAAAAGTGGCAACTCCAGACATTACGCATTTATCTAATGAACATATTTCTGATGATGAAAGCGCTACAGCATCCACTGTATTATTAATCGGTGAAGGTGCGAAAGCTATCGACCGTGCCGAAGATGGTCAAGATGTGACGATCATCGTAAAAACAACTCCATTCCATGCAGAGGGAGGCGGACAATTAGGTGATACAGGTTTCATCGTTGGCCCATTGGGTAAAGTAGAAGTACATACAGCGAAAAAATTACCAGAAGGCACTACGTACCATGTAGGTACCGTGGTAGAAGGTAGCATTTCTGTGAACGACGAAGTAACCTTTGCAGTGGATGTAGAACGCCGTCAACATATGGCACGCAATCATACAGCAACGCACTTATTGCATGCTGCCTTACGTTCTGTATTGGGTACGCATGTGAACCAAGCAGGTTCCTTAGTAACACCTGACTATTTGCGTTTTGACTTTACACATTTCTCCCCTGTGACAGCAGAAGAATTGCAAACCATTACAAACATGGTGAATGAGCAAATTCTTCGTGCTTCCACGTTGGAAGTAGAAACTATGTCCATTGATGCAGCAAAAGCAAAAGGTGCGATGGCATTGTTTGGTGAAAAATATGGTTCCGAAGTGCGTGTTGTATCTGTGCCGGAATTTTCTATCGAATTGTGTGGTGGTTCTCACGTAGAAAATACAGGCTTTATCGGTCAATTCCGTATCACTTCTGAAGGTGGTATCGGTTCCGGTGTACGCCGTATCGAAGCGGTCACAGGTAAAGCAGCTCTTGCCTTAGCACAACAAGAAGAACAAACAGTAAAATCTGTAGCCTCTCTTGTGAAAGCGAAACCACAAGACGTGGTAGGCAAAGTACAGCAAGTGCTTGACCATGCGAAAGCCGTAGAGCGTGAACTAGAGCAAGTGAAAAAAGAATTGAACAGCGGTAATCTTGATGGTGTCTTAGCTGGTCAATTCACAGTAGGCGATGTGACAGCTGTAGTTGCGTCTGTACCAGTATCTGATATGGGCGAATTGCGTGACATGGCAGATATGGTTCGTGACAAAATCGGATCTGGCGTAGTATTATTAGGTGCAGCTGGTGGCGATAAAGTAAACTTTGTCTGCATGGCTACAAAAGACGTAGTGGGCAAAGGTATCCATTGTGGTAACATCGTAAAAGCAGCAGCGCAAGCAGCTGGTGGCAATGGCGGTGGTCGTCCAGATATGGCGCAAGCTGGTGGTAAAGATCCAGCAGCTATGGACCAAGCCTTAGCAGCAGGTAAAGAAACGATCCAATCCATGGTTGGATAAGTTTACGATAGATGAGACTTTCAGTAGAAAACTCATGAAAAGGAGGGATTGTATGAATCTTTCAGATAAAACAATGGTGATTAAACCGGTACAAACGACGCCGTTAACACCAGAAGAAGTATTCCAACATGTGTTCCAGGCCTTGGCAGAAAAGGGATATAATCCGATTAGCCAAATTACGGGGTACCTCATTTCGGGAGACCCGACCTATATTACAAGTTATAACAATGCTCGGAAAGATATTCGTAGTATCGAACGGGATGAGCTCATTGAAGAACTTGTGAAAGAGTATGTGAAAGCGAAACAATTATAATGCGTATTATGGCACTTGATGTGGGAAGTCGGACTATAGGTGTAGCATGCAGTGATGCGTTGTATATTACAGCGCAAGGCATCGAAACCATTCGTCGCACATCTCACGAAAAAGACTTTCAGCGCATTGCGGAATTGATCCGTGAATATGAGGTAGATACCATTGTGGTAGGTATGCCGAAAAATATGAATGGTACCAAAGGGGAACGGGCAGAAAAAACGGAAGCCTTTGTGGAGAAGATGAAAGAAGTCATCTCCACACCAGTTGTATTTTGGGATGAACGTTTATCCACGGTGATGGCAGAAAAATCTCTGATCGCTGCTGATGTAAGTCGAAAAAAACGGAAAGAAGTCATTGATAAGATGGCAGCAGTTGTCATTTTACAAGGCTATTTAGATAGTCGTTCATAAGGAGGTTACCATGATCGAACAAGGTTACGAAGGTGAAGTATCTGTGATTGTCATTGAGGATGAAAATGGAGAAGAAATGTACTATGAAGAGGAAATGCTAATTCAATATGATGGAAAAGCATTTGCGATTTTAGTATCTCTTCCTCCAGAAGAAGACACTGAACATGATGAACCAGAAGTGATTATTGCACGCATTGATGAAGAAGAGGGAGAACAAGTTTACGTGGCTCCTACTGATGAAGAATTCGATGCAGTGATCAAATTGTACGAAGCAATGGACTAATCAGTCATGAGGGCTGTAACAGATTGTCGATAGGCAGTGGGGTTACAGCCCTTTTTCTGTATGGAAGGACTTACGTAAAAGAACGGTGGAGTACTGAGATTAATAGAACTTTCACTGTGAAGGATATAGTATAGGTGAGTGTAGTTCCTAGATTGACCTATGCTATATAGAAAAATTGCTATATACACTCCTAAAATGGTATAATATAGTATTCATTGAAAAGGAGATTGCTGTGAAACAATATGTAAAATACATCTACGGATGTGTAGCGATTCTGTTGGCCACTGTACTTGGTGTGCTAGCAGGTATGTATTATATTCCTTGGACAGGCGGTTCTAAGGAAGAGGTAGAAACGGTTGTCATTAGTGAAAACCAAACCGGTGCGGAGATTGGCGATGTGCTCTATGAAAGAGGCCTCATCACGTCACCGACGGTGTTCCGTGCAGCTTTACGCTTGACGGGGACCATGGATAAATTACAACATGGATATTATCAAATCCCTCATCACGTTAGCTTAAGTGAGATTATTGAGCTGCTCCAACAAGGAAGATTACAAACGGTGAAACTGACCATTCCAGAGGGATTTACCATCGGTGAAATTGGGAAACGCATCGAAGAGCAAGGTATCGATACGCAGTATGCTTTCATGGAATATGGCAAGACCTATACGCCTTACGAGTACATGGTAGGCACGAAGCCTGTGACCTATCGGGTGGAAGGATTCCTATTCCCTAGCACTTATGAGATTCCCGTAGGCAGTAAAGCAGAAGATGTGATGACCATCATGGCGGATGAAATGAACCGTCAATTGACACCGAAAATGCGTCAAGATATTGAAGCCCAAGGGATGACTATTTTTGAGTTCATCACACTAGCATCGTTAGTGGAAAAAGAAGCAAAGTTTGATGAAGACAGACCGATTATTGCTGCTGTATTTCGTCAACGCTTGAAAACAGGTATGCCTCTAGAATCTTGCGCTAGTATCCAATACATTCTAGGCTATCCAAAACCGCTCATCACCATCGAGGATACAAAATTAGAAAGCCCATACAACACATACCTTCATAAAGGATTACCACCGGGGCCAATTGCAAACCCAGGCATCAAATCCATGGAGGCTGTTCTCTATGCACCACCGACAGACTACCTATTCTTTGTGGCTGACAAAGAGGGGCACCATCATTTCACGAAAACCTATGAAGAACATTTAAAAATAGTGGATCAAATTTATGAAGATTAAAGAGATTTTAAATGAACAACGCATTTATGCACTCTTGCATGATGTGCCAATTTTGCGAGAATCGGAAGTAGAACTGTTTGAAGACTTAATTGGCTTATATAAGCCAAAACGTGTTCTAGAAGTAGGCACAGCTATTGGATACTCATCCCTGTTACTGGCAAAACATATGGATAAAGAAGGTCACCTCATCACCATAGAATTAGATGATGTACGTCATGGTATGGCGACTCATTTCATTTCACAATCAGACTATGCAGAGAAAATCACTCTATTAAAAGGAGATGCCACAGAATTGCTCGAAGGTCTAGAAGGTCCCTTTGATTTAGTGTTTTTAGATGGTCCGAAAGGGCAGTACTTAAAACAATTAGAATTGATTGAACCGAAACTAGCCGAAAATGCCGTAGTGCTAGCAGATAATGTACTGTTCCGAGGCTATGTGCGGGGAGAGAAAGAGCCGCCACGCCGCTTCAAAACCATTGTGAAGCGGTTGCAAGAGTACTTAAACTATGTAGAACAAAAAGAACACTATAACACCACCATTTATCCTATGGGAGATGGCATGAGTGTCAGTGTATGGAAAGGATAGATTATGAAGAAACGACATATGGAATTACTGGCGCCAGCTGGTAATATGGATAAATTAAAAATGGCCATCCGCTATGGAGCAGATGCCGTATATTGTGCTGGCCGTGCCTTTGGCTTGCGTGCAGCTAGCTCTAACTTTGACAATGATCAATTGAAAGAGGCTGTAGAATTTGTACACAGCCATGGCAAAAAAATCTACGTTACTTGTAATATCATTCCTCACAATGAGGACTTAACAGGCTTAGAAGAATACTTACAATTCTTGGAAAGTATCAAAGTGGATGCTATTATCGTGGCAGACTTAGGAATTTTCTTGTTAGCCAAACGCGTGGCTCCAGGATTGGAATTGCATGTGAGCACCCAAGCGAATACAACAAACTATTTGACAACGGAGTTCTGGAAAGAACAAGGAGCGGCTCGTGTGGTGGTAGCTCGTGAAGTGAGCATTGAAGACATCAAAACAATGCGTGAAAAAGCAGATATCGAAATTGAAGCCTTCGTTCATGGTGCTATGTGTATTTCTTACTCTGGCCGTTGCTTGTTGAGTAACTATATGACCAACCGTGATGCAAACCGTGGGGCTTGCACACAAGCGTGCCGTTGGAAATACAATTTGGTGGAAGAAAACCGTCCTGGTGAATATTACCCAATCGAAGAAGATGAACATGGCACATATATCTTTAACTCCAAAGATTTATGCTTGTTGAAATATATCCCTGAGCTGTACAAAGCAGGCGTAGATAGCTTGAAAATTGAAGGTCGTATGAAATCTGTGCACTATGCGGCGACCGTATCTAAAGTGTATCGTGAAGCTATCGATACATTCTTAGAAGAAGGTGACGATTGGTATGTACGTGATGAATGGTATGCGGAATTAGAAAAAATCTCTCACCGTCCATATACAGAGGCCTTTGCCATGGAAAAACCAGGGGAAGAGGCGCAAAATTACGGCAAATCTTCCAATACACAAACCCATGATTTCATCGGTCTTGTAGAAGGGTACAATGCAGAAGAAGGCTATGCGTATATGGAGCAACGCAATAATTTCAAAGTCGGGGAAACAGTAGAATTTTGCCAACCGAATGGGCCATTAGTAAAACATGTTATCACACGTATGACCGATGAAGACGGTAATGATATTGATGTGGCAAAACATGCACAAATGAAATTACGACTATATATCGACACACCATTGGAAGAGTACTCCATGATGCGCCGTGAAACAAAGCAAAAATAAGTCTGTAACGAACTAGGGAGGTCAAGGATGCAAGAACAGGAGATTGTC
Source organism: Veillonella sp. VA139 (assembly GCF_003992005.1). Classification (GTDB taxonomy): domain Bacteria; phylum Bacillota; class Negativicutes; order Veillonellales; family Veillonellaceae; genus F0422. Next base: position 76,776 of record NZ_RQVL01000004.1, on the reverse strand, counting down.
TATGATCCGCAGTATGTGTACTTTCAGATTGACCGAACGCATACGAATTATGTGAATCGTATATTAGAAGGCTATGAATATGTGGGGGTCATGACGACGGTCAATGCAGAGGGGTTGTGCATGGTGCGCACCACTGAATCAACCCGTGCATTGGCGGTACAAATTTTGCAATCCCTACCCATTTCTGTGACTCTCGTGGATGAAGCAAGTTGTGAAAGAGAGACACCACATAGTGGTAATCATGGTTAGAAACAATGTGTACAGTGGAGAACTAAGAGATATGGCAACAGAAGAAAAGAAACAACAAATATCCTATGAACTATATATTCCAGCTCAATTTGATGATTCCTGTAGGGGTTCTTTGGAAGTGCTGATGGAGCATAAATTAACAGATGTGGGTACTGTTCATGAAGGGGAATCGGTGTATAAAGAAAATGGTGAAATTGACCATTGTGTACTTCGGTTTTCTATGGATGAAGGCGATGAGTTAGTGGAGGAAATACTCATCTCTTTAGAGGAACTCGGTATACCTTGTGGTGCTAAGTTATATCAAAATGGGAATGTCATTGCGGAACTAGGAAATTTACATCATATTCATGTAATTTTGGACGCCTCTCTTGGGGATGCGAAGCAGTTCAAGCGCTTGGATACAAAAATCTCTCGTGCTTTAGAAGAAAATAACATTGTTAGTGGTACGAGATTGCGTATCCCAGAGGGAATAGCTACCTTTATCTATTACGTCGCAGATAAGGACCTAGCTATTAGTACTATTGAAAAGTATCTTCGTAGAAGTTCGCTGGGAAAAGGGGCTACTATTGATGTAGTGGACTCAGGGCTTACGATTCATGAACGGTATATGACAGATATATCGCGTGTGTATCGTGGCTTAGTCCCTGATGTATGGAATGTTATCCAAAGCGAGTGGAAAGGTATATCGCCGCAAGACTGGATGAATCTATTGCGACGATACCCTCATACACCAGAGGGTCTTAGTTTCTTACTCAATGTAGTGAATGGTACCTACCAAAAGGAATACACGTCTTTGAAAGTAACATTCCCTATGTTTATGTATGATGATAAACAATTCTATTTATTATCGGCTCGTCAAATGTTAGACTTTGATGTTCACGGGCGAGAAGTGATGAATATGGATGTACTGGGACCTGATGTAAAACCAACACAAGTACGAGCACCTTCTAAACAGAGAGATCTATGCCTGTTTGCAGCTACTGGAGAAGGGGAACAGGCGTCCCGGTTGTACATCGACTATAATCCAACGAAATCTGGCACTATAGGACAAGTTATCTATTTTGATGGAGATACGAATACATTGACGTTGTTAGGGGCGTCTTTTAGCGAAGCCTTGTTGGTGTTGATGCGAGAACAGTCGAATGGTGTAGGGGATTATTTAATTGAAAACATCATCCAAAAAACGATGAGTCTTGATATAGATATGGCGGATGTACAAAGTGCAGAGAATCAACTGTTGTTTGATGCTATGCGTAATTTGGCTGAAAGAATCTTGGGAAGCACTGGTGGCATGGGGCCTATGGTTGGTAAACGTGGGTTTATGGGCATGGTACTGCTGGACAATGCAGAGTTCGATGTGAATCGTTTTAAGAAAGATTTACTCAGAAAATGGGATATTGAGTCAATTACAAGTCCTGAAGGAATGAAAGTTCGTGCAGCCATTGCTACAAAGGATGTAGACTCCGTGGACGAAGAGGATATGGAAGAAGCACACTTTCTGGTGATTGATGACTATAAAGTAGTGGTGGCACCATTTTCCTTTGCCATGCCGATGGAAGCTGTTATGCAAGGAGCTACCCGAAATTATCTCTGGGAAGATGCATTGGATGCGGTAGTTCATCATACGGGGCATGTGGCGATTAGCATTGTAGAAGGTCCTGGCAAGCCATTAGAAGACGGGATTTTATTAGCGAAATTACTTTCAGTGGCGACGGAGCAAACGGGAGCTAGTGCTATATATACGAATGGTGTCTTGTATGAAGCGAATAAGTACCATGAGGAGACCGAACAGTTACGAGATGATGTGTTGCCTATGGCGAATCTAATATGGATAGATATGGATTTTGAAGATGATGGTACGATTTCCTTATCTACGAGTGGTATGGAATTGTTTAAACAATTAAATGTGGAATTTCTACATTGCCCATGGCATCCTGAAAAAGCTTGGAATTATGTGCTAAGTGTAGCAGAGTATGTCTTAACATCAGATAAAACGGTACAAGATGGTGATTCCGTTGGTAGAACTGAGGAAGAGCAAATGATAGTTCATATCGATGAACCGGTTCACGCAGATGGGTTGAAAAGTATACAAATTTACTTTGATGAAAGCGAAGAAGAATAAATACATACATACATGATGAAAGGGGCGTGGCGTTGGCGATGCTCCTTTCATATAAAACGAGTTACTAGGATAAAGTACTAAATAGGAGACAGATGTGGGGAAGAAAAAAGGAACTAGAAGACAGCGAAAAGACACGAAGGTAAAGAAGGTAAAAGCACAGCAAGATATACGACCTAAGAAGTTGTATAAACTCATCATTCCAGCATATATTGAGGAATCTTCCTTAAAAACGTTAGCGCAGATTATAGAAGAGGAGTTGCAGGATGATGGGGAAGTCTGTGACTATGGGAAACATTTTGGTTTGTTTAAAGTTTTAGGAAATTGCTCTATTGATTTCATTGCACGGAATACTAACAAAGTGATAGACCGTATTATCTCCACTCTCTCAGACCATGGGCTTCCTTTAGGCAGTGAATTGTGTCATAATGACAAAGTGATCAAACGTATAGGGCGATTGCATGTGATTAAAGTAGACCTTAGCTATGAGCTTCGTGTGAGCCCTATTGCGAATGAAGTCTTTGTAAAACGAGTGTATTCGAGAGTGCTCGCATTACTTGGTGGCATGCAAATATTTAGCAGTTCGGTGATAGATATAACTAATCATAGTGCGGTGTTGTATTTTTATGTGATTGATAAAAAATTAGCTCTAGACGCCATCAATGCTAGTATAGATCAATTTAGATGGTTTTTGGGAGTCTCTATTAACACGGCTGATTCAAACATGACAATACAAGAGTATTATATGAATCAAATAACTCGACCATATCGTCATTTTGTGCAACCTATATGGCGAAAGATGCAACAGGATTGGAAAGGTCTAAAGAATGCAGGTCAACAGGAATTAAAAAGAGTGTTTCCTGAAACTCCACAAGGATTGCTGGACATTCTTGGTATAGTGAATGGAACTTGTAATCAAAGGTTTTCAGAGTTCCAACTAAAAGTACCTATTTTTATGTTTGAAAAGCATGAACTATATCTATTGTCAGCAGAAGAGATGATGGCACACGGTCTTGAAGATCTAGAGGTTATAAAACCAGCCTTAGAGTATTCAGTACGACCGAAAGGGGTACGAGCTCGTTTGTCGCAATGGAATGCGTGCTTGATTGCTAAGTCGGAAGATGGTAAAGCTCGATTATATATTGACTATAATCCTACGAAGGAAGGTGTAGTAGGACAAGTGTTACTGTATGACGGTCAATCTCAGAGAATACAAGTGGTAGCTGCATTGTTTGCTAAGTTTTTGGCAGTTTTGCTTACATTAGACTATCATGCATATGGTTTGTATGCGTTACAAGCGTTGATAGCATTGCTGGAGTCCCATGACAATAAAGGACTAGATCTTGAAAGTGACATGGTAACCGCAATACAAAAGGGGCTCTATAGGTTGCAGGCAGAGGTAAGTCGGAAAATGCAAGAAGTTGAAGATGAAAGAAAAAAGTTAGATATCCTTCCTGTAGATAACGGTTTTTATGAATGGTCAGACCTGATAGAACGTATACAAGAAAAGTGGAAACTCAAGCATATGTGATGGACATTACCGCAGTTACTGATAGGATGAATGTAACAGGGATATGTAGAAAGCTAGATATCCCTTTTACTAAGTTACATTATTTGTATTAAAGTATAGATCAAATATGTTTCATTTCTAATTGCCATGTAAGTGTTAAATTATTTATATTAAAGTGTTCAATTTCTACTTGCAATTTAAGGGTTAGAAAAAATTAAATAAATTATAAAAAAACACTTGCATAGATGTGGTGGATATGATATTATATATTTGTTGTTACAGTGAGTAGCAAACGGTAGCGAAATAGTGTTTCCCAAGGACAGTTAAGATGGTTCGTTACTATGAATGGAAGATATCGGGGCATAGCGCAGTTTGGTAGCGCACCTGGCTTGGGACCAGGGGGTCGCAGGTTCGAATCCTGCTGCTCCGACCATTTTCTTATGTGCGGGTGTAGCTCAATGGTAGAGCCCCAGCCTTCCAAGCTGGTTGCGAGGGTTCGATTCCCTTCACCCGCTCCACTTATACATGTGATTGTATTTAATACGTTCCCATACAGAGACAATGTCTATGTAATGGGTTATTTTATTATTTACAGTAAAATACCATGACATAACTACATATGGTTCAGTAGCTCAGTTGGATAGAGCAACGGCCTTCTAAGCCGTGGGTCGGGGGTTCGAATCCCTCCTGGATCACCACTAACAAAGGATTCTATGTTTTCTAGAATCCTTTTTATGTTGGAGGGATCGACGCACTAAGGTCTCTGCGTCACTGCGTTCCTAGAGACCTAAGTTGCTTACGTATCCCTCCTGGATCACCAGAGTACAAAGGATTCTACTTGATGTAGGATTCTTTTTGTGTGGCAGGGATGCTATCGCTAAGTTCTCTGCGTCGCTACGCTTCTAGAGAACTAAGCTAGCCGCTATTCCAAGGAATCGGAACACTAAGGGTTTTGCGTCGCTAGGCTCCTTAAACCCTAAGTTGTTCTCGTATCCCTCCTGGATCACCAGAGTACATAAGTGGATAGTTCAATTTATTTGTAATCAAATGAGGTGAGTATGATTAATTTAGAAAAAGATTTTCAGGATATAGTTATAAAATATGGAGAAGAGAAAGGTCTTGTTTTTTCTGATTGTGATAGAAAACAAGCTGTTATTAGAATCTTAAATTTTTATAGAAAAATAGGTGTTGGAAACAAAAAGGTTGTTTCTTACGCTAGAAATATTCAAATTCTAAAGAAATGGCAAAAACGAGTTAAAAGTATATTAAAGTATTTATCAAATGGGGAAGATATAACTCCTTATCTATCAACACAAAGTATAAATCTCGATTGTCAGCAAGATTTAATGTTTAATGATTGGAATATACTTCATATTCACTTAGGAAAGAAACCTCATATAAATAATTCACGGTTTATAGAGCGAACAGGTGAGTTGCTCTTTTTGTTATATACAGTTAATGAGATTAGAGTACTTGGTCTATACCATCATAATCCGCCGTCTTGGTCTAGACAAGAACTTCTTCAAAAGATTTATGATAATTGGCCAGAGATGTTTAGTGCTCTTCCTGGGGCACAACTAGAAGTAAATTTTGATGATTATCAAAGAGGCGAACTTCGCAAATCTCATTTGAATGTAATAGATGAGGTATATGACAAAAAAATGCATAAAAAAATTTGTGTTATGATGAATGCATCGATGGGGATAGCCTGCTCAGGTGAATCATTAAGAGATATTAAGACATACAATGACATATGTAGAACTTTACGAAAAATAGAGAAGAACATATTGAAAGAGAATCTACTTTCAGCAGCTAAATTATATGAATCTGATGGATCTTGGATTGTTGTAGATAATAACTTGGAAAAGATTTATTGGAGTGGGAGACTAGTCAACCAGATTAGGTAAAAGGTCTAATTGTGCTATGAATATAATAGATAAACTATATTCTTAAATTATCTAATGTTTTAACTACTTTTTTTATATATCAGGTACTAAGTATAAATGCTATCATAAGAATGTACAGAAATGACGATATAAGGATGTACAAATTTCAGATTTTTTATTTTAATGGGTGTCCAATTTCGTTATACAATTAAGTAAAGATTTTTGGATGAAAGTAAAGATATAGGACCAACAAGTAAAGGATAATGAAAGATTGTACTATATATTTGTTCGTGACTCAAGCTACATACAAAGCATCTCTCCTCATGGTATAATACATACGATACAAGGAGGGCCTATGACGATACGAGATAGGATTATTGCCTACTGGAAAGGGCGGAGCGGTGATTTTGGTGCGCTACGCATGAAGGAATTACAATCGAACTTAGCGCCTCGCTGGTTGCGAGAGATTACTCCGCATATTAAGGACACTCACCAACGAATTTTAGATTTGGGGACGGGAACGGGCTTTTTTGCCTTTTTGCTAGCACAACAAGGCTACTCTGTGACTGGTATTGATCTAACGGAAGATATGATTGCGGTGGCTAAGGCGCAAGCTGTGGAGTTACAAGATTCTCTGCGTGGGACTGTGGACTTTTGCTGTATGGATGCGATGCAATTAGATTTTCCTGACCAATCTTTCGATGTGATTCTGGCACGGAATCTGACATGGACCTTGCCAGATGTGGAGTCGGCCTACAAGGAATGGTATCGAGTACTTGCACCAAAAGGGGTGCTCATCAATATTGATGGCGATTATGGAGTAGAACTTAAGGTGCCCGTAGTGGCCCATCATCACATTCATGAAGGGGTAGCGAATGAAACGATGCAAGAATGTATTGCCATTACAGAGGAACTTTCTATCAGTCGTATGGATCGGCCTCATTGGGACGCACATATGATGCGTAAAGCAGGCTTTTCCAGAGTGTATTTAGATATGGCGGTAAGTAGCCGTATCTATGATGAAGAAGATGAATTATATAATCCAGTGCCACTCTTTTCCATTGTGGCAAGGAAATAAGGAGTTATTATGCAAACATTTGAAACTTTCAACGTAACAGAACAAAATAAATTTGGTATGGCATCGGCGTTGGCGATGACTGATTTTACAAAGTGTTTTGAGCCAGTACTATTTCTATTTGGTCAGTCTGGTGTGGGTAAGACGCATTTATTGAAGGCGATGGAAGAAGAGGCAGTGAAGCAGAATGCTGCTATTCGTGTGCGTTATGTGACAGGCGCGCAATTCATCAAAGAATATAACGACAGCGTGACCTATGGGGAAGTAGCAGATTATATGGAAGAATACTGCAAACTGCACTTGCTCTTAGTGGATGATGTGCAGGACATTGTGTATAGTGATGATGAAGGGGCAAAGAAAATGTTTATGCGCCTCGTGACAGGAATGAAAGCGAAAGCACGTCGCATGGCGGTGACGTTTGATGATACGTTCGATTCTGAAGATCGTTCTAATGAATTGCAGAATGAATTGACCGATGGAGTAGTGGCTTTCATCGAATAGAAAAATGAATAGAAAGCGGTTATTCACTGTGTAACTAAGTGATATAACCTATGAAAAGAGGCGGATTTCAATCTATAGAAATCCGCCTTAATATCTGTTATACTTGAGAAGAAGAGTTTTCTGTTGAGCGAGTGCTCAGAGAGGAGAAGGTATAATGGCTATTTCAGAAGAAGTACGACAACGATTTGCGGGAGAGTTTGAAAAGTTCCAAGCAGGGATTGAAGGTTTCTTTAAGAAGGAAATTGCCCCAAAGGATTTCAAAGGCATTGGTGGAGGATTTGGTAGTTATGCGGAACGTGGGTTTGAAAGCGCGATGTTACGTTTGCGTTTCATGGGCTCCCGTATTCTTCCTTACCAAATGAAATTCTTAGTCGATTCTGTAAAGAAATATGATTTGAAATATGTACATTTTACAACAGGTCAATGTATTCAATTCCATCAATTGCAAGGTGAACAAATCTTAGAATTGTATAAAGACTGTTTTGAACATGATATATACAATCGTGGGACTGGTGGAGATAATTTGCGTAATGTAACGGCAAGTCCATTACATGGAGTGCATCCTGATGAGCCGTTCGCTGTGACTCCCTATTTACAAGCAGCGAGTGAATATGCGGTGTCCTTAATTGGTACATTAGCGTTACCACGTAAATATAAAATCGGTTTCTCTGTGGTAGACAATGAGGGGCATGCCAACTTTAAGGATTTAGGGTTCTTGGCAAAAGAAAATGGTACTTTTGATGTCTATGCGGGTGGCGGTATCGGTGGTGGTTCTGCTTTTGGCGTATTGGTAGCAGAAGATGTAGATCCAAAAGAAACATTACACCATGTCGAAGGTATGTTGCACTTGTATCATGAATTAGGGGATTTTAAAAATCGTGGCAAAGCTCGTTCTCGTTTCATTGCGCAACGCTTAGGGGCTGAGGAGTTCCGCAAAGTCTACCATGAGTACTTAGCAAAATCTAAAGCGACTCATGATTTAACATTGTCAGTGCCTCCTTACGAAGTGAAAAAAGCAGGTACAACAACACCGACGACAGCCTTGGCAAAACCTCAAAAACAAAAAGGTTTGTATTATATTCAATATAAACCACTAGTAGGTACACCACCGATTGATGTATTCGTAAAATTATTTGAGTATGTCGGTGGCTTAGAAGAAACAGAAATCCGTATCTGTGGTGACGAATCGGTATATATTGTGAACTTAACTGGTGAAGAAGCAGATGCGGTAGCAACTATTATCGCTGATACTCATGCGAAAAACAAATTCGAGCAGACGGTCTCTTGTGTAGGTGCTACGATTTGTCAAATCGGTTTCCAAGATTCTTCTGGACTTGTGAAAGTGATTAAAGAAACGTTGGAAGCAGAAGGATTATCTACAGATTGCTTACCACAATTGCATGTGTCGGGTTGCCCATCTTCCTGCGGTACACACCAAGTGGGTTCATTAGGGTTCCATGGATTTACAAAAGTGGTAGACAAACAACCTCAACCGGCTTTCAAGGTGTTCGTAAACGGTAATGGCGAAGTAGAAGGTCAGCGTATGTCCGATGAACTAGGCGTTATCACAGTAGCGGACATTCCTAAGTTCTTTATCGATCTTGTGAAAGCTCTTGAAGAAGCAAATCAAGATTTTGACACATGGAAAGAACAACAACCAGAAGCATTCCAAGCCGTGCTTAGTAAATATCTATAATGTATATAAAAACGTTCTTACTTAGGTAAGGGCGTTTTTAGTTTCTATTGAGATAGGTGCGTGGAAGTAAGGAAGAACGTGGATGCATCGTATGATAACCTAAGTAATATGGTGCTCTTCTATATAGGTAGAAACGTCTCGGAATTATGAGGAGCATAGATGAGAAATAAGTGCTAAGAGGGGATAGATAATCAGCACGATGTATGTACTATATTGAAGAATTAGCATAGATACGGTATAATGAAAGAGATATCTCAAGATTGAGAATGCAAGCTTCATGGAGTATGGTCATGTAAGTTTTGTTCATAGAATTGTATATATAGGAGAGACCAATGAAAAAAAGTACATTAGCTTTAATAGGCGCTATGGCATTTGCTACAACCTTTGCAGTGGCACCGCAAGCACATGCTGAAATCAATGAATATTCGAATTTAAATGATAAAACCGTGGTGGTGCGCCAACCTGGTCAATCCATGGTATTGTCCATGCGTGAAGTAGCAGGTATCTTTGTGGGTCGTTATGTGAAAGCAGCGGTTAGCTCCATTACACTGGATCCATCAAAAGGTAATTATCAATATGTGGTGGTAGGGTACACACCAAAACAAAAAATTACCATTGATGTAGATGTAATCACTGGTAAAGTAGTACGTGAATTCCGTTCTAGCAAGGCAAAAGATGTAGCATCCAAAGTGTTCAACCCGTTGAAAGTAATTTCTCCAAAAGAAGCGGAAGTAGCAGCTCGTGGTTTGGTGGGAGAAGGCTCTTTCACTAGAGGTTGGGAAATCAAAGCAGAAAATAATGAAGTTCGTTACATTGTACGGACTCAAGATACAGATGAAAAAGAGTACAGCGTAATCGTAGATGCAGTAACAGGGCAAGCTCTTGAAAAAGGGGAACCTATTGATTGGGCTAAGATTAAAGCTGACCGTTTACGTAATGATGGGGTAGGCAAACCGTTCACGTTGGCGGAAGAGTCTGATGATGCAGATCCTACGAAGGGGTTATAATAGGTGATATATGACGTACAATAATATATTGTTTACCATAGAGAGCAATGTTGCTACCATTACCTTTAATCGTCCAGAGGTGCAAAATGGCTTTAATGTGCCGATGTGTCAAGAAATTCTGGACGCTATCCGTGTGGTTAAGGAAACTGATGATGCTCGTGTATTAGTCTTTAAAGCGGAAGGGAAAGTGTTTTCTGTAGGCGGTGATTTAACGGAAATGAAAAGAGCCGTGGAAGAAGATGATACAGAGTCCTTGTTTGAGATTACTCATTTGGTGATGGAAATTTCTTTAGCTATGAAACATTTGCCAAAACCTGTTGTGATGTGCACGGATGGTGCTGTGGCAGGGGCGGCTTTTAATATGGTGTTGGCAGCGGATATGTGCGTGGCATCTACGAATAGTCGGTTTATTCAAGCCTTTGTCAATGTAGGGCTAGCGCCAGATGCTGGTGGTATGTACTTGTTGAGTCGTGCGGTGGGTATCAACCGGGCTATGCAACTGGCTATGACAGGGGAAGCGGTAACAGCTGAAAAAGGTAAGGAATATGGCTTTGTCTATAAAGTATGTGAACCAGAGATTTTGGAACGTACGACGAATCGTTTAGTGCAACGCTTGGCGAAAGGTCCAGTCAATTCTTTCCGGGCCATGAAACAAATGATGTGGGCTAGTTTCTTTACAAACTTTGAGGAATATGCAGAATTAGAAGTAAAAATCCAAAATTCCTTGGGCGAAACAGAAGACTTCCGTGAAGGTGTACGAGCCTTTGCAGAAGGAAGACGACCAAAATTTAAATAGTGCATCTGATGATGTAAGTATGAAAAGAGCTATGAGATCTTTGTAAAGGAGTTCTCATAGCTCTTTTAGTGATTCGTGATATATGATATGTAGATAGGTATTAAGTGTGAGACGAAATATTGAATATAAATTTTAAATAAGTAGTGCTTCCTTTGACATAGAACTTGTTACGGTGTTAATTGTGTATTGAGAGGGATAGAGGCAAGATGTAAAAACAGTTTAGTCATAAAAAAGAGGACCACTGTTAGGCAAGGGTCCTCTTATGGTGTGTATAAGAGATTAGCGATCTCCGTTAAAAATAGAGTTTTTCACGATAACGTAGTCAACTTTTTTGATAGCTTGTAGTGTAGTACCACCAGCATAGGAGATAGAAGATTGTAAATCTTGTTCCATTTCAGTCAATGTATCGAAGATACTACCTTTGGACTGAATTGTGATTTTTTTGCCTTCTACATTTTTGCGTTCCCCTTTTTGATGTTCAGAAGCACTGCCGAAATATTCTTTATAAGCTACGCCGTCAATCGTCACTTCTTTACCTGGGGATTCGATATGACCAGCGAATAAAGAGCCAATCATGACAAAGGAAGCGCCAAAGCGAATAGATTTTGCAATGTCCCCGTGGTCACGGATACCGCCGTCAGCGATGATAGGTTTTGTAGCCGCTTTGGCACACCAACGAACAGCGGACAATTGCCAACCACCAGTACCAAAACCAGTTTTTAGTTTTGTGATACATACTTTACCAGGTCCGATGCCTACTTTGGTCGCATCAGCACCAGCATTTTCTAGTTCACGAACTGCCTCTGGAGTACCTACGTTACCAGCGATAACGAAGCTTTCAGGAAGTTCACGTTTAATGTGTTGAATCATGTCGATAACGCTGTTGGAATGACCGTGAGCGATATCGATGGTAATATATTCTGGGCATAGATTTGCTTCTTTTAATTCTTTCACGAATGCAAATTCCTCTGGTTTAACACCGATGGAAATAGATGCAAATAAACCTGCCGCATGCATGTCTTTTACAAAAGCCAAACGTTTTTCAGGTTGGAATCGGTGCATGATATAGAAGTAGTTTTTTGCAGCTAATTCTTTGGCTAACTTTTCATCGATGATAGTTTGCATATTAGCTGGCACAATTGGTAAACGGAACGTACGATTTCCTAGTTTCACCGTTGTGTCACATTCGCTACGGCTAGATACGATACACTTGTTCGGTATCAATTGCACGTCTTCATAATCGAAAATGTTTGTAGTATTGATCATTATTTGTTGCCCCCTAAATAGACAGAATTAGGATTACGACATAATCCTTATCTATTATACATAAGACCTCCTATCTTGGCAACAAGGGGATAGATATACTTAGTCATCTTTGATATGCTAATTTGTACTAGAGGAATACCGTGTTTTGTGAAAAAACATATAGATAAAAATAGATTAAAAGTGATACAATATGAGGAATAAATAAAAGTATTTTGATAATGTATTTCAATGTATCATAGTGTGAAAAGGAGATAGATATGAGTTATACAAGTTCAAGTAAAACAAAAATGTTAGTAGAAGGCGGTTTAGTCATCGCTATGGCACAAATTTTAAGTATGTATGTCATCTACCAAATGCCACAAGGTGGTGCTGTGAAAGCAGCTAACTTGGTGCCATTGTTAATTTATGCTTATCGTTGGGGTGGTCGTGCGGGCATCTTAACTGGTATTGCCTATGGAATTGTTCACTTCCTATTGGGATTTAAATTTTCTATTCATTATATGAGTATCGTATTGGACTATATCTTAGCCTATGGTGCCATTGGTATTGCTGGTTTCTTCGGCGGTTCTGGTACAGTGAAAGCTTTCTTTGGCGCTATCTATGCGATTTTAACACGTTTTGCTATGTCTGCCATTAGCGGTGTGGTCGTATTTGGGTCTTATGCACCAGAGGGAACAAGCCCTTGGATTTACTCCCTAACGTATAATGCAACGTATATGTTGCCAGATATGGTGATTAATCTTGTAGTATTGGCATTATTATATGTGCCAGTGATGCGTGGATTAGGTCGTGTGACCCCAAGCCATAAATAAGAAAACATCTAGGACAGGAGATATGTATGATTTCTGAATTAGGAATTATTGTGTTAGCGGGTGGACTCAGCACTCGTATGGGAACAGATAAGACGAGATTGCCTTGGGGGAGCACAACTTTATTAGGGGAAATGCTCCGCAAGGCGGTCCTTACAGAGTGTGGAGAAATTTTAGTTTCCATCAATCGAGAATTAGAGGAGTCAGAGGTACATATTATTGAAGAAGCTCGTTCCTTTGGGCGAGATATTCAATTAGTGCCAGATACGATTGCTATGAAAGGCCCTTTGAGTGGATTGCAGTCAGCCCTTTCAATAGGCACTCGGGAAGCCTATATCGTAGTGTCTGCAGATATGCCATGGTTTTCCTTTCACTGGTTGCCATCTTGGGAAGTACATATCGATGCATTTTTACAAGGGGAGTTATTAGCTATGGTTCCTTATGTAGGGCTGCAAGAATACGAACCTTTGGCGGCCATTTATAAGCGGTCTGTACTAGATACGATTCAAGAGGCGTTAGATGGCGAAGATGTATCTATGCACGGCATCTTAGAGAAGATTCCTTATATGGAAATGGACATGATTGAGGAAGCCGAGTTGTATAGCAATGTGAATACGCGTTTATCCTATAAATTGGCGAAAGCAAAAGCACTTAATCGGGAACGTTCAGTGCCGATTGTGACAATCAGTGCTAGTCAATCTAAATCGGGAAAAACAACGGTGGCTACGGCGCTGATTCATCAACTTTCACAACGAGGCATCGTGGTGGGAATGGTGAAAAGCGATGGTCATGGATTCAGCATGGATCAGGAAGGTACTGATACGTGGAAAGCTAGCCAAGCTGGAGCGAAGGCGGTGGCAATAGCTGGCCCCAATGGATATGCTATGGTGGTACATGGTGAAGGTATGCAACGTCAACAGCAATTAATTCGTTTGGCTAATGAAATGCCGGTGGACTTGGTCATTTTAGAAAGTCGCAGTCATGGAGTGGCACCGATTATTGAAGTGGTCCGTGCCAACCATAATGAAACACGATTACCACAATTAGAAGAGATTGTGGCGGTAGTCACCGATATAGATGATACATTAGAAGGAAATGCGATCTGCGAGCAATTCAGTTTCAGTGAAGAAGATATGGAACGCTTAGCAGATTGGATTGTAAAGGAGTTGTTATAATGCAAGTAGTAAGTGTAGAAGAAGGCTTGCATCTAGTGGAATCTCCTTTTATAGATAGTGAGTATAGAGTAGAGGTAGAATCTGTACCGATTGGACAGACCTATGGCAGAGTACTGGGTGCAACGGCTTTAGCACAGATGAACTATCCTCCTTTTAGAAAATCTGCCATGGATGGCATTGCGATTCGATATACACCAGATACAAGGACCTATCGGATAGTAGATACCATTGGGGCAGGAGAGGTCTTTCAGGGGCAATTGGCACTTGGCGAAGGGATTCAAATCATGACAGGCGCCATGGTGCCAAACACAGCAGATACGGTAGTAGTAAAAGAGGCGCTAACTTGGATTCATGAGTCAGAAGTAACGGTGCCTAGTCGAATCGAAGTGGGTCAACATATTATCCCAGAAGGGGAAGATATACAAATTGGTCAAGAATTATTATCTGCTGGTACTGTGTTGGAAGCAGAACAAGTAGGTATCTTAGCAGGGCAAGGATATAGTGAAGTATCTGTATATCGCAAACCGAGAGTGATTGTGTTAACCACAGGTCGTGAAGTGCAAGATCCGACAGAGCCACGTCGAGAAGGGCATATTTATAACTCTAATCGATATTTATTAGAAGGAACCTTACATACTCTAGGGATTGATGTGGTAGGCGTAGCCCATCTGTCGGATGCGCCTGGTACAGTAGATGATAATATTGTTGCCGTACAACATATGCTAGATACATTGGGACCAGTAGATATGATTATCAGCACTGGAGGTGTATCCGTAGGGGACTATGATACCATGCCAGAATTATATGAACGATTAGGCGCTAATACCTTGTATCGCCGATTGCATATGCGACCAGGTGCGGCATCGTTTGGTGGTATCATTGCTACTGAGGGGCATATTACGTGGTGTATGGGCTTATCTGGAAACCCTACGGCAGCGATGAATCAGTTCTATTTGCTGGTGTTGCCTGTATTAGCACGGTTATCTGGGCGGGCAGTTATGACTAGCTGGATAGAATGTCACCTAGGTGAAATGGTAGGTAGAAAACATCCTCTTGACCGTTATTATCAAGGACAGATTAGATACGAAGCAGGTTCTTGCTGGGCATACCCTAATTTGGGAATGACATCGGGGGGGCTAAAAGCTTTATCTGTATCTAATGGTTTAATTAAAATCCCAGGTAATAGTGGAGAACTAGAGAAAGGAACCCTAGTAAAAGTATTACCGTTTAGTCGATACAAGGAATAAAGAAATAGTTGTAGGGTTCTTCTTTACAAAGGTAAAGGTATTTCAATTAGGTAAGGTCTTGAAAGAACTACACTTTCAATAGATGTGTATCATAAGAGACTGTTTAGATAAGACGCATCTGAACAGTCTCTTTTGGCATGTTGTGATAGTAGAAGATATAGTGATGTATAAGGGTAGGGCTGTAGAGTTTGTAGAAATGGGATTATAGATGAAAATAGGCGAAAAAATACCATGCCCATCTTCACGATGTACATGGTATTTGTTGATAGAGTTCTTTAGGTCATCTGTAGGGAAGAGTAGAGGAGAAGACCCAAAGATGTGAATGAAGGATGCGTACCTGTTCGCGACACACCATAGAGGTAGCATGGTAGAGGTAGCTGGTTATGTCGCATACATATATTATCAGGCCCTATAAAGGAGTTGAGGAGTTTATAATATACGTACATCACTTCACAAGAAAGAGAGTATCAAAGTTTTGTTACTCTGTATCTGTAGTATAAACCACGAACGTCCAAGGAATGTCAAATATAAAAAAATTTTATTATATCCATGGATTAAGATTTGTTATAATACATTCTATAGAATTTTAAAATAGGTTCTAAAAGAGACGTTCTGTACTTGTACACCATCGCCTCTTTTTACTATGACCTAGGTAAGTGTTGGTATGTAAAAAGGAGATTCTATGACATGATAAAGAAAATTGGACTATCAGGTTGGATCGGCATTGGCCTCTTAGCTGGTGTCGTCGTGGGTGCCATAGCACCAGACTTTGCGAAACAGTTGAAGCCGTTAGGTGACGTATTTATTCGCATGATCAAAATGATCGTGGTGCCCTTGATTTTTAGCTCTCTCATTATGGGGATTGCAGGCACCGGAGATTTCAAAAAATTAGGTCGTTTAGGCGGGAAAGCAATTTTATGGTTTGAAATAGCTACTACATTGGCATTATTCATCGCTCTCTTTGCCGTTAACATTGCGGAACCAGGGGTAGGCGTCAATTTGGCAGCCACAAGTGGTGCCACAGACATCGTTAACAAAGCGGCATCTAAACAAATGGACCATGTACAAATGTTGGTGAACATCATTCCTACGAATATCATAGATGCTATGGCTCGTGGGGATATGTTGCAAATTATTTTCTTCAGTTGCTTATTTGCCATTGCCGCAGCGAGTATGGGAAAAGAGGGGAAACAAATCGTCGACTTGTCGAAGAGCGTTACCCATATCATGTTCCAAGTGACACACTATGTGATGTATATTTCGCCAATCGGTATTTTCGGAGCTATTGCGTATACAGTAGGGGCATTCGGTTTGGAAATGCTTATTCCGTTGTTAAAATTAGTTCTTACTTTATATGCAGCCTTGATTGTATTCTTAGTGCTCGTTCTTGGTATGGCCTCTGCATTTACGAAGGTGAACTTATTTAAATTATTTTTTGCTTTGAAAGAACCAACTATCTTGGCATTTACCACAGCCGCTTCAGAAGCAGCGTTGCCAATCGCTATGGAAAAGTTGAAAAAAGTGGGGATTCCAAATCATATCGTAAGTTTCGTATTGCCATTAGGCTATACATTTAACCTAGATGGATCTACATTGTACTCTGCTTTGACAGTAGTCTTCATTGCGCAAGTATATGGAGTACCATTCCCATTAGAACAACAAATCTTAATGATGATTACCTTGATGTTGTCTACGAAAGGGATCGCTGGTGTACCAGGTGGTTCCTTAATCGTCGTAGCCGCTACCAGTGCTGCCTTTGGTCTTCCTGTAGAAGGGTTGGCTCTTATTTTAGGGGTTGACCGTGTGTTAGACATGGGTCGTACCGTATGTAACCTATTGGGTAACTGTATTGCAGCCGCTCTAGTAGGCCGCTGGGAAAATGAAGTGTCCGCAGAAGACTTAACACGATTAATTGACAATCCATTAACCGATGAAGAAGTAGCTGCTATGGAACAAAAACGTTTAGAAGATATGGCAGAAACACACGCATAATAGGTAATAAATCGCATGCATAACAGATAGCGGATGTCGCGCACATAACACATATTGTTAGATAGAACACCCTATGTCATCTCTAGGAGATGGGATAGGGTGTTTTCTATGTATCTAGTATGGTACAAAGACTCGTTGCAACTCTCTTAGATAGAAATGGGCGATTCCTATTACTGGTTATAGGAAATGAAAGTACTTTCAGTGTAATTATTAATAGACGAAATACGGGAAATCGTTGTATCATAGTTCTAATAGACAGTTTCTTTACTATGATACTAGTGAAAAGTATGGATGGGAGTCTCCTTACAAGCGAGGTAATGAAAATCATAGTATAGAGTTTTTCGTACGAGTGTACGATAGTGATGTGAAGGGAGAGCGACTATGTTAAGTGATATTGAAATTGCCCAACAGGCACAAATGGAACCTATTGTGGAAATTGCAAAACGATGCAATTTAGCAGAAGATGAATTAGAATTATATGGAAAATATAAAGCAAAAGTGTCCTTTGATGCGATGGAACGCTTACAAGATAAGCCGAACGGTAAGCTAGTTCTAGTTACTGCTATCACACCTACACCAGCAGGAGAAGGGAAGTCTACCACGACTATTGGATTGACACAAGCTTTACAACAAATTGGTGTAAACAGTATTGCTGTATTGCGCGAACCATCCTTAGGCCCAGTATTTGGTGTCAAAGGTGGTGCTGCTGGTGGTGGTTATGCGCAGGTAGTACCAATGGAAGATATTAATCTTCATTTTACAGGGGATATGCATGCCATAACGGCCGCTAATAACTTGTTATCAGCAATGATTGATAATCATATTTTCCAAGGTAATGCACTACAAATTGATGTACGTCGCATTAGTTGGAAACGCGTATTAGATATGAATGATCGTGCGTTACGTAATGTGGTCATTGGAATGGGTGGCCCTATGAGTGGCGTACCAAGGGAAGATCATTTCATGATTACAGTAGCCTCTGAAATTATGGCCATTTTATGCTTGGCTCGTGATTTAGAAGATTTAAAAGCACGATTTGGTCGTATTGTAATTGGTACAAATCTATCTGGAGATCCTGTATTTGTGCACCAATTAGGCTGTGAAGGAGCGATGGCGTTACTCATGAAAGATGCTATCAAACCGAACTTGGTACAAACGTTAGAACATACACCAGTATTGATTCATGGTGGTCCATTTGCAAATATTGCGCATGGATGTAACTCAATCATTGCGACCAAGTTAGGATTAAAATTAGGGGATGTAGTTATTACAGAAGCTGGATTTGGTGCAGATTTAGGGGCAGAGAAATTCTTGCATATTAAGTGTCATTATGGAGACATTTTCCCTGATGCAGTGGTCATCGTAGCTACGATTCGAGCTTTAAAAATGCATGGAGGAGTTCCAAAATCAGAGTTGACCAAAGAAAATGTAAAAGCGCTAGAACGAGGCTTTGTGAACTTAGGGAAACAAATTGCCAATATGAGAGCCTTTGGCTTGCCAGTATTAGTGAGCATTAATAAATTTGCTACAGATACACCAGCAGAAATCGATGCGTTATTACAATTATGCGATCACTATGGTGTGGATGTAAGTCTTAATGAATGCTGGGAAAAAGGTGGCGCCGGAGGCATTGATATGGCAAAACAAGTGATGGGTATGCTAGAAGGAACAGACATCAAGCCAACTGCTTTATACGATGTGAAAGATAGCATCCCTAACAAGTTAACGGCGATTGTAAAAGAAATTTATGGTGGCAATGGTGTAACATTTACAAGTGCAGCAAAAAAGCAAATTGCTCAATTGGAAGCATGGGGATTGGCAGACTTACCGGTATGTGTGGCAAAAACACAATATTCCTTAAGTGATAATCCGGAGTTACTAGGAGCTCCTACAGATTTTACCATCACTGTGCAAGATGTACGAATTGCTAATGGGGCTGGATTTATTGTGTGTCAAACAAGCAATATTATGGTCATGCCAGGGTTACCGAAACAACCAGCCGCTCTTGGTATGGATGTCACAGCAGAAGGGACTATTAAAGGATTGTTTTAGGAGGAATGATGGAATTACATAACGCATCTGTCATAGAGTTTATTCGTGACCTTGGGTCTAGTGCACCAGCCCCAGGAGGTGGCAGTGTGGCGGCGATGAATGGCGCCATGGCGGCGGCTTTAATTGAAATGGTAGCGAATTTAACAATTGGGAATGCAAAATACGAAGCGGTCCATGAGGAGATGAAGGCTATTCAAAAAGAAGTAAGCCAAGTCAAAGAAGACTTTGTTCACTATATTAATAAAGATAGTGCTGCGTTTATGGAGTTAATGGGAGCTTTCAAATTACCAAAAGAAACGGATGAAGAAAAAACATTCCGTAAAGCTGAAATACAACGTACGACGAAACAAGCAGCCTTAGTGCCTTATGAAATTGGTAAATTAGCATATACTTTATTACCCTTGGTGGAAACAGTCATTGTAAAAGGAAATACTAATGCCATTACGGATGGGATGATTGCTGTGATTAATGCAAGAGCTGCTGTAAAGAGTGCCTTTTTAAATGTGAAAATTAATTTAGGTTCTATACAAGATGCAGAGTTTGTGAAACAATTGGCAGATAGCATGGAAGAGATAGAAGCTGTGTTAGATGCAGAGGAACAACGATTGTTAGGTCTTGCTAAGGTATAAGACCCATCATAATGGAATGAAGGAAATCATATGGGGATAGAAATTCATTTATTAGGGACACCACGGATACAAGTAGATGGGAAAGATATCTTTTTTACCTATGGAAAAGTACAAGCGCTCATTTATTATATGGTGATAAAAGGAGTAGCCCTCCGAGATGAAATTAGCGGTTTATTGTGGCCGGAAAAATCGGAGGTCAATGCCAGAAAAAACTTAAGAAATGCCATTTATGAGGCAAAAAAGCTATTGGGGGCAGATGTATTTGTATCACCGAGGAACGCTGTATTACAATGGAATCCTACGGCACATATCTATGTGGATGTACATCAATTTCAAAGGAATCCTAAACAATATATAGATATTTATAAAGGGGAATTTTTACAAGGATTTTATGTAAAAGATGCAGTGGCTTATGAAGATTGGTATTTAGGGGAACGAAGTCGTCTTAAATCTATGTACATGGAGGCGGTCTATAATTTAGTAGATGCAGGGATTGAGGAAAAAAATATCGCCTGTATTGAGCGATATATTCCTGTCTTATTGTCCTATGACCCCTATAACGAAGAGCGGTTTAGTGCGATTTTGGAACTGATTATGAGCCAAGGTTTCACGACCATGGGGAAACAGTTATACCATCAACTACAATGTATTTACGCAGATGATTTAGATGAAAGTGTACCTAACTCTCTTCGAGAAGCCATGCAGTTATCAAAAGTACAAAAGCAAGAGGCGGTGTCCTTTGTAGAACATACAATGTTTAAGGGCCGTGATGCAGAAGCAGGAGAGGTACAGAAGTATTTACATTTCTTTGAAGATACTCCCTTAGCTTTGCGTATCACAGGAGAAACGGGAAGTGGTAAAACGAGCCTCGTAGAATATATACGAGATAAAGTAGAGCCCGATCGATGTGTACTAGATAGCCAATGTTATGAAGAGGAACAAGGCTTGCTGTTGCATGCGTGGATTCCTATTGTGGGAAAGATACTTGAAGAAATCGAATTACAAGGTCTGGAACACATCGAATTACGGCGTATTTATGAAATCTTTCCACAGTTAGATCGCCGTATGGCTCGAGACTTGGGCTTTTTAGAAGTGACGGAAGCATTGCCTTTTGATGTAGTGTACCAAGCAGTATCAAATTTGCTAGAACAGGTGTCGGAAGAAATTCCTTTTACATTGATTTTTGAGGATGTGCAATGGATGGACTCCTTAAGTTTTTCTTTATTGAGTTTATTGCTCTTACATCATAGGTCTGAACGTCTTATGATCATTGTCACTGACGTAGAGGAAGTAAAAGGCATGCATCAACGAACCTTGCAAAGTTTAGAACAACAGAAAGCATTGCAAAGAATTTCCTTGTTGCCTTTATCAGATGAACGGATGCGAGCTTTTATCTTAGATCGAGAACCTACGTTACAGGACACAGATATAGTGGATCAATTAGTGGAAGTCAGTCGAGGCAATCTGTTAGTACTGATAGAAAGTATGCAACTATGGAAAGAATATGGTTCCATTTATGGTTTGACCAAAGATATGGAACTGCTCTATAGCAAGAAATGCGATACTTTATCTGAAGAAGAACGTAAATTGGCGGAGTTTATTAGTTTATTCTATAATGAAGCACCACTAGGGATGATTGAACAATATATGGGCTTGGATAAACTACGTCTGTTGCAAACCTTAGAGGAGTTGGAAAGAAAAGGATTCATTGATTACCGCACACAACATGGTGAAGTGCAATATAGTTTAAAGCAATTCAAGTGCAAAGAGTATTTGCGAGATCAAATGGCTATCGATCGGTGTCAAATTTTGCATGCCTATTTGGGGGAAGCCTGGGAAAAACGGTTAACACACTCCAAGGAAGATATGATTCGCTATAAGCAACTAGAATTTCATTTCCGTGAAGCAGGACAATATCAAAAAGCTTTAATGTATAAATTAAAATCTTTCATGCATTATTTAAACTTTAATAAAGATGCCTCTCCAGAACTTGGCGTAGGGGAATTATCCTCTGTCTATGCAGGGTATTTTATGGGAGAGGCCACACAGAAGGCATTGCGAGAAATTGAAGATGATTTGAATCATGCCTATGCATTATATGGTGATACACCGGAAATGAAGGCTTTGGAATTGCCTTATTTATATGGTGTTGGTAAGTATTTTATGAGTCGAGGCGATGCAGGTGGGGGTGTACGATACTTTCAAGAGTTACTAGAAGAAAGTAAACTTCAAGATGCAGCGAACTATACATTGAAAGCCTACAAAGAGCTTATCTATTACCATTTGCAAAAGCGTCATGTTCTAGAGATACATCAATATACCACAAAGGCTCTTGCCTTGGCAGAGCAGTACCATTTCAAAAAGGAGATTGGGGTTATATTAAGACTGAAAGCACTAGCTTTCATTATGGAAGGTCAGCCAGAACAGGCAATTCCTCTCCTAGAGGAATCCATACGATTATTCTCGGTAACCCAAACTGTGGCCCGCAGATATGCTATTAATATCGCGGCGGCCTATAACTACTTAGGAGATATTGAAAAAAGTCAGTCTCGTCTGGAGACGGCATTAGAGATGTACCAAAAAGCACTGGACTATTGTGATCAAACGGAACTATATAGTTCATGGATTGTATTTGCCACCAATGCGGGTATGACAGCTTTTGCATTGCAGGAATATGAATTAGCATTTACCTATTTTCAACAGTCCTATGAATTATGCTTGCAATATACCATAAGTCGACGGAGACCGACTATTGAGGCATACCTTGGTTTGTTAGCCCGAATTAAAGGAGATATACATACAGCTGTGTCCTGGTTGGAATCTGCCCGATCTCATGGTGTGGTCGAGCAACATGGGCAGGAAGTTGGTCGTGTGCATTGGGCTATTTGTTTCCTCAAAACTGAGTATCCTAGTGCAGAGGTGGATCAAGCTTTTTCTGAAAGTTTGGACACCTATGGTACAATAGCATTGCAACAATTAGATGGCTATGGAGATGTGTGGGAACGGACGTACCTAGAACAGTTGCTTCAAGCCGAGTAAGTACAAAAGAAGGAGATCCTAAATGGATATAGTGTTAAACCCCATAGTGTTATCAGTCATCGCCATGTCAATTCTGTGTTTGCTACGATTTAACGTGTTATTATCGGTTATCGTAGCTTCCTTAGTGGCAGGCCTAGCAGGAGGGATGACGGTAACTACTACCATCGAATCCTTAATCGGTGGCATGGGTGGCAACTCAGAGACTGCATTTAGTTATATTTTATTGGGTGCCTTAGCCATTGTCATTGGTCGATCTGGACTAGCCACTGTGGTGACGAAAAAAATTACGAACATTGTAGGTACGAAAAAAGTGGCATTTACATTGCTCATCGCCTTTGTATCCTGTTTTTCACAAAATTTAATTCCTGTGCATATTGCCTTCATTCCTATTTTGATTCCCCCCTTGTTAGTGGTGATGAATCGTATGAAAATAGACCGTAGAGCGGTGGCGTGTGCTTTAACATTTGGTCTGAAAGCACCCTATGTATCATTGCCAGTTGGTTTTGGTTTGCTATTTATGACCATTATCAAAGATCAAATGGTAGCGAACGGTGTGAATGTATCGATTTCAGATATAGCTTCTGTTATGTGGATTGGGGGCATATCCATGGTGGTAGGATTATTACTTGCCATTGTGTACTATAGTCGAAACCGCGACTATGAAGATATTGCGGTAGAGCAAGAAGAATCTACAGAGCATACAACTCGTATGACGGCGGATTGTTGGAAAGGATTAGCAGGAGCAGCGGTGGCTTTTGTGGCACAACTGTATTTTAAATCTTTACCAATTGGTGCGTTGGCAGGGCTAGCTGTATTCTTTGCTACAGGCCTTATCAAATGGTCTAAAATGGATGAAGATGTAGATGGTGGTATTCGCATGATGGGGACTATTGCCTTTGTGATGTTGATTGCCGCAGGGTATGCCAACGTATTGCGAGAAACAAATTCAGTGGATCAGTTGGTAACTGCCACAGTATCTATTATTGATTCTAAACTAATGGGCGCTGTGATTATGCTGATCGTAGGGCTGTTGGTTACCATGGGTATCGGCACTTCCTTTGGTACTATTCCGGTCATTGCATCCATTTATATTCCTATGGGATTACATCTAGGCTTTTCTGTGCCAGCTATCATTTTGCTAATCGGTATTGCAGCTGCTTTAGGAGATGCCGGTTCACCAGCATCGGACTCTACATTGGGACCTACATCGGGGCTCAATGCAGATGGACAACACAATCATATATGGGATACCTGTGTGCCAACATTTATATTTTATGATATTACCTTGCTACTGGGTGGTGTCGTAGGGGCGCTAATTTTATAATACAAAAAGGACTGTCGTAACATGTAGAAATACATATTACGGCAGTCCTTTATCGTAGGCTCTATACTATGCTATAATTTTATACTATATTTTGGGGAGTTTCTCCGTATAAACGAGTTATATCTTTAGGGATAACAAGTCAGGTCTTACCTGATTGGTGAGATTCAAGGCCGAAGTATCTTCACTCCTCACGTATATGATGGTTTTAAATGTATCATATAAGATAGTGATTAAAAAAATATTCCCAATACAATGGAGCTGACAATCAGAAGCAAAATAAATAAGCCGATGATAGATAGCGTCCCTAATCCAATAGCATATAAGAGATAGTATAGAGCAAGTATAAGATTGGTAGCGATAAAAAGGATTCGTTTAAACATGAATAGACTCCCTAGACACTATATCTGTGTTACAAAAGAAAAGAACCGCACGGTTGAGCGGTTCTAAGTGTGGTGGAACACCAGGGGTTCGAACCCTGGACCCTCTGATTAAGAGTCTCCATATTGAGAATGAGAAAATGGCTTAAAACCACTATTTCATGCGATTTGTACTTCTGATAATTCCCTATATTTTCCTATATTTTCAAATAAAGTGATGTCAAACTGATGTCAAAATATAGGAAAAATGTGTGTAATCGTAATTCAAAAAATCAAGGCTAATTTTTCTTTCACGTCCGCTTCCATAACAGGGGTTAGATGTGAATAAATATCCATCGTCATTTGATAGGATGAATGGCCCAACCGCATTTGGATCACTTTAAAATTTACCCCCGCTTCAATTAATAGGGTGGCGTGCGTATGACGTGTGCCGTGCATCGAGAACCCTTCGACTCCAATCGCCTTGGCGAACTTACGGCAGTGCTTGCTTACCTTTTGAGGGTCTCGTGCGTTTCCTCTTCTTCCCGGGAATACAAGGTTGTGGTCTTCCCAATGCAAGGTTTGCAGTCTTCGCTTGCTCACGTTCACCCTATGCTGTTTGAGCTCTGCCATTGTGGCAGGGTCTATGGAGATAGTACGTTTCGATGACTTGTTCTTAGTGCTAGCTACGACGGTGGTCTTATCTTCGATGTTGAGTACGGTTTGATTGACTGAGATAGTACCTGCCTTAAAATCCACATCGGACCACCTAAGTCCCAAGAGTTCCGACCGACGTAATCCACTAGTGAATGCGAGGCGGAATATCGTGTGTAGCTCTGCATCGGAAATAACATTTAGGAATTGGTCTACCTGTGCCCTGGATAATGTAACCATTTCGCGCATCTTTTGGGCCTTTGGTTTCTTCACAAAGTCGGCTACATTCTTAGGGATGAGTTCTTCCTCAACGGCGAGCTTTAACATCATTCGTAGCACCGTAATGGTGTAGGATTGCGTACGTGCCGATTTATCCGACAAGGTGCGCAGTAGTGCCCTAACATTGAGGGTAGTAATAGTATCGAGATACATATTGCCTAAATAAGGTAGTATGTAGGTTTTGATAACATACTTATAGCTGGCTAGCGTAGATGCAGCGACTGTTGACTCCTTGATGCGGAGCCATTCCTCGGACCATTGGTAAAGGGTAAGCCCTGCGGTGTAATTAATCGCACAGGTGAGCTTTGCGAGGTAGTCCTCCATTGCTTTGGTGGCAGCCTTCTTAGTGCTACCGTAGAAAAACTGGCGCTTACCATTTATGGTAGTACTTACCTGGTATCTACCGTCTTTTCGTTTAGCCATAAATATAGCTCCTTTCGTGGTCAAATACGAAGGAACGTGCTATAATAGTAGAGGTTGTGGTGCACGCTCCTATTGTGTGTACTGTTCCCCCATTCCATCGGAGTGGGGGATTTTTTTATTGTTGTGGTGCTTCTCCGTATAAGCGAACCATGGCTTCGCGGGTAACAAGCCACGTCTTGCCAGATTGGCGACATTCTTCTTGGGTGAAAGCCAAATCCCCTTTTACCCTGCCGATGCATTTTTGCTTTAATGTATCGACGGAAACATGCCAAAGTTCAGCCGCTTCTTTTAATGTTAAGACCTCATGTAGTACATTCATTATTTTTTCATCCTTCCCATGATAAAACCCCAAACAGCATAGAACAAAGCAACTTCAATCATATGCTTGTTCCAATCAAAAATAAAAGTCATAGCAATTGCCAATACAATCATTGGTAAATATTGTTTCATTGTATCTCTCCTTTGTGGTATAATACATACAGGTTGGGAGGCTTTCGCCTCCGCCTGTATTTAAGTCCCTATTTCTTAGATTTCTTGGTGGATTTCTTCTTAGGGGCTTTTTTCTTTTTGCTATCGTAGTGTAAGTAAATCATTACTAGCCATCCGATGAGCCACTCAATATCATTCTTATCAAAGTTCATTATTTCACCTCCTCTCTATGCTTATATTATACACTAATTAGTGTATAAAGTCAAGGGGGAAATGAAAGAATTTATAGAAAAAAATAATATTTTGGTGTATATTATAGTAAAGTTGACTTGTGAAGGAGCAAGGCTGGGTTCCCGAATGGGAGTAGGATAGAATCTTAGAAATCTCAAGCCCCTAGGGTCAGCTTATTTTTTATCTCCTTATATAGGTTGCGTTAGTATTGGTTGTGATACACGCTCCTATTGTGTGTACTAAGCCCCCCATTCCATTACCGTGGAGTGGGGGATTTTTTTATTTATAAAACTTGATTTATTTGCATTTTGTTGGCGTCAACAAAATCGAGCGGGATTGCCTTATTCAGCATAATGGTAAAAGAAGTTTATTTCCTCTTCATTGAACCCTACTTCATTGCTATGCAGTAGAGCCTCTATCACACTGGCATGTTGCTCTGATGTGAAGTGCCCTTCTGCAATGTGGCATATCTCATGTGCCATGCTTTCACGTAACACCTCGATAGGTCGGTGTCCTCTGATGTGCACAGGGGCGCATTCACCGACTGTGGTAGGTTGTGGTATATGATCGGGATGTTATATATAATTATCTCCCCTTGTTTCGTAATTGATTGACTATGTTAATCACAGATTCTAACTCTTCATCGGTTAGATCTTTTGATGCATCCAGTAGGATACCTTCGTTTACACGTGCGTATTCTGCCCTGAAGTTGACTTGTGGAGAAGTGTAATATTCGGAGTTACTTTCTTGAATTAACTCCCCAGGTGAAGTATGGAGTGCTTTGGCTAAAGGCTCTAGCACAGTTAGTGGCAGGCTTTCGATATCGCCGTTTTCATATCTGTAAACAGTGGCCCTATTTTTTCCTAATTTAGCCGCTAATTCATCAACACTCATCCCCAATTCTTTTCTCCTGTGTTTTATAATTTCGCCGATTTTCATAGTAACCTTCCTTTCTTTGTACTAATTATAATATTAAAATTGCAAATATGCAACAGTATTATATAAATAAATTTGCAAATGTGCAAAAAAATTATTGACATGTGTGTTGCTGTGTAGTATTATAGTCGCATAGGGTCGCATAAGTGCGAATTATTAAAAAAAGAAAGGAGTTAAATATGGTAAACATCCCTAAATTAAAAGGAAAGATGGTTGAGAATGAACTCTCTATTTCTGAAATGTCGGAAAGAATTGGAGTAGACCGCTCTACCATCTATCGAAAACTAAATTCTGGCGGAGATAGTTTTACTGTTGCAGAAGTGCAATCTATCGCCAAGGAGTTACAACTTAATAGTGAAGATATTAATTCGATTTTTTTTGCTTTGTAATTCGCATAAATGCGAAAAAGGAGAACCACAACCATGAACACACAATCACGAGACGCAGAGTTTCAGTCCCCGCAATGGGGAAGTACTTCTAAAGAAGGAGGTAGCAGATTGCCTTGGCTGCACTATTGATGAGTTTCCGTCCCCGCAATGGGGGTAATTCTAAAGTTAGTAATGAAAATGCCTGGTATATATGCCTAGGGTTTCCGTCCCCACGATGGGGGTAATTCTAAAGGTCGTACGTGTGAATGCTAGCGATGATGAATACGTGTTTCCGTCCCCGCAATGGGGAAGTAATTCTAAAATTTTAAAAGGTCACATTTTAGTTAAGGCGTTTCCGTCCCCGCAATGGGGAGATTGTTAGAAAGGTAGAAAAAATGAGTAAAGTAATAGACTTAGTTATGTTTCCGTCCCCGTAATGGGGGAGTAATTCGAAAGAAGGTGAAATATATGTGTTCGATGAGATGTACCAGTTTCCGTCCCCGCAATGGGGAGTATAAGAATCGGAAGGAGAAACTATTTAATTTGATTATAGGCTTGAATACGCTCATAAGTCAATGAATACTTTCAGCGAAAAAGGAAGTTAAAGGAATGAATATATACGAAAACGTTAAAAAGAAATGTAAGGCGAAAGGCATCAGTATTGCCAAACTTGAACGAGCGGCAAATCTTTCAGTAGGGAGCATATCCCACTGGAGAGTATCCGACCCAAAATTGGGGAATGTAAAGGCGATAGCAGATTACTTGCATTGCACAATTGATGAGTTACTGTGAAGAGGTGAAGATTTGGATATAGAAAAAGAGCCCCTGCAAGAGAGGCTCATTACAAAAAACGACAAACAGAAATATATAGAATTGCAACAGATATCCCTAAATTTTGTTGATGATTTAGAACGCAATAAAGTAGGGCTTTCGCAGTCAGATGCAAAAACACTACTAGAACTAATTCAGATTGAAATCAAATATAGGTATAGGATGTCTTAAAAGCCGGGAATCCAATCTTTGGCTTCCTTTAGAACTCTATAGGCCTGTTTCATCGTAGAATTATTCTCTAGGTATAACATACCGTCCATAGTTAAATGACACCCGCATAGTTTAAAGTCTGGGATTTCCTCCCCAATACATTCTATAAATGCGATGCCGTCTATATAACCAGATTCGTAAAGACTTTTCAAAATAACGCATAGCCGTTTATAAGATATTCCAATTTTTTCCAAGTCAAACGTTTCATAAGGCGGAATATTATTTTCAAATGCGACGTCTATAGACATAAGAACTTTATAAATAGTAGTTGAGTATTTCATATAATCACCTCCTTTCAAGGTGATTATAGCACAAGAAGGAAGGAGTAATCATTAATGCTACCGGGTTTAACACCGATTCAGAATCAGTATTTGGAGTGCCTATACCTTAAATCCCTCGATGCAGCTGAACTAAGCTACGCGCTAGCAGTTGTCACAGAGGTGCCAAAACACTTGGAGCAGTATATAGCAGCTATGGCTGTAGCTCAATTACTGTTCAAACTCGGCAACTTCGACAAGGATCCTCGGGAAGATGAGTTGTAGGAGGTAAGTATGAATAAGATTTGCATCACATTACAGGAAGCGGCAGACCTTGCATCTGTGTCCTACGACCAAATGCAAGCATGGTCCGAGGAATACGACTTCCCTAGCATGAAAATAGGCGCAAAAAAAGGTAAGAGCTTAGTGCACTTGGAGTCACTCAATGAGTGGCTTAGGAATAAGTGCAAAATGAGACAAGGGGTGCGATAAATGGCAAGAAAACACAAAAACGCATCCAAGCGTTACAAAGGCGCTGCGATTGTAGACACAGAACTTCAAAATATTCTGCAAAAGCACGCTCAAGTAGAAAAGAAAAAGCACGATGTGCTACAAGCAAAAGATGACCTGTATGCAGTGCAACGAGCCCTTGCAGAAGAAAAACGCAAGCAGGCGGAGATTTTAGAAGGTGAGGAAGATAGGCAAGCGTTACGGCGAAAACTACGTGAACAAAAGCGCCAACAATTTGAACTGCAAGGGCTTAGCGATGAAGCGGTACGTCTTTCAACAATATTCACGGTAGGTGCTACAGTGCTGGCACTATTAGTTATGGCGCTCATCCTGTTGTGGTTGGGCAGATGAGGAGGAAATAATGGACTTTTACGATTATGCGGAATATGCGTTGCGATGTGACCTTAAGACAAGTCTGAAAGAAATGTACGAGCACGGCGGTACAAATATGGAAGAGTACGACTTCTACGCACAACGTGCCTATGAGGTGCTTAAGGAGTTATCAATGGTGATTTCTATTGATGAATTTAAGGTGCTGAAACACCAATACTACTGTGCGGTTTATGACGGAGAGTGGAGCGATGAGACCGAAACGGAAAACGAAGAAAACTAAATACGTCATTTACTGGGATCGAGTAGCAGCGGTGGCTCTAGTATCAGTCCTTGCAGTTACACTGTTCCGAGCGGCGTTTCCTACCAATATTGTAGAGTACGAGGAACGTGACGTCATTGTGCAGCAAGGAGATACTCTCTGGGGTATCGCTAAGGACGCCGTGGGGGAAACGGAAGACGTACGGCAAACGGTATCCGAAATCATTCGGAAGAATAACCTTCACAACGGCATCATCCACCCAGGAATGACCTTAAAGGTTAGGGCGGTGAAAGAATGAAATTAGCTTACATTTAAAACCAAAGAAGAAAAGGAGGAACGATCTATGACGGAACAAGAAAAACTGTACAACGTCTACAAGGAATTTGGCGGAGTGACTAATGAGGAAGTGATGGACCTGCTAGAGTGGTCTAATGATAAGGTCAGAAATCAGAAACGGAAATTGAAGGTAAAAGGGTATATTGATTATGACTTTGGTAAAGATGTAGAGATTCTAAAGCCGTACCGTGAAGAGGTGGATATCCCTGTTACGTTCAAAGGGGAAATTTACCGTGAAATGCTGGAGGTCTACATGGATGACTTCCGGAGCCAAGATACTTTCAAAGACCGCTTATTAGTGGGCCAAGAAATTCGCATGATCCTCAAGCACATTTAAAGGGGGGTGAGAACATTGCAGGATTGTACCCCGGAAACGGGCAATAAAAAAGAGCCCTCGGCGCAGCTAACACCGAAAGGCTCAATCACAAGTTTTCCAACTAAAGTATATCACATTTTAAAACTGAAAGGAAAGAACACCATGATCGAATTAAAAATCACAGTTAACGATGCAGCAGATTTAACGAAAGAATTAACAGCAGTTTACGAGAAAGTTGTAGGCGAGCCTATGGCTAAAGTGTACCCAGAAGCGAACGCTGTAGAGCATAAGAAAGAACCAAAAGCTACTAAGAAAACAGAACCTAAGGCAGAACCTAAAGTAGAAGAAGTTTCTGAGGAAGATGTGAAAGCTGAAGTGGTGAAAGAAGAACCTAAGCAAGAAACGTTACCGGTCGATGTGCCTAGTGTTGAAGAAGTACGTGCAGCGGTCAAAGAAGCTTGTGACACAAAAGAGGATAAGCAAGAACTTAAGGCGTTCTTGGAAAGTATTAAACTTGACAAAGTATCCAACGCCAATGGCGGACAACGTTTGGCGATTATGGATTGGGTGAAATCTCGTGCCTAAGAAACATGCCCTACTAGGGGCATCTAGTAGCGCTAGGTGGCTAGTATGCACACCTAGTGCAAGGCTAGAGGCACAGTTCCCTGATGAGCAGTCTCCCTATGCTGCGGAAGGTACACAGGCGCACGATCTGGCAGAGTCAATTCTACGCCACAAATTAGAAAGTGCAAAGGCACCAGCTGACGGTAGCCATACGAATGAGATGCTCGAAGCGGTTAATAAGTATGTAGATATCTGCGAAGAGAAAGTGAACGAGGCAAGAGCCCGTTCCGTCGATGCCGAGATACTCATCGAGGCTCGTTTAGACTTCTCCCGCTGGGTGCCGGAAGGGTTTGGAACTGGTGATATGTGCATCGTGTCCGATGGAGTATTAGAGGTTATCGATTTGAAGTTCGGTAAAGGCGTACCAGTAAGCGCCGTAGGCAATACGCAAATGCGACTCTATGCATTAGGTGCTTACGATACATTTGAACTGCTGTACGATATTCATACAGTTAGAATGACAATCGTGCAACCTCGCCTTGATAGTGTATCTACTGAAGAGCTACCTATCGAGGAGCTACTCGCATGGGGCGATGAGATTATCCCTAAAGCGCAAGCTGCATGGGAAGGCAGTGGAGACTGTACCCCTTGTGATTACTGTAACTTTTGCAAGGCTAGGCACCAATGCAGGGCACTAGCGGATGCATGCCTTGCACCATTCTACAAGCATGGCGGAAAACTAAACCAGCTACTTACGGATGACGAGGTAGCAGAGCTTATTGGTATGAAGGACCTTATCACCAAATGGATCAAAGGCGTGTATGACTACGCCTACGATAAAGCGGTAAGTGGTGAGAAGGAATGGAAGGGCTACAAGTTAGTAGAAGGCACATCAAGGCGAACTATCGTAGATCCCGAAGGTGCTGCAAAAGTACTACTAGAAAACGGCTACAAAGAAGAAGAAATATTCAAACCTAAAGAACTTGAGGGCATTACCGCCCTACAAAAAGTACTGGGTAAAAAAGGTGTAGCAGAACACCTTGAGGCTTTCATTGAAAAGCCACCAGGGAAACCAACCCTAGTTCCAGAATCGGATAAGCGACCGGCAATTACAAATAACACAGTTAATGTCGATGATTTCGACGATGATATTGAATAAGGAGATTACAACAATGGCAAAAGCAACAACAGGAATCGTTCGATTATCTTACGCGAATATCGCAGAACCTAAACGAAACCCAGAAGGAAAAGAACGTTATAGTGCTCAAATTATTATCGACAAAAGCGACACGAAAACAATTAAAAAATTAGAAGCCGCTATCGCAGAATTGAAATCTTACCCTAAGGCAATCGCTAAAATGGAAGGCAAAACACAGTTCATCAAGTTAAATTTACGAGATGGCGACACGGATGCAGCGGTTGCCGATCAACCAGAAACTTATGAAGGTAAGTTCTTCATCAACGTGAACGCAGATAAGCAACCAGTGTGCTTTACTCGCGACAAAGTTAAAATGGACCCATTCGATATCGAGGAAGAGATTTACAGCGGTGTGTTCGTACAGGCACAAATTGGCGTATTCGTTTACAACGTCAATGGCAAGAAGGGCGTAGGATTTGGCCTTAACGGACTTCGTAAAGTCAAAGACGGCCCACGACTTGGCGGAATGACCGTCAATGTTAACGATTTTGACGATGATTTAGGAGACGACCTAGACGAGGACGACATTATTTAATTAGGAGGTAATTATGGAGTTGAGTATTGATCTAGAGACGTATAGTGAATGCCCTATCAATTATGGGGCGCAGCGATACGTCGATGGTGATTCATTTGAAATACTCCTATTTGCCTACTCATTCGATGGCGAGCCCGTTGAGGTCGTTGATATGACAAGGCAGCAATTACCGGACAAGGTGGTTGCTGCTTTGTACAATCCAGAGATTACCAAAACCGCGTTCAATGCGGCCTTTGAAATGTTGTGTTTGAAGAAATATTATCCTGATGCGGACTACAGGAATTGGGAGTGTACGTCGGTGCTTGCCTTATACTGTAGTCTACCTGCTGGATTAGACAATGTGGCTAAAGCCCTCAAGTTACCCGTAGAAAAGGATAGCAAGGGGAAACGGTTGATTCAATTCTTCTCAGTGCCTAGAACACCGACTAAGAACAACCCAAGTACACGCAACATGCCTAGTGATGCGCCGGAGAAGTGGGCGGAGTTCATCGAATACTGCCGGCAAGACGTCGTGGTGGAACAGACCATACGACGCAAGCTCTTATCGCTCAAACCGCCAGCGATTGAACAAAAATACTGGCTACTTGATCAAGAGATTAATTGGCGTGGTGTAAAGGTCGACATGGAACTCGTTGATGCGGCGCTTGCCTGTAACGATGAACTCGTAGAGACCGCCACAAAGTCGTCGCAATTACTCACTGGGCTAGACAATCCCAATAGTACAATGCAACTCAAGGAGTGGTTAGGTGAGCGCTTAGGTCGTGAGTTTGAAACCTTGTGCAAGGAAGATGTTAGCGCACTGCTTGCCGAGGATATCCCTAGCGATGTGCGAACCGTGCTTGAGAATCGCCAAGTGCTAGGTAACTCTTCAATTAAAAAGTATCTAGCGATGAGGAATGCACTGTGTTCCGACGGTCGCATCCACGGCATGCTACAGTTCTACGGCGCTATGCGCAGTGGTCGCTGGGCTGGTCGCATCGTGCAGTTGCAGAATCTGCCAAGGAACTATCTATCCGACATTGATACGGCAAGGGAAGTTCTAAAAGCAGGAGATGTGGAAATGCTAGATATTCTATACGGCAATCCCGGTGACGTCATCAAGCAGCTCATTAGAACGGCACTTGTCGCAGAAGAGGGTCACCGTTTCATTGTGGCAGACTTCAGTGCGATCGAGGCGAGGGTCATCGCTTGGCTCGCCGGAGAGAAATGGCGCCAAGAGGTATTCGCTAGTGGTGGTGACATCTACTGCGCATCGGCATCCAGTATGTTCCATGTGCCGGTCGAAAAGCACGGCGAGAATGGTCATTTACGGCAGAAAGGTAAAGTCGCTGAACTTGCCTTGGGGTACGGTGGTGGAGTGGGCGCTATGAAAGCGATGGACACTACGGAAGAGATTCCAGAAGACGAATTGCCTGGTATTATCTCCGCATGGCGCAGTGCAAGTCCTCGCATCGTCAGATTTTGGAATGATGCAGATAGAGCGGCAAAGCGTGTTGTGCAAACAGGTGAGCCTGTTAAGATACCACAAGGAATAAAGTTCTTTAAATCAAAAGGGTTTATGTTTGTCGAACTGCCATCTGGTCGTAGGCTTGCCTATGCTAGACCTAGAATAGGAACGAATCGATTCGGATCGCCTTCCATAGAGTATGACGGTATGGACCAAGTGAAGAACACGTGGGGCAAAGTGGAGACGTACGGCGGTAAGCTAGTGGAGAACATCGTACAAGCGGTGGCAAGAGACTGCTTAGCATCTGCTATGCTTAGACTTTCAAAAGCCGGGTACAAAATAGTAGCTCACATCCACGATGAGGTGGTTATTGAGGCACCTATCGGAGTAGGTAGCCTTGAAGAAGTAATTAGTATTATGTGTGAAAAAGAGCCCTGGAATGAGGGGCTTATATTAGATGCTGCTGGGTTTGAGAACCCGTACTACATGAAAGATTAGGAGGATTATATTATGATTAGCAAATCACAAATTGAACAACAAAAACAAGCTATTGAAGGTTTATACGAGAAAGTAATGGAAGCCCCAGATAGCGAACGAAAAGAACAAGCGGTTGCTTACTGCGAAGGTTGCATTGCAGCTTGCTCACTAGCCTTACAAGTAATGAACGGAACGACTGCTTCTGCTGAAACAGAAAAGGCGAAAGCTGCTGAACCTGTAGAAGAAGTAGTCGAAACCGAAGAAAAGCCAAAACGCAAATCTTCTAAAAAGAAAAAGGAAGAGCCTGTTGAAGTAGTGGAACCAGAAGTGACTGAACCAGAAATTGAAGAAGAGGACGACGATTTAGACGATTTGTTATAGGTGGGATATGAAAACCTTATTTAGATTACAAGTAGATAAGCTCTACGACGTGATTCGGAGACAACAAGTCGGTGATACTTCGCCCGCAATCTACCACCATGTGGACTGCGGGCAGTCCTTCAACTGCTTGTGGCCAACTAAGTATAGGGGCATGGAATACGGACCTGATCCAGCGTATGCTGATAAGTTTTACTGTCCCCATTGCGGGAAACTGCTCAACATGAATAGGTTATACGTTGCGGATGCGTACGGAATGCAGTCAGTTCCAACGAGTATGGATCTATCCATTATTGACCGTGGACATATTCTCGATGTGAAATTTGAATACTCCTATATGATGGTTGATTCGGATTATCTCATTGTGCGTGTTGGCCAAAAGCCCCGTGTAATTGATGTAATCCGTTTCGACTTTAGGAAACGCAAGGTGTTCTTAGTGCAAAAGCGACGCACAGCATCTGATATTGTCAGTGAATTAGAGTGCGTGGTAGATGAGTTCCAACTATATCCATTACCAATTCAGTGGCTGGTGGCTCATGACAAGTGTAGACTCTACGAGCACCGCCCTAAATTTAAGGAGTTTGGGAAAGTGTTGAAAGAGGCATTCTTTCAAAAGTTATCCAAGAAGGTAGGATATAAAGTTAAGCCGTTTCGATCGGGAGTACAACTGACAGAACCCGCTGGGTCGTTGGTGAACTTACTGCACAACTTAGCATGGAAAATGGTGGCACCAGATGGCCCGGCTATAAACCAAAAGTTAAAGGCACAATACATAGATTATTCGGTGCATTTCGTGAACGGCAAAACAAATGTGAATGCCTTTTACGAAGGACTTGCGAAAAATTTGTCATTTGTGGATGCGCTCGTTCAAGGGCACCAATTACCGAATGTGCGCTGGGTCCGTAGACTATTGACTGAGTCACCTTTTCTTTACGCCCAACTGATCCATACGGCAGGCATGCTATTCCTGACGATGGACTATAAGAAAGCGTTCATTGATTGGATCACGGAGACAACTAAAGCGAACGACTTCCACTTATGGTCGCTATCCCGCATTCAATCTGAAAGGGACCCTTTGGCGAAGTTCGTGCGCACCTTGTGCCACAATTGGGGCGAACGAAAGGCTTTACTATTCTTCAAATCCTCCAAGAGTTATGGTGACTTGCGGGATACGGCGAATATGTACTACGAATTATCTCGAGAAAAGAAGAAACTCCTATGGGCCAGTAAGGTTCAAATAAAAGATTTGCACGATACTGTGATGCACATGTTAGATTTCGAGAAAAATGAAAATCTACCTGTGCAGCAAACAGACCAACATAAAAGGTTAGAAGATACCTGCAATGGCTTATCTTTCGTACCAGTAGGCTCAACGCATGAAATAATAGCATTAGGGCACGAACTCAAAAACTGTGTTGGTACGTATATCAAACGAGTGAAACGAGCGGAATGCGCAATCGTTGGCGTTTATAAAAACCATAAGCCAGTGGCGTGTATAGAAGTAAAGCCGGTAGGGGAGAAATTTAAAGAAATAGCGCAAGCCAAGATTATAAGTAATAAAGGTGTGCGCGAAGACGAAATTGTCAATCAAGCAGTCCTTGCTTGGATGCAGGATAGGCAGTGAACGGTAGGCGCGTATATGCACGACATTGCAATGGGAGGAGCGACGTAGATGGACAACAACATAATCATTGCGATTGGCCATAGCCGCACTTCTCTCAAATGGAAATCGGAGAAGATGACTTGGCAAGACCTAGCCAAGCGGTTAGCCTCGCCTACTGTTACGAAGGAAACCGTAGCAGAATATGCGAAGATGTCAAAGTCAGCGCAGGGCAAGCAAAAGGACGTAGGCGGTTTCGTAGGTGGGTATATCCCTAAAAACGGTCGCCGTGTTCGCGGTGCCGTGAAGGAACGGTATTTGATTACACTTGATGCAGATAGTCCGTCCGAGGACTTCCTATTTGACCTTGATATGTGCTTAGGGGGTAAGGAGTACGTACTGTACTCCACCCATAGCCATACAACTGAGCATCCTCGCTACCGTGTTATCGTGCCAGTTGATCGTTCGATGTCGCCTGATGAGTTCCAAGCGGTATCACGGCGTATGGCTGATGATATTGGCATCGAAATGTTCGATAGCTCTACCCATCAAGCCGAGCGCCTTATGTATTGGCCGTCTTGTCCAAAAGACGCAGAATACGTTTACCAACATGGCGAGGGCGACCTCGTTAGCGTGGATGCGTACCTTGCAACCTATCATGATTGGCGAGATACTAGCTTTTGGCCAATATCTGAGAAAGAGTCCGCGGTCAGATTGTCGGATGCCCATAAGCAGGGAAACCCGCTGGAGAAAAAGGGCTTACTTGGAGCGTTCTGCCGGAGCTATTCCATTACGGAAGCCATTGCTAAGTTCTTACCAGAGGTATACACCCCCACGCAAGTGGAAGGTCGATACACGTATTCAGCTGGTAGCACAGTAGGCGGTTTAGTGATTTATGATAATGACACGTTCGCCTACTCGAACCATGCTACAGACCCAGTAGGCGGTAAGCTAGTGAATGCCTTCGACTTAGTACGACTACACAAGTTTGGCGATCGAGATAAGGACGATACTCTTAAAATCACTGAACAGCCAAGCTACAAAGCTATGATTGAGTTCGCCAACGAGGACGGCGCTGCTGCCATCTTGCTCGATAAAGAGCGGATGCAGGACATGGACTTTGACGACATCGAGGAAGACGATATAGATTTTTTGTCGAAATTAAAGCGGACCAAGCAAGGCATCCCAGAGTCCGACGTTTATAACTGTCTTGTCATCCTAAAGCACGATCCAGCTTTAAAAGATAAAGTAGGATTAGATGAGTTCGCACATCGGTTAGTTGTGCTTGGGGATTTGCCGTGGAGAACGCGAAACAGTTCTTTATTCTGGACAGACACAGACGATGCGTGCCTTAGGAACTACTTCGCAACGAAATTTTGTATTAAAGGCAAAGGAATCATAGACGATGCCCTGCAAGAAGTGACGCAAGATAACAAATTTCATCCTGTACGTGATTACTTGCACAGCGTCAAATGGGATGGTGAGTGCAGGGTTGACGAATTATTCATCAAATACCTAGGTGCAGAAGATACTGCCTACGTTCGAGCAGCGACGCGCAAATGGTTATGTGGAGCAGTGGCCAGGGTCATGCACCCTGGTATCAAGTTCGATACAGCTATTGTTTTGTACGGGTCACAAGGGCTGGGAAAGTCTTTGATTTTAGAAAAGCTAGGCAAGGGCTGGTTTAATAACTCATTAGTAGATATCAAAACTAAAGATACCATGGAGCAAATACAAGGATCTTGGGTGATAGAGTTAGGAGAGCTGGCGCCTACCTTTAAAAACGAAAATGAAATCGTTAAGGCTTTCATAAGCCGTGCATCGGATCGTTTCCGTTCCCCTTACGGCAGGCGTACCGAAGAATACCCTCGCCAGTGCGTCTTTGCAGGGTCAACTAATAACTTGATGTTTTTAAAAGATAGAACGGGTAACCGTCGTTTTTGGCCAATCACTGGAGATAAGGATAGAAAGACGGCGAACTCGTGGGATATTACGGATGAAGAAATCGACCAATTTTGGGCGGAGGCGTTCTATTATTGGTCCGAAGGTGAATCTTTAGTGCTTGAGGGCGCCATTGCAGAAGAAGCGATGCGGGTGCAAATGTCGCATACGGAAGGCGGGGAGCTGATGGGTCTGATTGAAGAGTATTTGAGCATGCGACTACCTGCTGATTGGGAGGATTACGATCTTTATGACAGGCGTGAATACATCCGTGAATATGATGAGACCGAAGCCAGTGGATTCCGATTGCGGGAACGCGTGTGCCCCTTGGAGATCTGGTGTGAACTGTTAGAAGGGGATAGAAAGAATTTGTTAAACGCTAAAGCCCGTGAAATCACAGATGTATTACAATCGATCCCCGGGTGGGTTCCATATACAAACGGAACTGGAAAGATACGATTTGGTAAGCTGTACGGACCGCAAAGAGCGTTTGTTCGGGAAGAACCAGTGCACTAATATAATTGAGAATGCGGGAGTGTGTCCGCGTGTCCGGGTTTAAAATAGTATAAATATTTGAAAGAATAAACATACCTTTACATACATGAGTGATTGCTAATATAAGGCAATAATTGGACACGCTAAACACAATTGGACACACCTTCGGACACACCGACAAAGTATTGGTACTACTATAGTTATAAGCTGCTGTGTCCAGTGTGTCCAATTATTTATAATAAATAAAAAAATAAAAAATAGAAGTATATATATACACGTAAAAAACGCAAATACGCGTATATATATATATGGGCTGAAAATTGGACACATTGGACACGCTAAAGCGGTGAGACCAGTGATACCAACGGTTTGCGGGTGTGTCCAATTATTTTTAGGATGCTTTGGAAGGAGTGAGAATAGACGATGGAAAAAGAATTAGAGAGATGGCTTGGCCAAGAGCTGAAAAAACTAGGATGTATATATATGAAGTTTGTTTCACCCGGAAATGATGGTGTGCCAGATCGTATTGTCGTGATGCCAGGTGGAGATGTGGTATTTGTAGAACTAAAATCGGAAACGGGAAGACTTTCACACACGCAGGCATTCCAGATAGCAAGATTGCAGCAGAAAGGCGCCATGGTGTTTCTCATATCTAATAAAATAGAGGCGCGGGATTTATTAATGTTAGCGGAGTTGAAGTACGATGTATTTTGTGCCCCATGAGTACCAGAGAATTGCCATTGAGCGCGTCATGGAGAATACGCACTACGGCTTGTTACTAGATATGGGACTAGGCAAGACCATTTCCACCTTATACGCAATCGAACAACTCATGTACGATTCGTTCGATGTGCAAAAGGTGCTAATCATTGCCCCTAAGAAGGTCGCTGAATCAACGTGGGCACAAGAAGCGCGGAAATGGGACCAAACGAAATATCTACGAGTGGCATCGATATTGGGTAGCGCTAACGATCGAATACAAGCCTTGGAAAGTGAAGCCGATATCTACGTGATGAACCGTGAGAACGTGCAATGGCTATATGAGTACTTAAAAAAGAAGAAGCAGTTCCCATTTGACATGCTAGTCATAGATGAGAGTTCATCGTTCAAGAACCCGCAAGCCAAACGATTCAAAGCGATGCGAAAGATGAGACCTTTATTTAAGCGTATCGTCATTCTAACAGGCACACCAGCACCGAATACGTTGATGGACTTATGGGCGCAGATGTATTTATTGGACGGTGGGGAGCGGTTAGGCAAGACTATTACAGAATATCGAACGAGATACTTCAGACCCGATAAAACAAACGGGCATATCGTTTACAGTTATCGCCTACAAATCGGTAGCGATGAACTGATTTATAGTAAAATCCAAGACATCTGTATGAGCTTGAAAGCTAAGGATTATTTGAACCTACCTGATCGGATAGACAATGTGATTACAATTGAACTCACTGACAAAGAACGAGAGCTGTACCGTGAAATGGAGCGTACGCACATCCTTACCTTAGTAGATGAGGAGATAAGCGCACTCAATGCTGCTGCCGTGGCAAATAAGCTGCTACAAATGGCAAATGGTGCTATATATAACGAGGACGGCGATGCAATCGTAATACATAGACAAAAGATTGAGCGATTGAAAGAACTGGTTGAAGTGAACGAGGGGAAACCAATTCTTGTATTTTACAACTTCAAGCACGATCTGGAGTCAATCAAAGACGCATTTCCTAAATCGGTAGAACTGAAAACGGATGCAGATGTGGAAGAATGGAATACAGGTAATATACAAATGCTTTTAGCACATCCAGCAAGCGCAGGATATGGGTTAAATCTACAAGCTGGTGGTCATATCATCGTATGGTATGGCTTAACGTGGAGCCTTGAGCAGTACCAACAAGCGAATGCAAGGCTTCATCGCCAAGGGCAACAAGAGCCGGTTATCGTTCATCACTTAGTTACGAAAGATACCATGGACGAGCAGGTAATGCGAGCTTTGGAAAGAAAAGAAGTAGGACAGGATGCTTTATTAGAGGCGATTAAGTATAGAAAGGAGTTATACGCGGATGAATAGTGTTGAGAAAAACGCAGAAGTGTTGAGTAACGAACTAATAGATATGGTGAACAGTCCACCGCATTACAAATTGAATGGACTGGACATCGAAAGTGTAGATGTGATTCGGGCGGTACTAACTGCCGAAGAGTTTCGCGGCTGGTGTAAAGGAAATGCCATTAAGTATTTGATGCGACTTGGCAAGAAGGATAAGGAAATTCAAGACGCGAGAAAATCTATTAAATTCTTAGAATGGTTAGTTAAGGAGTTGGAAGAATGAAAATACTATTGACAACAATGGTGAGAGCAACGATAAGAGAATATAAAAATGAACACTTTGACTGGGTTATCCGTATGTCGTTTCATGTATTGGAGTCTATGAAGGGGCAAATTAGGCACATACAATTCCCACCAAATTACTGCCTACAATATAGGGATTCGGATGTGGCAGACTCAGCAGATTTATCAGCGGAGACCTCAAAACTACGTATAGAAATAGAAGCGATGGGAGCAGCATTACTTGGAATATTAGAGTCAAAGCGGTCCCAAATGGACGACAATATACATATAGCAGGTGTGGTGCGCTTACTAGAGCAAGTAGAAGTAGATCTCGCCCGTTCTGAAAGTGTGATAAGCGATATTCTAGTGGATCCGGAAGACTTTATGTATGGTTTATCGACTTGCATAAAGCTATTAAAGCTCCATCTCGAACTGTTTACAGTAAGCGATAAGGATCTAGAGTAATGGCAATAAAATATTTAAATAGTCAAAATAAGAGACGACTGCTTATGCTGTGTTGCATGTCATTTGAGTGTAGAAATATTGTCGAATCGTTCAAATTAACTGGCGAAGCCAAAAGAAAAGCTAACACGATGGCTACTTTTGCTGATTGGTTAATCGAAGATATAAGAACAAAATTAGATGAAGAGCAACAAAAGCAGGCCCGACGAGCGGCGACACATTATAGCGTGACCGCGGTACAAACCGTACCTTATTCAAAAGAAGATAAACAGAACGAAGAGTTCTTGCGAATTATTGTGGACCATGCACTCGGAGGATCGTGCACTAATTGTACTAAGGAAGATTTTAAAGCGTGTGATTTACGAGTAGCATTTATTCACGCCTCTGTTCCTGTATACGATGAGTTCACTGAAGATTGTCCGTACCGCATCAAGGAATGAGGTGATGTATTGATAGCAAGAAAAGAACGTACGGCAGTGCCTGAGGAATTAGCAAGGCTTAGGCAAATAGCTGGTGAGCTGAAACGAATTGAGTACCAGTTGGCGCAGATAGAATCAAGCCTAGGTATACTAGGCGCTGTACGATATGACAAGGAGCCAATAATGGGAGGCATTAAACAAGATCACTCAGATACAGTTGCAAAGCTCCTCGACATCAGAGCGGAATATGAGAGGAAGTGGGACGAGCTTTTGGGGGTACGGGATGAGGTTATCACTAAAATTGAAAGCTTACCCAAGCAAGCACATCGGTCGATCCTTTCAAGTCGATATATCTATAATCTATCATGGAGAGAGATATTATCGAATCATGTCAAATATTCGTGGGGGCATGTAAAACGATTACACCGGGAGGCATTGGAAGAATATTGTAAACTGACAAAAGATGAGCCATAATGAGCCTGAAATTTTAAAAAATGAGCCATAACGTGCCTATTGACTGTGTTATAATAGTATTGTCAAAAAAGGTTAAATTCCTCCTTTACATGAGACAGCTATACACTGAAAAACCGCCTGAGTGATTGGGCGGTTTTTTCATAGGCGCCTATGAGCGTCTTTTTTAATTAGAAGAAAGGTGGTGAGCATATGACAGATGTACATTGTGACCGGAAGCAGTGCCTAAATAATTGTAAGGGATGGTGCAAAGCAAAAGCGATTCATATTGATGGAACATGTCGGTCATATGCTTCACCATCTTCAGTTATGAATGGCGGGCATCAAAGAACGGTGCGCACGAATGGACGGAAAACAGCTGCAGATAAGCAGGTATTAAAGTAGTTAGGAGGTGAGATAGTGGCTGGGTTACATAACAAAAAGCACGAAAAATTTTGTACTGAATATGTGAAAGATATGAATGCGACACAAGCCGCTATTAGAGCCGGCTACTCTGAAAAAACAGCAAGGTCACAAGGTAGCACCTTATTAACAAATCCAAACATTAAACAAAGAGTTGCAGAATTACGCGATGCTTATTTAGATGAAAATATCATGACGGCAAAACAGGTTGAGTACGAATTGACTAAAATCGCCCTGGGGCTCTCAAATGAAAAGCAGGTTGTTATCGAGGGCACGGGGGAAGGGTATTCCGAAGCCCGCATTATCGATAAGCCGCCAGATGAGAAATCAAGGCTTAAAGCGCTAGAGTTAATGGCTAAACGTCATAGGATTTTGAGTGGAGACACAACAATAGATGTACAGCCTGTAATCATTATGGGTGGTGATAAGATTGCGGACTAATACCGTGTATCTACCTGATATCGTAGGAAAGGGCTATGGCGACTTTTGGCGATTTAAAGGACGGTATAAAGTGGTAAAAGGTAGCCGTGCTAGCAAGAAGTCCTCTACACAATCGCTGAAGGTCATTACAGAGATTGTGGAGAATCCACATATTAATTGGCTCGTAGTGCGTAAGGTAGAGCGAACGCTTCGTGATAGCTGCTTTGCCCAATTAAAATGGGCGATACGTAGATTACAATTGGACAGGTATTTTAAGTGCTCGACCTCGCCCTTGGAAATTACTTATATACCGACAGGGCAAAAGATATTATTTCGAGGACTAGATGATCCGTTAAAAGTAACATCTATTACTGTTGATGTAGGATCCTTATGTAGATTATGGGTAGAAGAAGCGTTTGAGCTAACATCTGAGGAAGCATTCGATAGATTGGATGAATCCATTCGTGGGCGATTGCCAGAAGGAATGTACCATCAAGTAGTACTCACCTTTAACCCCTGGTCGGATAAACATTGGTTGAAAAAGCGATTCTTTGATGCAGATAGCCCTAATATATTAGCAATTACAACGAACTATTTATGCAATGAGTTCCTTTCAGAGTCCGACCTTATTTTATTTGAAGAAATGAAGAAGAATCCTAGACGATACCGTACCGCAGGATTGGGCGAATGGGGTATAGTCGAGGGGCTTGTATTCGATAATTGGGAAGAGCGAGTATTCGATGTAGAAGAGATAACGA
This sequence comes from Veillonella sp. VA139, assembly GCF_003992005.1. GTDB lineage: Bacteria > Bacillota > Negativicutes > Veillonellales > Veillonellaceae > F0422. Next base: position 31,780 of record NZ_RQVL01000004.1, on the reverse strand, counting down.
AACGGCCGAGTGTAAAGTCTGCATTTGGTATGGATTTTGGGTATGTCAACGACCCTAGTACATTATTTTGTGGGCTGGTGGATACGGTAGCCCGTGAAATATATGTATTCGATGAAATGTACCAAAAGGGTATGAGTAATGAGGATATTATAGAAAAGGTTACCGAAATGGGATATGCCAAGGAGAGAATACGGGCAGATAGTGCTGAACCTAAATCTATTGCCTATTTGCGTAAACATGGATTGAGAAATATACGTAGTGCGAAGAAAGGTCCTGATTCTATCCGTGCGGGTATATCTTTAATACAAGATTATAAGATTATCATTCATCCTAGATGTGTGAATTTCTTAACAGAGATAAACAGCTACACATGGGACAAGGATAAGTTCGATAACATGATCAATAAGCCTATTGATGATTTCAACCATTTAATGGACGCCATGCGATACGCCATGGAAGAATTTGATGGGCGTAAGGGTGTTCGATTGATGACATATTAGGAGGTGAGATATTGGACATAGAACAAATTAAACAGTTAATCAAAAAGCACACATTGCAACATGATGAAGTAGTTTCCAAAATGGAAATAGCTGACAGGTATTATTTAGTGCAAAACGATATCTTGCGGAAGAAAGATAAACCAAAAGACGTAGAAGAAGCGAAACGATCAGGCGAAACCTATAATCCGATGCATCAAGCGGACAATAGAATCGCCTATTCTTTTTACCCTTTATTAGTTGACCAAAAAACGGCGTATATGTTTACTGCTCCACCTATCTTTGATGTAAAGGACGATAGTTTAAATACTATCATTGCTGATACCTTAGGGGATAGTTATGAAAAGAAATGCAAAGACCTATGTGTGAAAGCAACTAATGGCGGGATCGCATGGGTGCATTATTGGATAGACGATGAAGAGGGCTTTCAATGGGCGGTACTTCCTGCCGTAGAAATCATACCTATATGGAATCGGCGCATTAATACTAAATTAGAAGGGGTGCTGCGGGTCTATATTGACAGGAATGAGGAAGGCGAAAGTATTACGGTGTATGAGTACTGGAATGATAAGGAAGTACAAGCCTATTCGATTCCTAATGGTGGCAACTTAGAGGTTTTAGGAGAGCACGCGCTATTTACAATGGTGGATCCTAGCGGCGTAGAATCAGATGTATCAACAATACCGCATGGAATGGGTAAAGTTCCGTTCATCCCATTTGCCAATAATGCGAATCATACAAGCGACCTCACTCGTATTAAGGCGCTTATAGATACTTACGATAAAACATATAGTGGGTTCCTCAATGACCTAGAAGACGTACAAGAGGTTATCTATGTACTCACGAATTATGGCGGAGAAAATCTAACAGAGTTCCTAGAAGGTATGAAAAAATACAAAGCTATCCAGATGGATTCTACAGGGCCTGATGATAGGTCAGGCATTTCTACGCTGACTATCGATATACCAGTAGAAGCACGAAAGGAATTACTCAATATCACGCGTAAGGCCATCTTTGACATGGGGCAAGGGGTAGACCCACAGCAACAAGGATTAGACGGCACCAGCGGTGAAGCCATGAAATTCTTATATACTTTGCTAGAGCTAAAAGCGGGCATGATGGAAACAGAATTTCAACTTGGATTTAATGAACTAGTGCGTGCTATTTGTAGGGCGCAGGGGCGTAGTGATGTTGTTATTACTCAGACTTGGACTAGAACATCTGTCAAGAATGATGGGGATCTAGTAGCTATGTGTTCTCAATCTATGGGGATTGTATCTAAACGTACTATATTGGCGCATCATCCGTTTGTAGAAGATATTAATGAAGAGCTTGAACAATTGAAAGCTGAGGAAGCAGAAACAAACAATGGTATCTATGATGATTGGAATTCAGAAACACACAACCATGACCCTATAGACGGGCAGAACAGTGATGACTCTGAAGAGTAATCATCATTTATATATTTATCTCTTAGTCGTGGCAGGTAACCACGGTAAAAACCGGAAAAGGAGTATACACAATGACGATACAAGAATTACTACAAAAGATAGGCGTTACAGACGATAACATCGCAAGTGCAACGCAACATGTAAATGAGTTTTTGGACGGTCAATATGTGACAAAATCACGTTTTAACGAGGTCAACGTGGAAAAGAAAACCTTAGAAGAGGCTGTTAAAGAAAGAGATAAGCAGTTGAAAACATTGAAGGATAGTGAAGGCAACGTAGACGATTTGAAGGAGCAAATTAAGAAGCTACAAGCAGATAATAAAGCTGCGACTTTAAAAGCTGAATCTGATATGAAAGCCTTAAAACTATCTACAGCGATTAAGCTAGCTATTGGCGATACTGCTCAAGATGTGGACCTAGTAGCAAACTTGGTAGACACATCAAAACTCATCCTATCTGAAGATGGCAAAGTGACTGGTTTAGATGAACAGATAAAGGCGCTAAAAACCGAAAAATCGTTTTTATTTAAACCTGATGGAGACCCTAAATATAAATACGAGCCTAAACAAGGTGAGGGTACTCCTAAAAACAATCCGTTTAGTCAAGAGCATTTCAATCTAACTAAACAGGCAGAATTATTTACTAAAGACCCTGTGAAAGCTAAGCAGTTAGCAAGTGAAGCAGGTGTCGAGATTAATTTTTAACCATGGGAGGTAACTAATGACAACTTTACAAGATATTATTAATCCTACGCCGTTTTTTGCAAATTACGTTGTAAATCGTACGGCTCAATTATCTGCGATTTTCCAATCAGGTATCATCACTCGTGACTCTCGCTTTGACCAATTGGCAAGCGAACCTGCACAAGTGCATAATATGCCGTTCTTCAATGATTTGACAGGAGATTCTGAAAATGTGATTGAAGGGGCAGACCTTACAGCGGATAAAATTACATCTAGCCAAGATGCATCTACAACAATCCGTCGTGCTAAGATGTGGAGCTCTACTGACTTAGCTGCACAATTGGCAGGTACCGACCCAATGAAGGCGATTGGTGATTTGGCGGCAGGATTCTGGGCTCGTGACCATCAAAAAGAGTTGTTGAATATTCTTTCCGGAGTATTTGCATCGGATTCTATGTCTGGCCACGTTTTAGATATTTCCGAACAAACGGGTAAAGCATCTAAATTCTCTGGCGAATCATTTATTGACGCGATGCAACTCATGGGGGACGCACGAAACTCCTTAACAGCAGTAGTGATGCACTCTGCTACAAAATCTTATTTGGATAAATTGAATTTAATCCAAACAATTCGTCAATCTGATGCGTTATCTTTCGACACATACATGGGTCGTCGTGTTATCGTAGACGATGGTTGTCCTGTTGAGACAGATAAATACACAACGTACTTATTTGGTGAGGGCGCAATTGCCTATGGCGTAGGTAATCCAGTGGGCTTAAAACAAGCGGCCGTTGATCGTGATGAAAAGAAAGGCTCTGGCATTGATTACTTAATCATGCGTAAAGCTTTTATCATGCATCCACGTGGAGTAGCATGGCAAAATAAAACTCGTGCACACGTTGAATCTGTATCTCGTGATGAGTTAAAAGATGCGCAAAACTGGAAACGTGTATACGAACCAAAACAAATCCGTATTGTTAAATTCGTACATAAATTAGGTTAGGGTTATGGGCGCTGATTCATATTGGGCAAGGCGTAGCATCGAGCGAGAGAATGAATGGAATAAAAAGAGCCGTGAAACAATCGAAAAAGAGCTGGCATCCCAATATGAGAGGTCAGCGATACGCATCCAGGGGAATATAGAAAAGTTGTATGGCAAGTTTGCTAGGGATAACGGATTAAGCAAGGAAGAGGCTAGAAAGCTAATTACTGGCACAGAATATAGGACTTGGCGAAAAGATATTGAAGAGTATGTGAAGGAATACAAAGAAACAGGCAATCCAAAGACATTACTAGAACTCAATACTCTTGCTATGAGGTCCCGTATATCTAGGCTAGATAAGCTGTATAGTGAAACACTCATTGAGCTAGATAAGCTAGGTCAGCATGCAGATAAGGCGGTAACAAAGTTTTTGCAAGAGGCATATAAAGACAATCGCTTACATTCTGCGTATGAATTAGCCAAACGAGGCAATGGTCCCTTGCAAGTCTCTGTAGATAGTAAACATATGCAAGATGTACTAAGAACGCCTTGGAGCGGTAAAAACTATAGCGAACGGATATGGAAGAACTCTGATAAGCTCGCCAAAACAATACAAGATACGATTGTGAATGGCGTACATCGGGGTGTATCTGTTAATACGCTAGCCAAAGAAGTACAAACTCGAATGGGAGTAGGTAAGAGTGATGCTGTTCGATTAGTTCGCACTGAACTCAACTATATTCATAATCAAGCTACCCTTGATTCCTTACGTGAAGCTAAGATGGGTTACTTTCAATTTATTGCAACCCTGGATAAGCGAACATCGTCTGTATGTCGAAACCACGACAATAACGTATACCCTTTGGATGAAGCAGAGGTAGGCACTAATGTACCGCCATTACATCCTAGGTGCCGTTCTACCATAGCTGGAGCATTAGGACCTAAAAAGGGAACTAGTGGATCTCGTACAGTGAAGACAGAACCTTCAAAAAAAGGAGACACAGTAAAATATACTAAAGTCCCACGAAATATGGCGTATGACGATTGGAAAGCGGTGTATGTAGATAAATCTAAGACGTTTGATGAGTGGAAGCTAGGCATGCCTATGCAACCAAAGAAACGGATAGAAAGGATCTTAGAACATGATGCAAGATATTATGAAGGTTTAAATATAGCAGATAATCACAAAGGCTTAAGCAAGAATGAACTGATGAGATTAAATTATATCCCTCCTTCATTTGACTTCATAAAAATGCTAGCAAAAGAAAGAGGAATGGAGTATACTAAACCTATAGACCCTTATCATTCTGATGATGGCAAGCCTATTTGGCCGCCTAATGATGGAGGTATTGGAGTAGCTAAAATCATTGACTTACCGGTTGGAACCCAAATTGATAGACTTGGAAAAGAGTCGGGTCGATATACTTCCCCTGTAGGAACTCCGCTTACAAAAAGAGCTATGGATGATTTGCACACTAAAATGCCTTTGGAATATCATGTGTATAAGGTTATTAGGCCTATCAAGGCGAGTGAATCATTAATCTCACCGTGGTTTTCTAAACCAGGTAGAGGAATTCAATATAAGTTTGAAATGTCTATTGGGGAGTTACTTCAAGAAGGCTATATAGAGGAGATGTATGCAGATGAAGATTGGCGACCTACGAAAGGTTTTAGATAATCTTAGTATAGATGAATATGAGTATTTTATCTTGGGTCATGGGAAAGGGCCTTGGGCAGAAGTATATGTATCTATAGATTTTAATGGGAAACACTTCAACGTCTCTGTAATAGAGCGTGGTACGACTGTTAAAGTTGATACTTTTGTTCGCGAAGAGGATGCCTGTGACAAATTCTTGGAATTTATGCAGTACAATAAAAAAATAAAGCAGTATTTAATGACTAATAAAACTATCGGTTAAGCACTCTACATAGGGTGCTTTTTTAGTACCCAAAAGGAGGTTGTAGCATGGGAAATGTGAAATATATAAGCTATGAAGAGGCTGTACAGTCTATTACTGATACGGCTAATCGAATGTTGTTTATGGTGGATACTTCGGCACATGAGAAAAGCCTAGATCCGATTGGGTTATTTGCTGAAAAATTCGTATTAGATTGTATGGACTATTGCCATAGAACAGATTTCCCTCGTTCGCTGGTGTATACTGGTGCTGAACTTGCAGTAAAGTATAGCAAGGATACATTGAACCAATCGCAAGGGCCGTTGAAGTCCTTAAAAGAAAATGATGTAGAGTTTACATGGGCAGTATCGGATATGTCGCCTATTGGGTGCATTAGCGAACAAGATTTTAATTCTATCAAGCCTAAGCTAAACCTATATCGTAAGGTGGTATGGCCTAATGGCTAACACATATAGTGCCTTGCTTGCTCAGTACATGTATAAGGATAGATGTACGATTGCTAGGCAAGTAGAAACAACCGACGATATAGGGGCAGATGTATATGAGATGAAAGACATCTATACGGATGTGCCTTGTAAACTAGGACAAACAGGACAAAGTAGCATGAATGGACAATCTACAGATAGGGCGTTTATGATCCAAGACCATTTACGGCTATCCTTGCCTGTTGAGTATGATGTAAAAGAAAATGACATTATTACTATCCAACATAAGGGTCAAACCTTTGTGATGAGGTCAGATACACCATTCAAGTATATGTCACATCAAGAGATTTCTTTGTTTAGGATAAGTGAGGCATAATATGGGAGCTAGTATAAACGGATTTGATAAACTCAATGCGAAATGGAGTAGAATATTAGCAGAACATTCTGAACATAGAGATACACTATTAGCACAGCAGGCAGAATTGCTCATTAATGATGTAAAGATGAAAACACCAGTAGATACTGGTACACTTAGGAATGCATGGAAACGTACACCGATTAATGCAGGGGCTGTAGAAGTGTACAATAATACGGAATATGCGAACCATGTAGAGTATGGTCATCGGACACCGAAGGGCGGTTTCGTGAGAGGTCGCAAAATGCTACATCGGTCCATGGTAGGGTTTAAAAGTAAATTTCTTCACAACACCAGAATGATTATGAGGAACCTACTAAATGATTAGACTAAGGCATATACAGAAAGCATTATTAGAGCTTTTAAAACGTAAATATCCAACGTATAAGGTATATTTCGATAACGTAGAAAAGTCGAATGTGCCTTATTTTTATGTAGAAATGTTTGTGCATAGTGGCGTAGGGGATTGTACGTATTTTGATAGAACTGTACAAATCGATATCGCATTTAGAACTATGGAGGACAAACAAGGGAGAATTAAGCGAGCCGAATTATATGATATGTCAGATGGTTTGGAGTGCTTAATTAGACCGGGCTTCGCAGTTGATGATAGATATATTACTATCAATGACTTTGAGCATACGTTTATGGATGAAGTGCTACATTTTATCTTTAATTTAGAGTTTACTGATGCCTTTACCGATGAAGAAATCGGATTTGTACGAGGTGAGGTAGCTCAAACGTTATCATTACGTTTAAATGGGATTAATTTAAAGGAGAACGAACATGGCGAATGAAACAGAAAAATTCGGTTTACCGCAGGTCTTGATTGACTTTAAAACAAAAGGCGTGACAGCCATCAAACGGTCAGCACGTGGCGTGGTGGTATTGATTTTAAAATGTGAAACTACGGATGTAAGTAAAAAATATCGCATCTCGGATATTTCAGAAATTCCAGATAAAACATTTGACGATGCAAGCGTTGATTTACTCAAAAAATGTTTAGATGGTACGCCACTTCGTGTATTGGTGTATACATTACCTAAGGTGACAGTACAGGGGGCAAAAAATACGCAAGCTACGTTGTTAAAAGAATTGAAACATATTCGATACAACTATATCGCAGCACCTACAGGCACGGAACAAGAGCAACAAGATTTAGCATCGTATGTGAAAGCAGAACGAAATAATGCACGTAAAACAGTAAAAGCTGTAGTGGCAAATGTGGCTTCTGACCATGAGGGTATTATTAATTTTTGTGCTGATGAAATTAAAGTAGTCAAAGGCAAGGATACTAGTGGTAATCCTACGTATAAAACGTACACGGCTATTGAATATACAGCACGTATTGCAGGCATCTTGGCAGGTCTTGCTTTGGATCGTTCTGCTACGTATTTCAAATTAACAGAGGTTGAATCCGTCAAAGTATTTGAAGATTTGACAGACCGTATCGACCATGGGGAGTTACATTTATTTGATGAAGAAGATGGAGAAGGCGTAAAAATTGCTAGAGCTTGCAACTCTTTACAAACATTCACCACTGATAAGGGGCAAGAGTTCCGTAAAATCAAAATTATTGAAGGTGTGGACATGGTAACGGATGATATTCGTGACACGTTCAAAAAATACTATGTTGGTAAATACATCAATGATTACAACCATAAAATGCTATTTATTTCTGCAATTATGGTATATTTCGGTCAATTACAAGGAAATGTATTAGATAATCGAGCAGGTAACACTGTAGATATTGATGAGCAGTTCCAAAAAGACTATGCCATCATTAAAGGTGAGGATGTATCTACAATGACACCAATGCAAATCCGTGAATATAATACTGGATCTGAAATTGGATTAGCTGGTAAGGTTAAATTCGTGGATGCTATGGAAGATTTAAAAATTAGCTTTACGATGTAATAGGAGGTAACAACATATGGCAAGAGCAAGCGAAGATGTAAAATACAGAGGTCGACGCCGTTGGAATGGATCTCACGGCAAAGTGTGGCTTGATGGCGAGTTAGTATTTGAAATTGAATCTTTCGAATGTACTGTAGAGGCACAACGTGAAGATGTGATTATCGGTAATTCTGTTGATTCCAAAACAACGGCATTAAAAGGCGAGGGTACGATGAAAGTCAAAAATGTCATCAATCGCAACTTCCGTAAATTGCATGAAGCATGGTGTGCAGGTCATGACCCACGTTCTGTGATTACTGGGTTGTTGGATGATCCCGATGCACCAGACGGACAAAAAGAACGTATCACCATTGATAATGTATGGTTTACAAAAGTAACGCCATTACATTTTGAAAAAGGTAAGGTAATAGAAACAGATATTCCGTTCGGATTTACTCCAGAAGATTTACAATATATTGAATCTATTGATTAGTAGAAAGGAAGTAGAAACATGGCAGTATCTATTAATGATTTAATCGCAAAACGTGAAGAGATTAAAGAGCGTAAGGCTCAAAAAATGACTATCAATACATCTATTGGTGAGATAGTAGCCAAGAAACCATCTGCGTATTTAATGGCAGAGGCTATGGGGTTAGAAGAGCATAACGATGAGTATTTAGTATACAACTGCATTGAAGAGCCTAATTTGAAAGATAAAGATTTACAAGAGGCTTATGAATGCCACGACCCTATTGATATTGTTGGCAAATTATTTGAGTTTGGTGAAGTGAAAGCTATCTCCGAAGTATTGGTTAAATCTGTAGGTATGGGCAAGAAGTTAGACCATGCTATTTTGGATGAATTAAAAAAGTAATAGAAGAGGACTGGGAGGCGGCTACGGCTGCCTATCTAGTGCTAAAAGGTCATACGTTTGAATATTTTTTCAATCTATCCATGGCTGAAAAAGTTATGTGCCATGTAGCGATGGAGAAAGAGCGTAAGGAACGGTTAGAGGTCGCTAAACTTGCAATAAAGGGGGTATTCAGTGGCTGATAAAGAAACATTAGGCGTTGTAATATCTCTTAATGACAAGGGATTTATAAACGGCGTCAAGAAAGCAAAAGAATCAACAGAGGGACTTGCTAAATCTGCTAAGGGGTTGGGACCGTCCATTTCATCAATGGAAAAGAGTATGGGAACGGCTTCCGTAGTATTACAGGGAATCACTGGCAAAGCAAAAGAGGCGAGCAGTGCGATTGGTAAACTCAAACGTACTGCAATGAACACAACCGTCATGATTAAAGCCAAAGATGTGGCAACCCCTACAGTTCGTAAAATCAAAGAAGAATTGAATACATTCAAAGGTAAGGTATACACGGCTACGATAAATGTAAAACAAAACTTATCGGGGTCAGTGAATAAGGGAATCAATGCAGTTAGCGGTGCCATGTTTGGAGCTACTGCACAAATGACGGGCATGGCAGGTATTGGTTTTGGTATCTTTGATGCTATCAAGAAGTATGCAGACTTTGAAGAAGAGATGTCAGCAGTAAGAGCCATCTCGGGAGCTACTGGAGATCAATTTATTCAGTTGAAAGAGAAAGCCATTCAAATGGGGGCAGATACTAAATTTAGTGCGTTGGAATCTGCTCAAGCCTTTAAATATATGGGCATGGCTGGTTGGAAAACTGGAGACATGATCAATGGTATTGCAGGTATCATGGACTTAGCGGCCGCCTCTGGTGAAGATTTGGCTATGACATCGGATATTGTGACGGATAGCCTTTCAGCTTTTGGATTGCAAGCAAAAGATTCTGCTATGTTCGCTGATGTATTAGCAGCAGCTGCAACAAATTCAAATACTACCGTATCCTTAATGGGTCAAACTTTTAAATATGCGGCGCCTGTTGCTGGAGCATTGGGATTTTCCATTCAAGATGTGGCAACTGGTGTAGGGCTTATGGCTAATCAAGGCATTAAGGGAAGTGAAGCAGGTACGGCATTGCGTTCTACTATGACTAGATTAGTTAAACCTACAGCAGATTCAAGTAAAGCAATGAATATGTTGGGCTTAAACATTTTAGATGCCAATGGAAAAATGAAACCATTTGGGCAAATCATCAAGGATATTCGCCAAGGTATGAGCAAATTAACCCCTGAAAGTAGGGCATCGGTAGCGGCCATGTTAGCAGGGCAAGAGGCTATGTCGGGATTATTGGCGATGGTCAATTCTTCGGATGCAGATTTCGATAAATTAGCCAATGCTATTAATAATTCCAATGGTGCAGCTAGAAAAATGGCAGAAGAACGGATGAATAATTTAAAAGGCGACCTTGAACAATTATCAGGTGATTGGGATTCATTTACTACCAAAATCATGGATGGCAAAATTGGTGGATTCCGTGACATTGTGCAAGGGGTCGATAATTGGTTTGCAGGTTTTACTGAGAATATAGAAACCAATGGGATTACCATTACATCTGTTCTTGATGGTATTACATCAGCTGTAAAAGAATTAGTAGGACAAACGTTGAAGATGGAAGGCTTGCCATCTATTCTATCTAGTGTTGTGCTTGCCATGGGTGGTATTGGTGCTTTTAAATTGGGGAAAGGTATATTCAATCTTTTCAAAAAAGGAAAAGGCAAGGGTGGCTCTAGTGGCGGTGATGATACAGTAGGCTCTATGACTATAAACGCATTACAAGTCACATTGAATGCCGCCAAATTATTACCCGGTCAAAGCCCTATGGGATTACCTCAAGGGAATGGAAAAGGAGCTCCTACGGGAGCACCTAAGGGAGCACCTAAGGGACCATCTAAATGGGGTAGTCGATTAGGCAAGGCATGGCGAGGAATTGGCAAGGGTGCTGGTATGCTTGGCCGTGGTTTGGTGAAAATTGGCGGTAAGGCGGCCATTCCATTGTCATTAGCTATGGGTGCTTATGACATAGCTACATCAGATAACAAAGCAAAAGCAACGAGTGGCATGGCAGGTAGTTTGGCAGGCGGTTTGGCTGGTGCTAAATTAGGAGCTATGGGCGGTGCGGCCTTGGGTTCTGTTATACCTGGTATTGGTACAGCTGTAGGCGGTGCATTAGGTGGATTAGTTGGCGGTGTAGGTGGTGCTATCTTTGGCGAAGAACTAGGCAAAAGCATATATGATGGGATAACTTCTAATCTTGATGGCATTAAGCAATGGTTTAGTGATACATGGAATACTGTTGTTAGTGCATGTACCCCTATCATCAATACGATAGTGGGTGTAGTCGCAATGGCTTATGATGGTATCGTTTCTATATGTTCCCCATTAGCTGATTGGTTTAGATCTACGGTGTGGATGCCGATTGCTAGCTTAGCACAATCTACTACGGATACAATTACAAGTGCTTTTGATGGTGCATGTAGTGCTGTAAAAGGGGCATGGAGTGGCATTGTTGATTGGTTTAATCAAAACGTATGGGAACCGTTACAACAATTTGGTCAACAAGCCATATCATCTATTACTAGTGGCATTGGTTCGGCTATGTCGAAAGGGGCTTCCATTACTGGGTTAAGTATTGGCGGCCATGCAACAGGTAGTAATTACTTTGGCGGTGGTTGGACTGAAATCAATGAACGTGGTGGGGAGATTGTAGATTTACCTAGTGGATCGAGAATATACCCTCATGCAACTACTGAAAAAATGCTAGCAGAGCAATTTAGCGGTTCTAATAGTGGAGGTAATAACTATTCTATTAGTGGCAATACGTTTGTAGTACGTGAAGAGGCTGACATTGATAGAATTGCACATTCTTTATTTTCTATGATTGCGTCCGCTGAAACCAACTACGGAGGTGTATAATGTCAAAATTAGTAGCGGGGATAGGTAGGGCATTGTCCTATCTATCCGTTATTATGGGTAAAAGTGGTAATCAGTACCCTACTATTATCTTATCGCAAGGAAATGAACGGCTAGTTTTACCAGTGACACCAACCAAGTATGATGTAGGTTTTGAACAAGAACATAAATCTGTAGATATTACACAAATAGGTGAGGTGTTATTGTTCGGCAATCCTAAGCTGAAAACGCTTTCATTTGATGGATTCTTTCCAGCGAAAGATTACCCTTTCATTGTTGGAGATAAAAGAAAGCCATCGGAGATAGTAGCACTTATTGAAAAGTGGGCAGTATCTAAAAAGCCAGTCCGTGTGATTATTTCCGATGGTCCCATTAATTTAATGATGGCGATTATGTCGTTTCCATGGAAGAAACAAGAAAATACCGGGGATTTGTATTTTACCCTTAGTTTTAAAGAGTACAAAGATTTGAATACATCTACCGTAAGTGATGAAACAAAGGTGGTGGATTCTACTACAGGTTTGAAAGATAGACCTACGATGAAAACTAAGCCAACAACGGCAACCTTATTCAATAGAGGGTCGGACGTACTAGATGCTGCCAAAAAAGCCTATGGGAATTACAAGCATTATGAACGTATTATCCAATCTAATGATTTGAAGCACTTAGCAATTAATAATCTTAGTCAGCTTAGAAAGTTAAAGGTGAAATAATGATTATTAAGCATATAGGCATAAAGGTTGTTAAGGATGAAAAGACAGGGCAAGAAAAGCGAGAACCAGTTGAAAATGATATATCTCACTTAGTCAATAGTGCTACATGGTCGGGTTCTAGGATTCAAGCGGCTAGAAAGTTAGAATTTACTTATACGCAAGAGCCTAGGGATCCAAATTTTCCAGTATATCCAGTAGGCGTAGGAGAAACCATAAAAGCCTATTCCGAAGATGGTGCATTACAATTTGTAGGCAATATTTACAGTACGGAACGAAAAACATCGGCATCTACTATTTCCGTTACTTGTTATGACAACATGTTTATCTTGAGTAAGTCAAAAACAACTAAAAAGTTTACGAATATGACTGCTGAAGATATAACAAAGTCAGTTTGTGCAGAAATGGGTATCAAGGTTGGCAAGCTAGCAAAAACTAAAGAAAAGATGACATTTATAGCTAACAATAAATCCGGGTATCAGATTATTGTTATGGCATATACAGAGGCGTCTAAAAAGACGGGGAAGAAATACCAAACCATGATGGAGGGCGATGAGTTAGATGTTATTGAAAAAGGCTCATTGATTGAGGGATTGGTAATAGACCAATATCGGAATATTACAGATTCATCCTACAAAGAAAGCATTGAAAATATGGTCAATAAGGTAATGGTTACCGATGACAAAGGAAACTTGATTCGTTATGAAAGTAATGACGACCACATCAAACGATATTCCATGATACAAGAGGTTTACAAGGAGGGCAAGAACAAAAATACTGCTGAAGAGGTAAAGGCAATTTTTAAAGGGCCAGAGCGTAGCGGTACCATTGATTGCTTAGGGGATTATGATGCTGTATCTTCGTATTCTGTTGAGATTCGTGATGTCATAACTCAATTAAGTGGTAAGTTTTGGATTAAAAGCGATACCCATACATTCCAAAATGGGCAACATACGATGAAATTAGAAATTGAGTTTGAAAATATCATGAACAAAGAAAATTTAGAAACAGAAGAAAATAACCAAAAGCAGACTGCTAAAGATGTAGAAACTGGTAGCGGTCAAGGTAGACGTTCAACGATTAAACAACAGGCGAGAAAGGTGGATTATTATGCCTAAAGACATACCGAGTGCGGCACATTCCATGGCTAAGGTGGTAGATACTATCCACGGAATTGCTAAAGGAGAACAGCCGATGGGGATGCGTATCGGTGTAGTGACATCGCCATACCCTAATCTTGTTGTGAGGGTAGATAATATCGACATTACCAATGAGCAGATTTATATCAATGATTATTGGAAACCAAACCATTACAGAGAGGCAAAAGGGCATATTATTAGTGAAACACAGCCACGTGCAGGCGGTGGAGGATATGCAGAATTTGCCAGCCATACCCATGCTATCCACAATGACTATACGGACACAATTATCATGACGGATACACTCCGAGTAGGGGACGAGGTAACGGTATTTCCTGTATATGGTCAAGGTGAACAGTTGTATTACATTGGGCAGAAAGTGGTGAAATTATGAGTGTAGAGTTCCCTTTTGTAGGCGGATTGACTATACACGAAAGAGAACAAGAGTTGCCTTTATTTATTGAATACGATAGGGATTTTGAAAACAACAGATTCAAGCATGATAGCTTAGGTAATCGTATACAGGTGACTGGAGATGAGGCACTAAAAGTATGGATCTACAAAGCACTCATGACAGAACGCAATCAATATTTGGCGTATTCCTCAAGATATGGGATTGAGTTAAAACCATTTATCGGTAAGGTGATGAGTGTAGATGAAAGATACAGCGAATTAAAGAGGGTTATTGTTGAGTGCTTAATGGTCAATGGGTACATCAAATCAATTGATAGCATAGAGTTTGAAGAGAAACAGGATAAGGTCGATTGTTTCATATCTTTAACTACTATATATGGAGGATTAAATATAAATGTTTAGGATTCCTAATTCAGATGACATATTAAAAGAGTTACAAAATCAATGTAAATCGCCTTTCAGTAAATTTGAGGGTACATTCGAGTATGATGTATTTTCATCTAATGCTATAGAGTTTATGAAAACCTATGTAGAATTGGGAGAACTATATAAGGTAGCATTTGGTGATACGGCATATGGTGATTTTCTAACAAGAAAGGCCGCAGATAGTGGAGTAATCCGAAAAGAAGCCACAAAAGCGATAGGATTTGTAACGGTAAAAGGTAATGGTGAATTACCTAAAGGCAGTCAATTTGCGACCCAATCAGGGGTATTATTTGAAACAATAGAGAGTGTAATAGTGCAAGGTACATCTACCGTAAAGGTGCAAGCTGTAATAGCTGGTATAGGTGGTAATGTGATGGCACAGGCTATTTCGGTAATACCTATGTCGATACCTGGCATATTGAGTGTATCGAATGCAGAGCCTATGCAGGATGGGTTTGAAACTGAGACAGATGAAGAGTTAAGAACTAGATACCTCAATCATGTACGCAATCCAGGCACATCGGGTAATAGTAACCATTATTATGAATGGGCAATGTCAATAGCGGGTGTAGGTGGTGCTAAGATTATCCCTACATGGAATGGTGCTGGCACTGTAAAAGTGATTATCGTAAATACAGAATATAAAGAGGCGTCTACAGATATTATTAATAATGTACAGGCTTATATTGAAAGAGTACGACCTATGGGGGCTGTAGTGACGGTAAAAACCGTAGAGCCTAGTGTAGTATCTATAGGGATACGACCCGAGGGAGCTTTCAAAATAGATATATTTAAAGAATTGGTAAAAGCCTATTTTGTGGATTTAGCACATCAAGTGATTACAGGTAATCAGATTGTAAAAGTTTCATACCCTAAAATTGGTAGTTTAGCATTGGATGCAGGAGCTACTGATTACACCAATCTAGTATTAAATGGACGAAATGAATCTATCACAGTAGGAGCTGAAACATTGATGGTATTAGGCGAGGTGCAAGTGATATGATCTTTAATTTATTAAGAACGTATAAAGTAGATGTCTTGCGATATTTGCCTAAGTTCTTGAGTAAAGATAGTACTTTCAAGGCAACACAGGATTCATTAAGCGAAGAACATGAGAAACAGCGACTACTGATTATTGACATATGCAAGCAGTTATTCGTGGAAAGTGCTACATGGGGCTTAGATGATTGGGAGCGAGTATATGGATTACACAATAAGCATTTACCAGTAGACCAACGACGTAATTTATTATTGGTCAAAATGCGTGGTACCCAAACAATTACAGAAAGTAAATTACAAGAGATTGTAAATTTGGTGTATCCACCAAAGAATGCGATTGTACGAGAAAATACAGGTCCTAATACATTCAAAGTGATTGTAGATACAATCGATGCCTTGGAAGAAGTACGGCGAGTGGTAGAGATATATAAGCCTGCTCATTTATCGTATTTAATTAGTCATAGCTTAGCTGGGCGAGTGGGTATACGCATAATAGGGGCTGTATCACAAGTGGAACGTATCCATATCATGCCACAAGAAAAAGATAATCATATCGAAACTAGAGGGGCAGTCGCTAGAGTTATAGGGGCTGTAGCCATTAGGGAAAAAGTACATTATTAAAGGAGATATACAGTGAGTAATTATAATAAAATAGTCACAACATTGGCAGGTAGTAATATGCTTGTAGAATCCATTAACCAAAAGAAACCATTAATATTTACAAGGGTTGCACTAGGTGAAGGCACGTTGTTAGAACATGACGATGTGGAATTACTAACAGATTTAAAGCATAAAATTTGTGAAAATGGTGTTGAATCTATTAAGAAAAAAGGTAATGGGGAAATTGATGTAGTCGCCACCATTTCTAATGCAAATGTAAGCACTGGATTTTATGCACGTGAATTGGGGGTATTTGCGAAAGTAGGAGAAGATGGTATTGAAAAACTATTTGCTTATACCAATGCAGGGGCTCAAGCAAGTTATACTGTAGCTGGTACATCGTTAGATGAAAAATTAATCACCATAACATTTTATGTGGGTAATGCAGAGAATGTGACGATTAATTTAAATAGCCAAATGTATATAACGAAAGATAATATAGAGGCTATTAAGTCAAATATAGATGGAAAAGTTCAAGCATTTACATCGGATGTTGAAAGCAAAATAAGAGCGTTCAAGGAAGAAGTACATCGAACATCGGTGACAGAGGTCACCAAAGCCGATGAGGGCATCAACGTCACCAAAGGGGGAGCCACGGAATTACTCAAATTATTCACATCAGACAAAGCAGATAGTAACACGGCATTAGCCCCTACACTATCCTTAGTGAAAGCATTAATCGGTGATATTAACGTAGATGTCACAAGCCTTTTACAATCCAAAGGAGTTAGATATGACTTTAGCAACGAAAACGCATGGTACCTATGCTTGGGCGAAGCATTTGGAGGGCTCATTATCCAAGGGGGAAAGAACTATAATGCTTATGTTTGGGATAACCAAAAATACCCTATTACATTTCCTACTGCTTTCATATCAAAATGCGTAAGTGTAATGCTTACATTAGGTAGTGAAAGTGCAAAAGCAGGGGCTAATGTTTGTTACTGTGGATCCATTACTAAAACAGGATTCATAATGGTAGCTGACTCTTCTCATGACACCGCATATCACGATATTTACTATTTAGCATTTGGCATTTAACCAAGGGGGAAAACGCACCGAAAGAAACGATGATTCAGTAACGTTCCCTATTGCGTTCCAACATAAGGTATTTGGTATTCAGTTAACAAAAGGTTGGGGTGTTAATGCTGCAAGTTACAAAAACGCCACCTTGACTAATTTCACCATGTATTCCCACGACAATAGAGGTTATAAAACTACATGGCTAGCTGTTGGACGTTAAATTCCGATTGCAATAATCTCTACTGGTTTTTTATTATTTATTGTTTGGGCTCCACTAGAATTATAATCATAGCCACATATAAAACTATCTTTAGAAACACTATACGAAAAGCAAGGGCGAATAGGACTCATACCTTCTAAACTAAACATTGTCCTAATATCTAAACTAGCAGTTGTAAAGATACATTTATTAGTAAAAGCTATAGGAAATTTATGATACCCTTTATTACCAGTAGTTTCTGTATACATGTATTGCCCATTATTATTAGTAATTTCTAACCCCTTGGATTCTGGATATTTTCCCCCTTGGTCATTTAAGTAATCTAATTGCCTTACGTAACTGACCTAAGGACTTATGCGTATAAACTCCGTCGGTAACGTTGCCACTGGCATGGCCAAGTAGTAATCGCTTGGCATTGTAGTTGGCACCCTCGTTGTCAAGGCGTGTAGCAAAGGTATGGCGACAGTCATGAGTGGTGTGCTTAGCATTGATGGCACGCATTGCTTTATTAAATTCTCTACTTAGAGATGAGTAGGTACGGCATTCTTGGATAACGTATATCGTGTGGAGCCTACGCTCAATGATAGGCCATATACGATCGTGTATGGGAATGGTTCTGATGCCTGATTTCGTTTTAGCCGATGTGATTTTAATCGTGTGTTGCTTGCGATTGACATCACGAGCTTTCAGATTAATCAATTCCGATGCACGCATTCCCGTGTACAAAAGAATGAGCGGAATATCATGAAGCGGTGATTCTAAACACCACAAGCGATTAATTGCTTGCGTGGTGAATGGCTTATGGGAGCGAACTGGTTTATTATGGCCAAGGTTTAGGAATTTGGCATAATTAGTGGTGCACCACCCATTGATGATGGCATAGTCGAATAGTTGGCTAATCAATGTGCGGACCTTCTTGCAGGAACTGTAGGAAAGACCAGTACTAAGCATATGGTCAATGATGTTTTGTAGTTGTAAGTATGTGATGTTACTCATTGCTACATCGTGAATACTAACCAGGTGCGTAAAGGCTGAACCATAATTATTTAGAGTGTTACTGCTAACACTCTTAGCATGCGACGGTAGCCACATGTCATAGACTTGATGCAGTGATAGAGATTGACGGCTGTTGTTAAGTGCATCAATGGCTTCATCGTAAGTGGAGTAATAGCCTAGGACAGAATACACAACATAAGGGCGTTTCGTAGCATGCTTTAGTTTTTGTATAAGTTTCATCGTATCCCTCTTTCAACATAAAAAAGCCCTCGTCCATTGACGAGAGCGGAGAATATGATATAATGAAATTACAAACAAGAAGAACCCGATGTGTTCAGGCGTTAGGTTCATCTTAAAATTGGACAGTTTATGATGACCCTAACGTGTAAGCGCTAGGGTCGTTGTATTATCAGAAACTATTTAAGCAACTGTAATACGGCAACTACTAAAGTAAGAATGGAAATGATTAGTTGAATCTTTTCATAATTACGCATAGTATCACCACCTTTCGGTGATGAACCTAACTCACATCGAGTTCTTATGACAATTATAACATACTAGGCACCTCAAGGGTGCTTTTTTTATGCAATTTTTTATCTCTTAGAAAGGAGAACAACATGGAAAATCGTTATGTATTTGTATTGGATGAAAAGGGGACACGTATCACGTCCTTATTGATTGGAATCCATGGTGAGACGGAAGAGGCATGCCTAGAACTTGCAAAACGTGACTACCCTAATCATACCTATGTGACTGGTGGCGACGATATGCAGGCACAATTTGTTGATTATAAGTGCTACGTTGATGGCGAGTTTATCGACTATGTACCAGAGGTTATTGAACCATCGAAGAAAGATAAAATCGAAGAGTTAAAGAAAGAAGCAGAAAAGGAACGGGAGAAATTAAAGGAAGCATTTCTCACCAAACAGATGAAAGGCTTGCCTACTGATGACATCAAGGTAAAGTTTAAACAAATTGACGTTGACCTTATTAAGAAAATTAAAGAATTGAACTAGGAGGTATTGACTATGAAAGAAACATATTGCGAATGGTGCGGTTCGGTATTATTGGAAAATGGGCGTTGTCCGATTGAGGATTGCGTGCAAAATGTAATTCTTGATGCATTAGCAGACGCAGAGGGCGAACATACAACAGAGGATACAAAGGATACTAAGGATGAAACTAGTACAAACGCATAATTTTATGAAGGAGCAAGGCACGCCCTGCTCCTTTATTATTGAGTATAACAAGGAAGTACAAGCAGAGGATCTATTCGCCGTGGTGCGTGTAAATGCGAACGATACGGACTACGTGGCAAGGTTTACTATTGTAAAAATCGAAAATGTATCCGATGACGCCGTGACTACATTCAAGCTGACATTGGATGGAGATATTCCTCAAGGTCGTTACGTTTATGATGTCTTTGTATATGACGCAAATAACAAGCCTAACTATAAAATTCTAAAAGGTCACATTTTAGTTAAGGCTAGTGTATCAGATAGGGGCGAGCCAATGGATGATGTACGTGTGATAGAGGGCGTACCGCATGATGTAGTTAAAGTGAAAGATTACGGTAGCGGTGGCGTTGGTCCTCGTGGTCCTAAAGGCGATACAGGTGAGCAAGGTCCTCAAGGTATTCAAGGTGAAATGGGTCCAGTAGGACCAGTAGGCCCTAAAGGAGACATTGGCGAACGAGGTCCCAAAGGCGAAGATGGTCAACAAGGACCACGTGGAGAGCAAGGACTACAGGGAATACAAGGGGCGACGGGTCCGAAAGGTGATAAGGGTGATCCATTCCGATATTCCGACTTTACAGAGGAACAACTGCAATCTTTGAAAGGTCCTAAAGGTGATGTAGGGCCTCAAGGACCACAGGGGCCAATCGGTCCAGTAGGTCCATCGGGTGCTAATGCCTCGCCACAAACCTTATCATACAGCAATGGTCAATTGAGTATCAGCGGTGGCAACACTGTTACCATTCCTACAGGTGGTGGAGCAGTACAGGAATCAACTACTCAAAAGAAATACGTATATAAAACACCCAAAGGCGCATCGTGGATGAGTGGCAACAGCTATTTCCAATTAACACGCATAGGCAATATGGTAGTTGCTGGTGCAGATGGAGGTAGTTGGGGCTCTATATCTATTACACCACCTACTAATGAGAATTTTAAAGTGTTACCAAAAAGAGAATCAACGGTCAACGGACGTAAGGGAACATGGCTATTGGTACAGAAACCATTGGACGGTGGATTTACTGGACATCAGATAATTCCACAGGGATTTACGCCAATAAAATCAACGTACGCACCATTAGTCAATGACAATGGCCTTATTGTTGGTACAGTTATGTTTGGCGACTTAGACAATCAGCGGTTAATTAGGTTTCACTTTGATGGTGCTGGTGAAGAAGCTCGCAGGAATATCCCTACATCATTATTGCGATTGGGGGCGTGTGTATGGATAACAGAGGATGCCCCGCCTACGAGCGAAATCAACGACACACTTCATGGTAAATTGACGATTTCAACAATTAAGAAAGGCTAGACGATGAATTATGGATTATTAGAAATAGTGACGCTCATTAGCGGTGTATTCGCCATTGCCAAAATGGTCGTATGGCTGTATGATTCCAAAGTATCAACCGAAAGAGAAATGGAATTGCAAAAGGTCAAGAACGACTTCTTACTCAAACAGGATGAACTGCAGAAACGGCTTGAAATACAAGGAGCAACCGCAGAGAATACCGTCAAGATGAATACGCAGGCTATGCAGCATTTAACGGAAAGTATCGGTGAGCTCAAGGAGACAATCAGAGATACACAAGAGCAGATGGTGTATTTAACAAAGGAGCAAGCCACTTTAAAGGCGTCAGTGAAATCAGCGCATTACAGAATCGACGAATTAAGAGAGAGGGGGTGCGATAATCGTGTTAAACAAAACTGTACTAATCAATAAGGCTAAGGATGTATTACAGAATATTAGACTTGCCAACATACACCCTACGGGGGTGATAGCTACACGGTTACTAGTACTAGTCATGCTAGTACCTATTTTATTGGTGGTCATTGAATACATGCTTGCTTTCATGAAAGGTCACGTATCCGACGACCTAGGTAAGCTAATTAATGTAGGCATCAATATCATTGACCACATATTTATTCCGTCAGTATTAACCGCCTTAGTAGGGTTCCTTGCCTTATGGGTGGACAAGGATAATGATGGTATTCCAGATCAGCTAGAAAGAGAGGAAAAGAAATGAAAGTATTTATTAATCCGGGGCACGACCCTAGAGTAGATAGCGGGGCAGTAAACCCTAACTATGGAACACGTGAGTGTGATGTTGTAAAAGAAGCAGGCGAAATGCTTGCTGATTATCTCACTAGCGCAGGGTGCGAGGTTCGCATCATGCAAGACGATAACTTAGTGATGGTTTGTGATGAATCAAACGAATGGGGTGCAGATGTATTTGTATCACTACATTGCAACGCATCCAACTCAAGAGAGGCGGTAGGGACGGAAACCTACTACAAATCTTTTAATGGCCAACGCTTGGCTAATTACATTCAAAGCCAAATCATTCGGAGTGTTAAGACGACAGACCGAGGAGTGAAACCACCACCATCAGGTGGCTTATACGTGTTAGGGGCAACCGATGCAGTAGCAGTATTAGTTGAGATGGCATTCATCGACAACGATGCTGACCTACAATTATTAAATAATGACTTAGATAAAATTGTAAGAGCCATTGCACGTGGTGTGACGGATTACGAGGTTGCCTAATGTATGAGAAATTTAAAAGTTACATGGATCGCTATTCTTGGGTTACTTACTTTATCATGGCAGGCATTGCCTGTACAATCTGCTGGATTATCTACGGCGGAAGTAACGACACAGACTATCAACGTGCCACTGACCACTTGGAACGAGCTCAAGAGCAACAACGAAAAAGCCTTGAGCTTAATCAGACAGTCGAGGATTCCGTTGAACGAATCGCAAAACTTAATCAACAAGCAAGCGAACGAATTACAAGAACTGAAGTCTATCAACAACAAGCAAGTGAACGAATTGATGAAAGCACAAAACGACTTGATGAAGCAGAGCGCTTACTTGAACGAAATAAACAACTCATTAGAGATGTTGAACAAGGACATCAAGAAGAACAGGGAAACGGAACAACGACTACACCGCCAACGAAATACGTGGGCGCTGATTAGTAGCTTATTATTGGTTGGCTTGGCTGTTAAGTAAATTAGAATAAATAATACAATATTAGGGAATAAAAATAATGCACGTAGCTTCAAAAGTTAGCTCAAATAGCTAGCCGGTGGCTACGTGCATTTTTCACGTAATCAAGTTTAGAAAAAATAAACTGATGTCAAACTGATGTCAAAAAGATGTCAACTTGAAAAAGTTGCATCAATCAATTTTGACGTTACAAAACAAAAGAACCGCACAGTTGAGCGGTTCTAAGTGTGGTGGAACACCAGGGGTTCGAACCCTGGACCCTCTGATTAAGAGTCAGATGCTCTGCCAGCTGAGCTAGTGTTCCATAAGAATTGTGAAATTATACTTTCATTATAGACCTATCATTCAATTTTGTAAACGAAAAATTTATAATTTACATACCTAGCTACTTGCTATTTACAAGGTTCTATGTAATAATAAAGAGGTCAGGAATTGCCTGGCTTTTTTAGATTGCATTTGACATAGTCTTCCACTTGTGGTAGTCTATATTAGTATGTTTATGAAGTAATAGCCGTCTAGGCACTTTAAAGAGAGGTGTAAACTGATGCGTAACGCAGTAACTATGGCTTGTACTGAATGCAAGCAACGTAACTATCAGACTAACAAAAACAAAAAAAACAATCCAGATCGAATTGAAATGAATAAATTCTGTAAATTCTGTGGTAAACACACGTTACACCGTGAAACAAAATAATTGTGATTATTTGTTGACGTGAGGAATGTGATATCATGGCAGGAACTAATTCAAAAGCTCAAGCACAACAAAATGGTAACGGTAAATTCGTTCGTGAAGTGCGGTCTGAGCTCAAGAAAGTAGTCTGGCCTACAAAAAAAGAGCTAGTGAACTATACGATTGCCGTATTTGTTGCAGTAATTTTGATTTCTGTTATTATCGGTATCGTTGACACAGTATTTGCAGAACTTTTTAAGTTGTTAAAGAGTGCTGTAAGGTAGGAGGCTTTTTTAATGGGAACAGATAAAAAGTGGTATGTCTTACATACTTACTCAGGCTACGAAAACAAAGTAAAAACCACTTTGGAGTTGAAAGTTCAAGCTATGGGAATGGAAGATGTGATTTCACAAATCTTAATTCCAATGGAAGATGAAATCGACGAAAAAGATGGCGTAAAAAAAGTAGTAAAACGCAAAGTCTTTCCGGGCTATGTGCTGGTAGAAATGGAAGTGAATGATGAATCTTGGTATGTGGTGCGTAATACACCAGGTGTTACAGGATTTGTCGGTTCTGTAACGAAACCAGTGCCACTATCTGATTCTGAAGTAGCCTATATCTTGAAGTCTCAAGGTTTAGACCAAGAACCAGTACAAACTCTTGATGTTGAAGTAGGAGAAACTGTCCGAATTACATCCGGTGCTTTTGAAGATAGAACAGGCGTTATTACTGAAATCAATCACGATCATGCAAAACTACGTTTGAATGTAGAGATGTTTAATCGTGAAACCCCAGTAGAGGTAGAATTTTCTCAAGTTGAGAAGATTCTTTAATATGCTATATAACTCTAACCTTTTTAGGCGGCCGGGAGGTTGCCAGTGGGAGGGGCAATTTCGCTCCGTTACCACCACATTTTGACGCAAGGAGGTGTAATCACCATGGCTAAAAAAGTTAGTAAAGTTGTGAAATTACAGTGCGAGGCTGGTAAAGCGAGTCCAGCACCACCGATTGGTCCAGCTTTGGGTCAAGCAGGTGTTAACATCATGGGCTTCGTTAAAGAATTTAACGAAAGAACAGCTCAACAAGCTGGTCTTATCATCCCAGTTGTTATTACTGTATACGAAGATAGAAGCTTCACTTTCATCACAAAAACTCCACCAGCTGCAGTTTTATTGAAAAAAGCAGCAGGTATCCCAAAAGGATCTGGAGTACCTAACCGTGATAAGGTAGCTAAAGTTGGTCGCGATAAAGTTCGTGAAATCGCTGAACTTAAAATGCCTGACTTAAATGCTAACACTGTTGAGCAAGCTATGCGTATGGTAGAAGGTACTGCACGCAGCATGGGCATTGAAATCGTTGATTAATTAGCGTACGGTATGTGACTCACATATCGGTGGGAGGGACATCCCGTTACACCACATAAGGAGGAATAAAAATGGCAAAAGTAGGTAAGAAATATGCTGAAGCAGTAAAACTTATCGAAGCAGATAAATTCTACGAACCAGTAGAAGGTATTGAATTAGTTAAGAAAACTGCCACTGCAAAATTCGACGAAACTATTGAAATCGCTTTCAATTTGAACGTCGATCCTAAATACGCTGATCAACAAGTTCGTGGTGCCGTTGTATTACCACATGGTACAGGTAAAACTCAACGCGTACTCGTATTTGCGAAAGGCGACAAAATTAAAGAAGCTGAGGATGCTGGCGCAGATATCGTTGGTTCCGAAGAATTAGTAGCAAAAGTACAAGGTGGTTTCAGCGACTTCGACGTTGTTGTAGCTACTCCTGACATGATGGGCCAAGTTGGTCGTTTAGGTAAAATTTTAGGTCCTAAAGGCTTAATGCCAAACCCTAAAGTTGGTACTGTAACACCTGACGTAGCTCGTGCTGTTAGCGAAATTAAAGCAGGTAAAATCGAATACCGTACAGACAAAGCTGGTATCATTGCTTGTCCTATCGGTAAAGCATCTTTCGATGATGCGAAATTACTTGACAATTTCCGTACAATCGTTGATACTATTATTAAAGCTAAACCTGCAGCAGCTAAAGGTCAATACATTAAAACTGTGACACTTAGCTCCACTATGGGTCCTGGCGTTCCTATGAACGTGTTTAAATTAACAAGCACTAACAAGGAACAATAATTATATATGTTCTCTTAGCTGTAGACGGCTGGCATCATTTGATTTAATGAGGAAACTCGCCCGCTGAGGCTGAATCCAATCTATTATGGAATGGTTCTCGACCTCAACGTCTTCGTTGAGGTCGTTTTTACGCTAAGATAGTACATAGAAAATCACCAAAAATCTACAAGGAGGTATTCTAATGGCTGTCACTCAACAAAAACAAGCAGTTGTAGCTCAAATGAAAGAAACTCTTTCTGAAGCGAAAGGTGCTGTATTAGTTGGTTATAGCGGTTTGACTGTTGCTCAAGTAACAGATCTTCGTCGTAAATTCTTGGCTGAAGGTGTGGAATACAAAGTAATCAAAAATACTTTGACTCGCATCGCTGCTAACGAATTAGGTTACGAAGCTTTCTCTGAGCATTTAGAAGGTCCTACTGCATTAGCAACTTCTAGCACAGATGCTGTAGCTCCAGCTCGTATTCTTGAAAACTTCATTAAAGACACAAAAACAGAAGCTTTAACTATTAAAGCAGGTATTGTGGAAGGTGAAGTTCTTGACGCTGCAAAAGTACAAGAAATTGCAAACTTGCCGAACCGCGAAGGTATGCTTTCCATGCTTCTTTCCGTGCTTCAAGCTCCAGTTCGCAATGTAGCATACGCAGTAAAAGCTGTTGCGGAAGCAAAAGACGAAACTGTTGCATAATAGCAACACAATTAACTAAGATAACATATATCAAAAATGGAGGATATCAATCATGGCATTGAACATCGAAAACATCGTTGCTGAATTAGAAACTGCAACTATTTTAGAACTTAATGATCTTGTAAAAGCAATCGAAGACAAATTCGGCGTAACTGCTGCTGCTCCTGTAGCTGTAGCTGCTGCTGGTGCTGCTGCTGGTGGCGCTGAAGCTAAATCCGAATTCGACGTAATTCTTAAAGATGCTGGTGCTTCCAAAATCAACGTAATCAAAGTTGTACGTGAAGCTACTGGTTTAGGCTTAAAAGAAGCTAAAGCTATCGTTGACGGCGCTCCTGCTGCTGTTAAAGAAGGCGTAGCTACTGCTGATGCTGAAGCTTTAAAAGCTAAATTAGAAGAAGCTGGCGCATCTGTAGAATTGAAATAATTGATTGGCTAGTCAAAAAACCCCTTGAACACTTGTGTTTGAGGGGTTTTTGTTATAATATAGTTGTTGGTAGTAATTATAATTATATGAGAAAATTTAAAGGGAGACAACTATATGATTATATTATTAAATATAGTGTGGTTCATTGTTGCTTTCATAGTTCTTGGATTTATGCTAGATCCTTTTTATCAAGGAAGATATCAAGTTAATGATTTTTCTGAATACTTGGTCACAGAGATATTTAAATGCGTAATGCTGCTTCTTCCGGCCAATATTGCTCATAGAAAAGGTAGATCGTTTAGTTTATTTGCTATTTACGGAATATTCCTATGGATAGCTGCTATTATGCATTCTATTATGATGTCTTCTAATAAAGTTAAAGCAGATCAAAAAAATTATAAAGCTTGCCCATACTGTGGTGAAGTTGTACTTAAAGTAGCAAAAAAATGTAAACATTGTCATGAACAAATTTAGATTGTAAATGAAAAGCATAGAGAACTAGTAGCAAGTTTAAAGGTAGCTTATATAACAAAAATGATGAATGACGGGCAAATTAGCCCGTCTTTTTATATTAAAACTCTTCGATATATGATATACTTTATAGGTATAATATAATACAAAATCTATGGTGAGGGCTATGGGTACATTTGCTAGTGCAAGGAGGTATTGTCCTCTTGGTAGATATGTTATATATAATGAAGATAATTCTAATCGAGTAGAGGAAACTATGAAATTAATTATATCCCCTAGTAAAACAAAAGATATAAAAGGCACCCCAAGTGCATCTCAGTTTGCACCGCATATGACAGAACAAATTGTAAAGCACATGCAGGGCGTATCAAAAGAGGCACTGGGGAAAGCTTTAAAAATAAAAGATACAATCTTAGATGAAGTATATGCTTTTTATCAAAATTACGACAAAGAAGTGGAAGGCATGGCGGCGCTTAGCTATGACGGGCTATCTTTCAAAAATTTTAATTATGATGGACTTTCAGAGAGAGGAAAAGCATTCGCCAATGCTCATGTTTGGATTGGTTCTGCTTTGTATGGTTTAGTAGCCCCTAATAGTGGTATCAAAGGGTATCGGCTGGATTTAATTGATCCTGTATTGAAAGAGGAAAAAACAAATCTCTATGCTTGGTGGCAACCCTTAGTGGATGCCGCTGTAGGTGAGGAAGATTGGATAATCAATTTGGCATCTAAGGAATATTCTAAATGGATTCATCATCCTAAGATGGTAACCATAGAATTTTTAGAGCATCGTAATGGTGTGTGGAAGCAACTAAGCACTTCATCAAAACAGATGCGTGGATCTTTGGCACATTATATCTGTGAACATCAAGTGACGGAACTTTCACAGTTACCAAAAGAATTAAAAGGGTTTGTATTGGATCCTTTGCCAGAGAATATGGATACATCTTTTACCATTGCCTATCGTAAGCAAGTATAAAAGGATGCGAAGAGATATAGAATTTTAGTGTACTAATCATATATAGTGAACAGGGTAATAAGTACATAGTATGTGCATATTGTATACGAATATAATGTGTCAACATAGTATGTAAGATATATTGTGATCTGTATAGATGTATTGGTACGTGTTGTAGATAAGAAATAGACATTTTGGGTGGGATGTCGCAATAGAGGAATTATGACAGTAGATAGTATTTTACAAAAAGACCTTGTGGGAGACCAGTGGTTAACGGAGGAGGAGTTACGATTTCTCATGACCATTACGGATGAGGAGGAATTACAAAAAATATATAAAAAAGCCTATGAAGTAAAAGCTGCTTATGTAGATAAAGTTGCGTATTACCGTGGACTCATTGAGTTTTCCAATCGTTGTATCAAAAACTGTTTATATTGTGGTATCCGCCATGAAAACAGCAAGACAGAACGATTTGATATGTCTCGTGATGATGTACTAAAAATGGCACAATGGGCCTACGACCATGAGTATGGGTCTTTAACACTACAGTCCGGAGAACGTACTGATGATGCCTTTGTAGAGTATGTGGTGGATTTAATTCGAGATATTAAAAAGCTAAGCAATCATGAGCTAGGTATCACCATGTGTGTAGGGGAGCAATCGGAAGAGGCATATAGACGTATGCGTGAAGCAGGTGCGGACCGTTATCTGCTTCGCATTGAAACGACAAATAAAGACTTATTTGAGATGATTCATCCAAAGGATGCATTGCACTCCTTTGAGACACGTGTAAATTGCTTAAAATCTTTGCGCAAGGTAGGATTTCAAGTCGGTACAGGTGTTATGATTGGTTTACCAGGACAAACACTAGATGATCTTGTCAACGACATTTTATTCTATCGTGATATGGATATCGATATGATTGGTATGGGACCCTATGTGGTACACCATGATACACCATTAGGACAGCGCGCGTTAGAATTGGGTATTGATTCACAAGAGGGTAAATTAGAACGAGTGCAGTTAGGACTAAAAATGATCGCCTTAACTCGCCTCTTTCTGAAAGATGTCAATATTGCCGCTACTACAGCTTTACAAGCCTTAGACAAATTGGGTCGTGAAAAAGGATTGGCGGCAGGGGCGAACATCCTGATGCCTATCATTACTGTACCAGAGCATCGCGCGAAATATTTGCTATATGATAATAAACCATGCGTGGATGACAATGCAGACCAATGCAAAGAATGTTTAACACGCCGTGTCATGTCTATTGGTGATCGTGTAGGATGGAAACAGCAAGGCAATTCGCAACATTATAAAAAACGGATACGTTAAGAGGTAAACGATGAACTTATTGAATGAAATATTACGACATAATCGAGAATTTTTGGATAATGCTACTCAAGAACATGGCGATGAGATGCCAACGGTAAGTAAGGTACCAACCCGTGAAATTGCAATTTTGACGTGCATGGATACGCGATTAGTAAACTTTATGGAGCAAGCTCTTGGTATTGAACGGGGCCATGCAAAGGTTATAAAATCGGCGGGTAACTCCATTTCAGGTATGTTTGATAGCGTGGTACGTAGCTTGTTAGTTTGCATCTATGAATTAGGAGTATCTGAAATTTTTGTAATCGGTCATTATGAGTGTGGCATGGCGAAAACTACTTCTGAAAGTTTAACCAAGGCTATGTTATCTCGTGGTGTAGCACCGGAAGCAATTCAAATGGTGCGTCACGAACTAGAGCACTGGGCAGATGGGTTCTCTCATCCCGTAGATAATGTACAAGAAACGGTTAGTATGCTTCGCATGAATCCATTGATTCCAAAGGATGTAGCAGTCCATGGGTTGATGATGCATCCAAACTCTGGAGAAGTCGAAGTGGTAGAAGTTGGCTATGAATTATAAAAAATGATTGACAAATAGAATCAACTTGTGGTATCCTTAATAGGTATCATGGAGGATTACTCAAGAGGCTGAAGAGGACGGTTTGCTAAATCGTTAGGTCGGGTTACCGGCGCTAGGGTTCGAATCCCTAATCCTCCGCCACAGACGAGAGCACATATGCTAGCATGTGTGTTCTTTTGTTTTTTTGATAGTCAAAAATCGTCAAATAAACGTCAAAAAGTTATGGACGATATGCACACTAGTTATAATTAAATTTGATTTAATAAAAAGACTATAAAAAGTGTTATAAAAAATAGTTTATGAGATAATAACTATCTGTCATTTCACAAAACACTTAGACTCTTGTATACTACAGTCATGCAATAAGAACACACACCTTGCGGTGTATATATCAGGAAGGAAGTAACTAATATGAGTTTAGTATCAGCATGGATAGAAAATTTAAAAGAACATCGTTTAGAAGCATGTGAAGCAAGCCAATGCAAAGATAATAGCATTAAAGGTTGGCCACATCCTTGGACTTCTGAATTGCAAGATGAAGAAGTTGTAGAAGTATTTGTAGCAGAATGCTGCAGCCATTAATTTAGCGTACTTTCCCTTTATATAGAGGACTCCAACAAGAAGCACAAAAAACCACGGTGAAGGAAGACACCGTGGTTTTTTGTTGCTCTTTTGGATAATCCCATATCATTTGTTAATCAGAGTTGAATCAAAAATTTTATTAGTCTATTATATAACTGATTTATGTGGTATGGGAGGGATGGCCTGCAGTAACTCTACCATTCTATTACCAATTGCGTGTATATGACATCTAAACATCAGTCATCAGTTATATCAGCAATATATGGTAATTCTACCATACGAACCTCTTGTAATTGCCAAGTTAGATTACCACCAGTTAGATTTGTCAAATCTGTTTCGAGGATGGTCACATTTTCCGGCTCTACATAGATTTCAATAGATACGAGATCCGTAAACGATGCTGTATAGTGAAGTCCTAGTGTTTGTAGTTGGCGTTCTATGGATCCAAAGTTGGAATAATCTATAGAGATGGTCACAATTTGACGAGGTGCAATGAGTAGTTTAGGTCCTTCTTGGACAGCCTTGGCTGCACTATGAGAGTAGGCACGAATGAGTCCCCCTGCTCCTAACTTAATACCACCAAAATAGCGAGTAACTACGACAGCTACATTGGTAATTCTCGTCTTTTTTAATACTTCTAACATTGGTTTTCCCGCCGTACCAGATGGCTCGCCGTTGTCAGAGGAACGTTGTTGTTCTTGGCGAGGACCGATAGTATAAGCGGTACAGTTGTGAGTAGCATCCCAAAATTCTTTGGATATGCGTTGGATAAATGCTTGTGCTTCTGCTTCAGTAGTAACTGGAGCAATAGTAGAAATGAAACGTGACTTTTCTACAATATATTCAGTTCTAAATTCATTGGCTATAGTGATATAAGATTGGGGGATATCTGACATAGAAACTCCTGTGTATTAAAAGGTACTGTCAAGAATTTTGTGTAAACTCTTTAAGAAATAAATGCTCTAAGCAATTAAATGGATGAAAGTAAGTGAGC